>JAIXHM010000141.1 GCA_030145825.1 Flavobacterium sp.
ACAATAATTATTGGATTTCTACTTTAACCGAAGGTTTATTTTACATTGAAGATTTTGATACGCAATTAATTAGCTCTCAAGAAAGTTTAACTTCTTTATGTTTTAAAAACGAACAATTAGTTATTGGAACCAAAAATGATAAAATACTTGAATTAGAAAAAAATCAGTTTAAATCCATTTTTACTGGAAAAGACAACCATCAAATGGGACAAATTTTTCATGATAAAGTCTCTAACCAATTGTATTTTACTTCTTCCAAGTTTGGTATTCTCAATTCGGATCTAAAACTAACTAACGAATTGCCAATTGCTGTTAAAAGTGTTTGCGCTGTAGATCATAAATACATTGCATTTGCTGCGAGTAGTTCTTCCGGATTAATTAAAACAAATGAAAACAGCAAAAGCGATTGGGATTTAGTTTACGAGACTTTCATCCAATTAAAAAATCATAATTATAACAATATTGTTATCAATGCTAAAGGAAAATCGACAGCCTACGACAGCATCAACAAAACAATTTATTTTGCAACCAATAACGGTTTGTTTTATATTGGTCAAAATGGTTTACTTTCCGAATTAAAACATAAAAACGCTTCGTTAAACATTACTAAATTATCTTTTGCTAACGGAAAAATTTATGCTTGTAATGGAGATTTGAATTTATTCCAAATTGAAAACAATTCCATTTCAGAAATTAATTTCCCGGAAACCATTCAAAAAGAAAATGTAGAAAGAACGATTCTTAAAAACGGATTACTGTTTATCATAACCAATAAATACATTTTTGAGTACGATTTGGTCACCAAAAAGCTAAAGCAAATTATTCATATTAATAGCAATATTGAAGTGAATGATATTATCCTGAAAAACAACAGCTATTACATTTCGACCAATAGAGGTTTAATTATCAAAAAACAAGAAGTTTACAATCGTTCCAATCCTATTTTTAGTATTGAAAACATAAAAATAAATAATGAAGTTGTAACAAAATTGAAATTGAATGATTTGGCTTATAACGAAAATAACATTACTATTAAGTATCGTTTTTTATCGCCAACACCTTTTGAAGAACACGAATTGTTATATCGCATTAACGAATCACAATGGCAAAAAGTTGATATTTTAAATCCGGAATTGGTTTTAAACTCATTAAATCATGGAAGTTATACCATTGAGTTTGTACTTAATTCCGATTTTAAAAACACAACCAAAATCCATTTCACTATCAACCGACCGTTTTGGTTACAGTTTCCTTTTATTTTCGGAGCATCACTTGGTCTATTGGCACTGCTGTATTGGCTGTATCGGAACAACATCAAGAAAATTGAAAAACGTAACCAATTGGTTTTGGACAAAATCAACTTGGAAAAAAATGTGAACCAATCGAAGTTGAAAGCCATCAAATCGCAAATGAATCCGCATTTCTTTTACAATGCTTTAAATACATTACAATCGTTTATTTTATCGAATGAAAAGCGCTTGGCTATTGATTATTTGTCCAAATTTTCAAATCTAACGAGAACGATTTTAGAAATGACGGAAAAAGATTTTATTTCAATTTCCGAAGAAGTTAAAACACTTCAACTCTATTTAGATATCGAAAAAGGTCGCTTTGATGAAGATTTTAGTTACGAAATTCAAGTTGGAAAAAACATTGATCAAGAAAGCATCAAAATTCCAACCATGTTGTTGCAACCTTATGTTGAAAATGCTGTAAAACACGGATTACTTCATAAACAAGGCGATAAAAAAGTCACGATTTCGTTCGAATTACAGAATAACGAATTGCATATCGGCATTGATGACAATGGTATTGGTCGACAAAAAAGCACCGAATTGAATCAGATTAAAAATAAAAAACATCAGTCGTTTGCTACTGAAGCATTACAAAACCGAATTGACTTGTTGAATGAATACAATCATAAAAACATTTCTTTAAAAATAATTGACAAACACAATCTACAAAATCAACCTACGGGAACATTAGTAGAAATAATAATACCGATACACACCCTATGATGAAAGCTATAATTATTGATGATGAAAAAAGAGCTCGCTTAAACCTATCACTTCTAGTTGACGAATATTGTAAAAATGTAGAAGTGGTTGCTGAATGCGAGAATCTTCCAGAAGGTGTAAAAGCGATTCGTAAACATCAACCTGATTTGGTTTTACTTGACATTGAAATGCCAGGTCATAGTGGTTTGGAATTATTAGACTTTTTTGATGAAAACGAAGTCAAATTTAAAATCATTTTCACAACTGCTTATCACGAATATGCTTTGCAAGCTTTTAAATTCTCAGCAGTGGATTATTTGTTGAAACCAATCAATCCGGAAGAATTATCGAATGCTATTGCGCGAATTGAAAAACAAAAATCAACAGAAACAAACTATTCGCTTTTAAAGGAAACCATGAAGCAAGATGTGTTGCAACGTGTTGCGGTGCCAAGCGGCAATAGTATTTTGTTTTTGGAAACGGAAGACATTCAATTCATCAAAGGAGACGGCGCTTATTCAGAAATTAAATGTGCTAATGATGTAAAGCATGTGGTAAGTAGAAATTTGAAAAACTTCGAAGATATTTTATGCAGTAACCCTAGTTTTGTTCGCATTCACAAATCGTATATTGTCAACGTAAATTTTGTTTCGGCTTATAACAAATCGGATGGTGGAAATTTGGTATTAAAAAATGGTTTGCAATTACCAATTTCATCCGATAAAGTACAAACCATTTTAGATAGTATTCAATTGATCAAAAGATAATTTATGCTATTTGAAAACCTACTGCTTTTAAATCGTTCCAAAAATCCGGATACGATTTGGAAACTACTTCAGCTTCTTCAATGATAATTGGAACACGAAGTGCAAGTGGCGCAAAAGCCATTGCCATTCTGTGGTCTTGATACGTTTTTATCGCGATATTTTCATTGATTGAATTCGAAGGTTGTAAATGCAACGAATCATTGGTTACTGAAATTGCAGCGCCTAATTTAGACAACTCCGTTTTTAACGCTTCTAAACGATCAGTTTCTTTAATTTTTAACGTGTGTAATCCAAATAAATCACATCCAATTCCTAACCCAAAACATGTAACCGAAATAGTTTGAGCGATGTCGGGACAATCTTTTAGGTTTTGGGTCAAAGGTAAAAGCTTATGGGCTTTTTCTTTTGAAATTGTGATTGTATTATTTTCATTGAATAAAGTTTCAACTCCAAAATCTTTATAAATTTCAGCCAAAGCAGCATCGCCTTGCAAACTATTTTTCTTGTAACTCGATAAAGTGATTTGCGTTCCAATTTCAGACAAAGCCACAATAGAATACCAATACGAAACCGAGCTCCAGTCTGATTCAACTGTTATTGGTTGATGGTTGATGGTTGATGGTTGATGGTTGACTTTAATTGTGTTATTTTCAAAAGAAGTTTGTACACCAATTTCATTCAATAACGCCAACGTCATTTTGATATACGGAACCGAAGTAATTTCACCTTCGAGTGTTAATACTAAACCATTTTCTAATTTTGGCGCAATCAACAACAAAGCAGAAATATATTGGCTACTCACATTTGCAGGTAATGACACTTTATTTTGCGATAGTTTTTTACCAATAATTTTAATTGGCGGAAAACCTACATTTTCAACATACGAAATCTCAGCACCTAATTGTTGTAAAGCTTCTACTAAGATTTTAATCGGGCGTTCCTTCATTCGAGAAGAACCCGTTAACAACACTTCTTTTCCTTCTTGAATCGAGAAAAAAGCGGTAAGAAAACGCATCGCCGTTCCCGCGTGATGTACGTCGACTGTTCTCGACTCCGCTCGAACTGACAATTCATTTAGTGCTTTTTGCATCACTTCTGAATCATCTGAATTTGAAATATTGGTTATGTCTAAATTTGGATACAAAGCTTGTAACAACAGTAATCTGTTTGTTTCTGATTTACTTCCAGTAATGGTAACTTGTAACTCTTGATTTTTGACTTTTGACTTTTGTAAATGTAAATTCATTATTCAGAAACGTATTTTAATCCAACTATAGAGACTATTAATGTCATTAGAAAGAATATTCGCCAGAAAGTTGCCGGTTCTTTGAAAATAAAAATCCCGACTAAAACACTTCCTACAGCTCCAATTCCTGTCCAAACGGCATATGCTGTCCCAATTGGAATATCTTTGGTCACTTTTACTAATAGCACCATACTGATGATCAAACAAACTAAAAAGCCTAAATACCACAACCACATAGTTTGCCCTGAAGTTTCTTTGGCTTTACCTAAACAACTAGCAAAACCGACTTCAAATAATCCGGCTATGATTAGTAAAATCCAGTTCATATTTTATGGGTAAAAGGTTTATGGTAAAAGGTTTATGGTAAAAAATTCTCAACATCAACAAGTGAACTTATACCTATAACCTTTTGCCATAAACCTTATTTAAGTTTATTATTATTATGATGACGATCGTGATCGCGTTTGGTTTTTAAATCCATTTTCTTGTCGAAGGCTGCTTGTAAGTCAACTCCCGTTTGATTTGCTAAACACAAAACCACGAAAACTACATCGGCTAGCTCTTCGCCTAAGTCTTTGTTTTTATCACTTTCTTTTTCCGATTGTTCGCCATAACGACGCGCAATGATTCGAGCAACTTCCCCTACTTCTTCGGTAAGTTGCGCCATATTCGTTAATTCGTTAAAGTAACGAACGCCGTGTTCTTTAATCCAATTATCTACGTCTAATTGTGCGTTTTTGATATTCATTATATTTTTCTTTTTAAAACAATTTTTTCGTTATGCTTCTCAACAATTTTATTAAAAAAATCTTTAATTACAGAATAATATTCTGCTCCTAATAAGGTTTTACTTATTTCAATAGAACTTATCAATTGAATTTGATTTCCATTTTGTCTAATAACATAACTAAAGTTACCAACCCCATTTTCAATCACAACATTTGCAGCCTCTGGCAATGTTTCTACTTCATATCCTTCTGGTATACTAAAACTAATATTAAATTTATTTTGTTTTGCAAAAGTAAAATCTATAGGATATTCTCTTGTTTCCTCTTTAAATGGATTTTCTTTTGTTCCAAAAAACAATAAAGGTTTTAAATACATTTTCCCAGAAATTATATCAATAGTATTTTGACTTGTAAAAGAATAACTTTCCGTTATAGAATTTGTTTTGTTATCTTCTTTTTTTGAATAGTTTTCAATTTCAGCATCATTGCAAGATTTTTCTTTATCTGTTATAATCTCTTCATCTTTTTTATTTTTATTATCATTCAAATAAATATAATTATAATAATCAAAATATTGTTCTCTTATTTTACCATTAATTGTGCCATTCTCATCAATTGTAGCCATTAAAGTTCTATTTAATGTAGATGATGAATTTGGTCTTAAACTAATTGATATTGAAGTTCCATCTTTTCGAACTATTCTTCCATCCCAATTTAAACACTTAATTGGCAACATATTAGGAGAAGATTTTTTATCTGAAGCGTCAATTAAAATTAGACCATTATTTGTTTCTATAGCACAAACAACATAATTAAAAGCCTTTCTTGAGGGAAATAAAGCTATCCCATTACTTCGAGTGCTTAAAATCATAGGGTTTGCCTCCACACTTGCTTCCCTTAACATGGCAACTAAAAGTAAATTTATATCGGCAACATTTCCTGATTTCTCTTTAAGCGCCTTTTTTATACCTTTATCTGCAAAATATCCATTATACCCGTTCCAACTTATATTATTATAAATATAACCATAAATTTTAGAGATTTTTTCATCTTGAGATATTGATCCTCCTAAAATTTCATCTAAAGTACTTTTTAAAAAATCATTTCCTTTAAGCTGTCCTCCAAAATCTTCATTTTCATATATATCTTTAACAACATCATTCCAGTTGGTAGCATAATTTTTAAAAGGCTGGTTTGGATAGCGAGTAGATACTAACTCGTAATCTACAGAACTAATATAATTATCTACATTACCTACAAAATCTTCATCTTTAATAGGTTTTGCATTGTTTACAATATATTTTGTTACTTTCTCAGTATACTTTAGACTATATGTTCCTCTCTCATGATTTAAAGGTCTTCCTGCACCACCTGTACCGTATCTCTCCTGATACATCTCAGAGAATTCTTTATTTTTAATTTCTGATGAAACAGTTGGCGTCAAATATCCTTTATTATGCACATTAAAAACATAATATTCAGGAATTTTTGTAACATACTCAGAATAATTTACAGGAACTGTTGATTGAAAATTCCATCGCGGAATTCTATTAATGAAAGGAGAAGTTATAGTATATTTATATTCTATAATTGATCCTTCTTTAACATTGGGCATAACAATTTTGTAATTATCATAATAACGACTTAACTCTTCTTTAAACTCTCCATCACTTTTAAGTTTTGATTTTTCTATTTTTCCGCTTTCTAAATTGTAAGTTATACATTTAGAAAAATTAACCAATTCTTTGTTCCCTCCATATTTGTACGTCTCAATTTCAAAGTTTGCAAAATCTAACCCTTCTTTTTTATAGATTTTAATTTTAGTTTCTACCTCAGTTATCATTTCGAATCCTCTTTGTGAGCTGTAATCAAATCGAGTCTCTCCTTTTTGAAATAAAATTGTTGCACCTGCAGTTGAATCATTAGGATTTACTTTTTCTAGCAATTCTTCTTTAGTAACTTCTCCCAACTCATATTTTTGTGCTCAAATGGAAGACGAAAGAAAAAAAACAGTTAAATATATTAATTTTTTCATAATTAATTTTTTAATAAGATATTATTTTAATAAATTTATATAATTTATTCTATA
>JAIXHM010000142.1 GCA_030145825.1 Flavobacterium sp.
GTAGTTGGGTTATTAATGGTTTCCGATTTATTTACAATCGACAAAAAATATGTAGCACAAGATAAATTTGTAGATGCATATAGAATGGAGCAACCTTTCCAACAAACTGAAGCTGACAAAGTAATCTTAAGTGATAAATCAATTTTTAGAGTTTATGAAGTTCAGGGAAGATTGCAAGGAAGAACATCATATTTTCATAAATCGGTAGGTGGCTATAGTGCTGTAAGGCCAAGAAGAATGGATGAATTGTTTAATTATGAAGTAGAAAATAAGTTTGATGAATTGTTTAATTCAGTAGATTTAGAAACGGGCAATTTAAACAAAAGCAATGCTGTTTTAGATTTATTAAATGTAAAATATTTAATTTTCCCAGGTAGAGAACAAGATATTGTAATAAAAAATCCTTCGGCTAACGGAAATGCTTGGTTTGTAGAAAAAGTGAAAGTAGTAAATTCTGCAGATGAAGAAATTAAAGCTTTAGAAAATTTAGATTCTAAAAATGAAGTAATTGTTTCCAAAGTAAATAGTGAAATATATTCAGGTAAATTTGTAACTAATCCAATTGCTAAGATTGATAAAACTGAATTTGAAAAAGATTCTTTAGCAAACATTAATTTAGAAGTTTATAAACCAAATTATCTAAAATACACTTCAAATAACACAAAAGAAGGTTTTGCAGTGTTTTCTGAAATGTATTACAAGAATGGTTGGAAAGCGACAATTGATGGAAAAGAAGCAAGTATTTATAATGTAGATTATGTATTACGTGGTTTGCAAGTTCCGGCTGGTAAACATACGATTGAGTTTTCATTTGAACCTAAAGTTGTTTCTACAGGAAGTACTATTGCGCTTATAGCATCAATATTAATGTTTATAATTATTGGATACGGAATTTACTTGGAAAGTAAAAAACAATAAGAATAAAAAAAGCCTTAAACATTGTTTAAGGCTTTTTTTTGTCTCGCAAATTATTATTTTGCAGAGGTATATATAGTGGTAATAATGGAGTCACTTTTTTTGTCGTAAGTATCGATAACTAAATTTCCTTCTGCATTAAAATGTCCAACTGACATTTCATTTCCTTTTACATAAATATAGTGGTTGTCACTAGTTTTTCTTAAGAAACCATTTTTATTTCCATTATTAGAATGAAATGTATAACCATTATCATTTCTTTTTAACTCATATTTTTTTCCGTTGTAGGTATAATAAGCAGAACGATCTACATCGACATATTTTACATCGCCATCAACAGAAACACTAGTTGTTTCAACTACTTCTACTGGGTTTGTGGTAACTTGCGGCATGTTTCTACCATTTTTACCATGTCTTTTACTGTCGTCTACTTTTACATCTTGAAACTCTTTTGTTACAACCTTTTTCTCAACTTCTTTTACACCTTTTGAGTCTTTTACTGTTGTTACTTCTGTTTTGGTTTCACTTTTAACATTTAAGTTTTGTGCATAAAAACCAAAACTCATTAAACCTAATACTGTTGTTATTACAAACTTTTTCATAGCAATTTTATTTTATGATTATGATACAAAGTTACGTTTGGGAGGTGGTCACCATGTTATTAAATTTTTTGAAAGTTTTATAGAATTTTAATCTGCATTAAAAAGTTGTCTTTTATTATTGACTATATTTGTGACTCAATTTTTAAAACTGAAAGATTCTAAAAAAATACTAATTATTACTTACTATTGGCCGCCAGCTGGAGGTCCAGGAGTGCAACGTTGGCTAAAGTTTGTAAAGTATTTACCCGATTTTGGAATTGAACCACATGTATATATTCCAGAAAATCCAACGTATCCTTTAGTTGATGAAAAATTACTTAATGAAGTTTCAAACAAGGCAATTATTGTAAAACAAAAAATTAGAGAACCTTATGCTTTAGCGGCTGTTTTTTCAAAAGGGAAAGCAAAAAAAATAAGTTCCGGAATTATTTCGGAAAAGAAAAAGCAATCTTTTTTAGAAAAACTGATGTTGTGGGTAAGAGGCAATCTATTTATTCCAGATGCTCGTATTTTATGGGTAAAACCATCGGTTAATTATTTGAAGAAATATATTGTTGAACATCAAATAGAAACTGTTATAACAACTGGTCCGCCGCATAGTTTACATTTAATTGGTTTACAATTAAAAAAAGAAACAAATGTAAATTGGATTACCGATTTTCGTGATCCTTGGACAACTATTGGTTATCACAATAAGTTAAAGTTGAGTAATTGGGCTGCAAAAAAGCATAAGACTTTAGAAAAAGAAGTTTTAAACACTTGTGATGAAGTTATTGTAACCTCGCCAACAACCAAAAAAGAGTTTGAAGCAATTACTTCTAAGCCAATTTCTGTAATTACAAATGGTTATGATTTAGAACGAGTAGAGAAGAAGACAATGGATGAAAAATTTACTTTGGCACATATTGGTTCATTGCTTTCAGAACGAAACCCAAAAGTACTTTGGGATGTTTTAAACGAAATTATGAAAGAAAATGAATCATTTTCTCGACTTTTTGAACTAAAACTAATTGGAGCTGTAAGCGAAGATGTTTTACGTTCCATAAAAGATAGCGGACTTGAAAATTTTGTTCATCATTTAGGTTATGTTTCTCACGAAGTAGCATTGCAAGAACAAAGATGTTCGCAAGTATTGTTATTAATTGAAATAAATTCTAAAGAAACAACATGTATTATTCCAGGTAAAGTTTTTGAGTATATTGTTTCCGATAGACCAATTATAGCAATTGGACCTAAAAATGCTGATTTTGCTTCCATAATAAAAGAAACTAATACAGGAAAGTTTTTTACCTATCAAGACAAAGAGATTCTTAAAAAGTATATTTTAGAGCTTTTTGAAGCGTTTTTAAAAAATGAATTGAAAGTTTATGCAGTTGGACTTCAAAAATACAGTAGAAAGCAATTAACAGAGCAATTAAGCCTTTTATTAAATAAACAGAGACTCCAGTAATGAAAAAAATAGATATACAAAATTGGAATAGAAAAGAACATTTCGAATTCTTTAAAAATTTTGACAACCCTTATTTTGGAATCGTTACAGAAGTAGATTGTACAATAGCGTTTGATAATGCTAAAAAAAATAATATCTCATTTTTTGCAAGCTATATGCATAAATCAATGAAAGCTGTAAATGAAGTAGAAGCTTTTAAATATCGAATTTTAGAAGACGAAGTTGTTATTTATGATGTTATTCATGCTGGAACTACAATTGGTAGAGTAGATGGAACATTCGGATTTTCGTTTATTCATTTTTCCGAAGATTTTGAAACGTTCAATTTAGAATTACAAAAAGAGATTGAAGCGGTACAAAAATCAACAGGTTTACGCCTAAATAATGAAGATTTAAAACATAATCTAATAAGACATTCTACATTGCCTTGGTCTTCTTTTACAGGTTTATTACATCCAACAAAGAATAGCGCTAGTGAATCGGTTCCAAAAATTACGTTTGGTAAAGCATATTTGAAAGACAATAAAAGATTTTTACCTGTTTCGGTTGAAGCTAACCATGCTTTAATGGATGGTTATCATATGGCGCAATATTTAGAAAAATTTCAATCATTTTTAAATGAAGAAGCGTAGTAATAAATAAAAAATCCTGCTTTGCATTGAGCGCCGCAGGACTTTTAACAAACTAACCAACCAATCTATTTACTTTATTTTTTACGATCTAAACTTTCTTTTTCAGTTTTCTTGATTTCTACAACATCATCATCACTCATTTTTGCTTTTGTACCATCAGTTCTGTAGTAGTAGAAGTCGTTATCATTATATCCATAATCGTCATTGTAGTCGTAGTTGTAGTTTCCGTTTGAAGGACTGTAATGGTTTCCTTGTGGGCTATAGTTGTAGCCATAACTAGAACTATTTACATTTCCTACAATGTTTACAATTCGTCCTCTTCGATCATATACAATTCTTAAACCACCTACTTGTGTTAGCGCAAAACTGTTATATCTCATATAAACGGTACCAATTCTTTTTACTCTACCTACGTTGTCGTAGTTAATGTATACGTTTCCAATACGTCTAACACGTCCCATATAATCATGTTCTACACGAACTCCTACATTTGAATTTCCATAATAACCATATGCGTTTCCTCTTGGAGCGCCATAAGTTGTATTTCTTGGTCTTGGAGCAGTAGTAGCAACAGTATTAAAATCAAATTCTCCATTTGGTAATACCATAAACTCAATTCCTCTTTCCATAAATACAATTGGCTCTGCATAACGGTAATCTACTGGAGGATACATTCCTCTTTCCACATCATCAAAAACCTTTTCTGCTGATGCTTTAGCAATACTTGTTCCAAATAAAAGAACTACTGCACTCAATACTAAAGTAATTTTTTTCATAATACATCAATTTAAGGTTAAACATTTAAACAACTTTATTTGTTTTGTTGTTTGATTAGGTAATTCCAATTTGCGTGCCAAAAATGAATATTGAATAAAATTATATTATAAAGTATTGATTATTAATAAAATAAAAAAGAGAAGCAATGCTTCTCTTTTTTTGTAAAAATATTTTTATAAGATTATTTTCCCATCATCTCTCTCATTTTTTCTTGTAATACTTGAGGATCTTGAAGTGTTTCCATTCCAAACATTGAAATCAAAGCTATGATATAAACAATATATAATATACTTAATACGATTCCCACGATACAAAGAATGCGACCAATTTTTAGATTATTGTAATTGCTGTAAGCGGTTGGATTCTCGTTGTAAAGTGCTAAATCTTTTTTTGCAAGAACTAAACCAACGATTCCAGCAATTGCTCCTACAATTCCGTAGCAACAACATGTAATAATTGAAATAATACCAAGAACAAGAACAGGGGTAGCATTAGGTAGTTTTTGATTTTCCATTTTTTAATATAGTTTAAAGGTTAGTAATTATACATTTTATAAGCGTAAGATAATATCATTATAATTAGATTTATTATAGCAAGTGAAATAACTATACGAGTATAGTTTCTTGATTTGTCCACAATGTGAAGAAATAAAAATAAAAATAAAATGACTAAAGTATAAATAGGAGGATACATTTTAAAAGCTTCTACAAATTCTCCTTTTAAAAGCAATATTAAAGCTCTTTGCGTACCGCATCCTAAACATTCAACACCAAAAAGTTTTTTGCTCATACAAGGTAACATGTATTCTTCCATTTTTTATAAAATTGATTGAATACAATTTTACAAAAAAATACTTTATTAAAATAGTTTTTTTGATTTAGTATATTTGGAAAAAATATTTTTTAAGATGAAAAATTGGTTATTAATAATAGTTTTTTTTGGTTGCGGATTTTATGCTTTATGGGAGCAAAGTAAACCTGAACCAAACAAGTTTTTAATGATTTTTTGCGTAGCAATTTTTATGGTAGGGTTGTACAGATTGATGAAAAAAATACCAAGTAAAGAGGAAGAAAATGAAGAATAATTTTTTTGAAATAGGAGATAGAGTTGCGGTTTTAGATGATGTGATTGAAGGTGTAGTGAAACAAATTAAAAATGATCAAATTACCATTGAAACTAATGATAATTTTACGATGACATTTTTTGTCAACGAATTAGTTAAAATAAATAAAATGAATGATTTAGGTGATATTTTCTCTTCAAAAAGTTTAACTGAAGTTTTAAGTGATAAAAATTCACCAAAAAAGCACAAAACTGTAAAAATTAAACCTTCTAAAAAGGAAGATTTTGTACTTGAAGTTGATTTGCATATTGAAAAATTAGTCCCTTCTACAAGAGGAATGTCTAATCATGATATACTCAATATTCAGATGGAAGAAGTTAAAAGAAAAATGGATTTCTGTATCAAAAATAGATTGCCTCGTTTGGTGTTAATTCATGGTGTTGGTGAGGGTGTTTTAAAGTCAGAAATTGAGTTTTTATTAGGTAGGTATGACAACATAGTTTTTCAAGAAGCGAGCTATCGAAAATATGGTTTAGGAGCAACTGAAGTTTACTTTAAGCAAAATGCAAATAGATAAATTTTTGATGAACAGAGATAAAAAAAGAGGTGCAATTAGCGCCTCTTTTTTTGTTTTAAAATGTTGTTATTTTTAGTTCGGAACTAGATAAGTTCCAAATGTGAATTGGTCATGAAAATAGCTTAAATTGTTTTTCTTGTAATTGCAATTTAAAAGTGTAATGGTATGTTCAAAATAAGTGGTTCCGTTAATATCGGTTAAAGCAGTTATAATTTCAGCAGTACCTTCTTCTGCGATCCATTCTTCTAATAATTCTAATGGTGAAGGAAGTGTTGCAGTACATATGCTAGAATTACTTAAACTTCCACCAGTATATAATCGTGAAATAACTCTGTTGTCTGCATCTAATGTTACCGTTGTTGTTCCAGTAGCTGTAGGGAAATTAAAAGTATTAAAGTCTAAAATTAAAGCTTGATTTGAATTGTTTCTGTAAATGGTGTTAGAATCGCAAGAATCAGTATTTATGCTAAAGTTGTAGCTCATTGTATTGTTTTCAGAAATATAGTTTCCAAACAAAAAGTCAGTATAGGTGTTTGTTTGGTCCCCATTTGAGAATTGACAGTTAATCAATCTAATTTGATGTGTATAGCTAATTTTGGTTGATTTTGTAGTGCTGTTAACTTCAGTTAGGACATTTGTAATGATTTGAATTTGTCCGCCTGGATTTGCCACGTATTCTTCCTTTACAGTAGGAGAAGCAGGTGGAATAGTTGAACAAATAGTAGATGAGGTTACATTGTCAGAGTATAATCTATAAATTAAATTATCTGATGAGGTTAAGGTGTATACTATAG
>JAIXHM010000143.1 GCA_030145825.1 Flavobacterium sp.
CCTATAGTATTGTCGTTTATATTTTAAATGTTTCAAAAAAAATCAATAAATGAATTTTATAATTTATAATAAATTTCACAAAAATTAAACTTTTTATTTGTGTTCTCCTCAAAAATTTTAAACTTGTTTTGAACTACTTTGAATCTCTGTATTCTAACTGGTGAATACTTAGAACCTTTTGAATTTCTATCATTAACTTCATCAATAAATTTTTGAATCCAATCACTCAAATAGACTTTAAAAAACTCTGATTCATCTTTCCTGTCAAAATATTCATTAACTTTAGTTTTTAACCAGTTTTCATTAATTAAATTATTTGAATTATAATCAATGTTATATTTTTCAAGAACAAAATTTTTAAGTTCTCTTAATTTAGTGTTATTAAAATCTCTATCAGTTGCCGAAATGTTATTTTTAACTTCCTGACGTTTTTGATTCCAATCTGATTGATTTACAGTCAAACCTGTTTTAGTCTTTAAATCAATTCGGTTACTATCCCAAAAACGAATGTATATGGATGTTCTTTCCGATTTTGATTTTACAGTAAAAAATTTAACTTTCATTTATTGCCGAAATTTTGCCGAAAAATAGTTAATTTTTATTAAATAAAGGTAATTAATTTTATTTTATTTTTTTTAAATAATGGTGTAATACCAGTATTTTCAATACTTTAGGTTATTTTTAAATAATAGTGATTATTGCCTGCATACTTCTGGCGCGATCACAAAAAGCCTAGCATTTGCTAGGCTTTTTTGTTTTTTAATACTTTTTAATTAAAAATCTTAATTAAGAAATAAGTTAAAAAAAAAGCAAAAATTGGAGCAATTGCCCAAATTGTGAAGAATTGTTTAACTGTTTTATTTTTAAATGTATTTTTTGTTCCTTTTTTGCTTATACTTAAAGCTATGAATGCCGCTCCGTTTAATTGAACTAATGAAGAAGGTATTCCTTTTGTTAAAGATGCTAATAACAAAAGTGAAGCAGTAATAAAAGCAATTATTGTAGCGTGGAATGGAGATACTTCAACTATTTCTTTTCCAGTTTTTTTTGTTACTTTATATCCCATTAATGAACTTCCTATAGCAAAACAAGGTGTTACAATTAAAACAGATAAAATTATTATTGGTATAAAGTTTTTAATTTCATTCTCTGCCATCTCATTTACAGTAAGTGAAGCTATAGGTGCAGCTGCATTTGCAACGTTATTGGCGCCAATTGAAAAAGCTACATAAAGAGAAGATATTATTAAGGTATACTTAAGTAATTTATGTTCTTTTAAATTTTTATAATTTGAAATTAAAAAATTACTTTTTAATAGTGGTAAAACCCATTTTGATAAAATATACATGATAATAAAAGCTATTATAGGAAGTATAACCCATGTAGGTAAAATTTCGTAAACTAGTTTTTTTGAATTAAATTCTCCTAAAGCTGATGCAGCTCCAGAGATTGCTAAAACTGTAGATTGACTGGTAGATTGTGGAACACCAATTAAATTAGCAATTAAAATTGATAGACTTATAGAAAATAAAATTATAGAAGTATTGAATGGAGTAAAAAAAGATTGATTTATTAACCCTTTACCTAAAGTCAAAGAAACTTCTTTTCCTGCTATTAAAGCACCAATCAAAACCATTATTCCAAATAGTCCTGGAATTAAAGATTTTTTTAAAACATTGGCACCATATGCAGCTGAAAATGAAGGTGCAGTACCACTGGCTCCCATGTTTACTGCTAAAAACATGGCTAATAAAAATGGTATTGTTAAAATATTTATTAATTCTGACATAGTTAATTTATTGTGTGATGAATTGTGAATCTTAAAATATTTCTATTATAAAAATCTACTCCAGTGTTTCTTTGTTGGAACCAATTAAAATATCCTAGTTCAAAACCATAATTTTTAAAAGGCATATATTGACAACTACCACCAAATCTATTTTGATCAAATACATTTTGAGTAATTTGATTTCCAACATTGATGTGTATTTCGTCAAAAATTTTTAAGTAAATTTTTTTAATAGGTGAGTAACGAAATTCTAATTGATATCTAAGCCTTATATTACCATATTTAAATGAACCATTTGGTTGTTCAAAAAATCTAAATTCACTCCAATAACGATGATTAATTGATATTTTAGAAGTTATTTCCTGCAACGTTGCAATTTCAAATTGAGGTCTTAATTCAATTTGATTTTCATATTCTGTGATTTGAGGCTGTTGCGGAAGCGATTGAACAAAATAGGTAAAACCTATAGCTGCATTCCAATTTTGATTTAATTTTCTTTCTAAATGTGTTCTAGACACAAGTTGATGTTGGCGCCAAGGAAACCAATATGTACGTTCTTCAAATTCTTGCCTTATTTTGTAACTATCATTTAAATTAATTTTTAAAAAATATCTTAACCAAAGTAGTTCTTGGTTTTCTATCTTTTTTTGTGCTTTTAATTCGAAATGATTGAATATAATAAAGAAAACAACAATGTAAATTTTTCGCATTAATATTAATATTTTAATGCAAATAAACTAAAACATATAAAACCTACCAAATAAGTAGGATATAAAATTAAAAAAAATTATTTCTTTAAAGAATTTTCTCTTTCAATAATGTTTGAAAGAGTAGCTTTTTTAAGACGATTTACTGTTTCATTTCGTATTTCCATTGCAATTTGTCTTGTGCCACAGGTGGCTTCATCTTTACATTCAGCGCAACGTTCATAAAATTCATATGTAACGCACGGCAGTAAAGCAATTGCGCCATCAAATAAACGCATAATCATGGCCATATTAATTTCATCGGGTGATTTATTAAGAGAATAACCACCATATTTACCTTTTTTACTATTTACAATTCTTGCATTTTTGAGTTCTACAAGTATTGATTCTAGAAATTTAAGCGGAATATTTTGATCTTCTGAAATTCTACTAACAGAAATTGGTTGGTCTGCAATATTTTTTGCAATGTAGATTAAAGCATTTATAGCGTATTTTGTTTTTTTTGACAGCATCTGATTTTAATTTACTCAATACATTTTAAATAATTTATAAAATACTTAGAAGGATAAAAAGTTTCGTTTAAAATTTCTGAATGGAATTCACTTTTTACATTATAATCGACTTTTTCTCCAGCGTACTGAACTCTTATGATTGATATAGGGGATTTTTTTAATTCTTGGTAATTGGTTTTTGTAAAAACAAAATAGCCGCTTAAAACTCGAATATTTGCTTTTTCTTCTTCGTTATAAGACAAGCTTGAGCAAACATTTTCATTTATGCTTTTTAAGGTTACATACTTTCCATTTTCTAATTGGAAAATTATTTTTGAAGATAAATCAAAACATTTTGATGGTATGAATAATGAATTCTTTACAACAGTTTGAATATTCAATGTAGGAACTCCATTATTCTGAATTAATTTAAAAGAAATAATTTCTTTTGTAGTACCAAAAACTTTTTCATAAATAAGTTTTTCGGGTAATATTTTTAAATAAGTTGAATCTGTTTTTTCTTCAAATTCATATTTACAATTGTTCTGAGCAAACAATAGAGTAGGGAACAATAGTATAAATATCCATTTCATAATTAAATTTTTTCGCAAAGTAACACTATTTTTTGGTTTTCAATATTTGTAGTAAAAAAAGCAAAAATTGTTCCACCATCAATAATTTTAAATTTCTTTTTTATATCATCTGGTTTTAAAGGAAAATTTCTAGTAGCAACATTCATTTTTTGTTTTAGTAAATACTTCTTGCTATTTTCTTTATCAAAAGTAAAACTTGTATTTATTTTAAATTTTCTGCCTTGAAAATTTACTAGATCATTTGAAGTATACAAATGAGAATGTTGGTGTAGCTTCTTTACATTAAAAATAGAACCAATACTGTCAAATTTTCCCGATTTCATTAACGCCGCATTTGGTTCAAATAAATAATTATTAGGTAAAGAATAAGAACTTTTTGAATCATCATTTATCAGAATTTTAGTCTCAAAAACGTCATCTTTTTCAATATTAACTGCAGTAATATTAATTTCGTTCTTAAAATCTTTTTCAATTTCCCACAAAATTTCTTTTACTTCATTTTCTAAAGCAACAATATAAATGTTTTTTACAAATTTTAATTCTGATAAACCTGCATGAATGTCAAGAATTGGCGCTGTTTTTACTAAAATTCTATTGGAAAATTTTAAATAAAAGGGTAGGAGTTCAAGTAAATTTGGTTCGCAATCTTGAAGCATAAAAACCTTACCTTTCGCTTCATTTCTTCTCGATGGATCTAAATAAATTAAGTCGAAATTAGATTTTGTTTCATTTAAAATATCTGTACTATTTCCATTAACACAATTTATATTATTAATGTTTAAAACTTCAAAATTATGTTTTACAATATTTGATAACTCACTATTAATTTCGCAATGCACAACATTTTTAAACGTTTTTGAAAAATAAAAATCATCAATTCCAAATCCGCCTGTTAAATCAATAAAATGCTCACCACTGAATAATGAAGCTTTATATTGTGCTGTTTTTTCGGAAGAAGTTTGTTCTATTGAAATTTTGCTAGGATAAATTATATTTTCAGCAGAAAACCAGGTTGGAAGTTTAGTTTTTGCTTTTTGTTTTGAAAGAATTTGTTCTAATAATTTGCTATAATCTACATTTGAAAATGGATTCTTTTTTAACGCTAATTTTTTAACGTCAGAATTTAAGTTATTAGTAATAAAATCTTGAATTTCAGGATTTAAAAAATCGTTTTGAAACATTATAATGCTCTTGTTAATGCTTTGACAATTTTGTTATTTGGAAAAAATTCTTTTGCCATTACTTTTAATGCAGTATAAGCAGGAACAGCTATTATCATGCCTGTAACACCAAATAAAGTTCCTGAAGCTAATATTACTAAAAATATTTCTAATGGATGTGATTTTGTGCTTTTTGAAAAAATAATTGGCTGACTAAAATTGTTATCAATTAATTGTACAATTCCCATTCCTATTAAAACATATGTTAATGTTGGTAAAACATCATTTGTAAAATCTTTTCCAATTCCACTTAATAAAATTAAACTAGAAGCTACAATCATTCCTAATAATGGACCTAAATATGGAATAATATTTAAAATAGCACACAATAAAGCTATTATAAAAGCATTTTCTACTCCAAAAATTAAGAAAACAATTACGTATAATACTAAAATTATAAATAATTGCAACATTAAACCTCCAAAATAACGCGTTAATAAGTTAGATATTGAGCTTAAAGCTGTAAGAATTTTATCTTTTTGTTTTGATGGTAAAATATCATCGAATCGATTAGAAAATTCTCGGTGTTCTTTAAGAAAGAAAAATGAAATAAATAAAACAGAAGCTAAACCGATTCCTATATTACCAACAATCGTTATTATAGAATTAAAAATATTGGGAATAAAATCTAAATTTATACTCGATAATAATTTGTTGGCTTCTAGAGCTCCTGATGTATTGATACCATGTGATTCTAAATAATTAGTAACAGAATTAATTACTTCATTGTAATTACTTTCCATTTTATCAATGTCTAATAATGATAAATTTTGACCTTGAGAAATAAGTAAAGGAACAAATAAAAATAAGATGCCAATTATTAATATCAAAAAGAGCGTAATTGTTGTAACAACTGCTAAAGTATTTTTAAATTTTAATTTAGTTTTCAAAAAGTTTACAACTGGGTTCGCAAGTAATGTAAACAAAACTGAAATTATTACGTAAATTAAAATAGATGATAGTTTAAAAATAAGAAAACCACTTAAGCAAATAGCTGCTAAGATGAATATAGTTCTTAATAATCCTTTTGAAAGTTCTTTTGAAGTCATTCTCAAAAATACAAAATTTAAATATTTTTTTTAGTTATTTCATACAAAGCAATGCTTAAACTTTGCACAACATTCATACTACTATTTTTGCCAAACATGGTAATATGATAAGAATTAGAAGTAATATTTAAAAAATCGTTGGATACACCATAAATTTCACTTCCTATAATTATTACTAAAGGTTTATTGTTTAAATCAGCCTTAATATCTTGTAAAGGTTTACTAGAAGAAGTTATTTCAATAGCAATAATATTACAATCAGTCTCAGTTAATTGATGAATAACTTCTTTCTTATCGAGAAATATTTCATAATCGACTTGTTTATGAGTATTTCTTGAAGTTTTGTTTATTTTTCTTTCAGAAAAAACGAAATTTTCACCTGTAAAAATGATTTTTTCGACACCAAAGGCATCGCAAATTCTAAAAATACTACCAATATTTTGTTGGAAATAAATTTCATCACAAATTACTATTATGGGAAATTTTTTCTCTTGAAAAGCTGTATTATAATGATTTAACTGTTCCAATAATTAATTATTAAAGGCATAATTAATAATATTTGCACCCATTTGTAAAGCTTTTAATCTTACATCCGCAGGATCATTATGAACTTCATAATCTTCCCAACCATCACCTAAATCACACTCAAAAGTATAAAGTAATACTAAACGATTTTCGATGAAAATACCAAAAGTTTGTGGTCTTTTCTTATCGTGTTCGTGAATTTTTGGTAATCCACTTGTAAATTTATACGGACCTTGAAATATTAGGTGATTTACTGGAACTTCCACTAATTCATTATTTGGAAATATTTTTTTTATTTCACGTCTTATGTATTTATCCATTCCATAATTATCATCAATATGTAAAAAACCACCTGCTAAAAGATAATTTCTTAAGTTAATAATTTCATTTGGAGCAAACACCACATTTCCATGACCAGTCATGTGTAT
>JAIXHM010000144.1 GCA_030145825.1 Flavobacterium sp.
TTTAACAATACAATTTATACCATTAAAATGATAAAACAATAAAAACAAAAAATCCAGAATTTGCGGGATTTTTTTTATCTATTCATGTTTTGCATTTCCTAAATATAAGTATCTAAATCTACATTTAAAACTAAAAGCGATAAAGCTTTATCTACAATATATTGAACATTACTTGGTGTAAAGCCTAATGCTAACGCAAAACGCGTTAAAATATCTTTTTGTTTTGGTCCTAAAACGTGATCGGCATAAACCATTCTCGCTAAATCATACAAACGTTCTAATCTGTGAACATGTAATACTGGAGGATTAATAGGATATTTAGAAGGGTTTTCTAAAATCTCTTGATATTCTTGTTCAGAAATCTCTAAACGAATGGCAAGTTTATCTAAGAATTCTTTTTCTTCAGTAGTTAATTCACCGTCAGAAAGTGCAACTCTAACAATGGCAGAGAAATGACCTTTATTACGGTTTTTAAACCCGCTATCAAATAAATCTGAAATTGACATTTTAATTAAATTTTTTAGTTTTACAAACTTACATAAAATTAGATTTTCTTTAAAAGATTAACAATCTTTTATTTTCATATAATTCAATTTTTATAAAATATGTCGTAAGTTTGAATTCCCCATAAATTTTTAGAATATGTCTCAATTTTGGCTCTACTTTAAGATAGGACTTAACCATGTACTCGATATACATGCATATGATCATGTTTTGTTTTTAATTGCATTAATGGTTCCTTATGCTTTTAAAGATTGGAAAAGAATTTTTGTTCTTGTGACTCTTTTTACATTAGGACATACACTTTCTTTATTTTTAGCAGTTTTTGGTGTGGTAAATATTAATCCTGTTTACATAGAGTTTTTAATTCCAATAACTATTTTGGTTACAGCTATTTTCCATTTATTTACTGCTGGGAAAAATTCAAAAACAGAAAGTATCAGTTTTGTTTCTATAGTAACTTTGTTTTTCGGAATTATTCACGGATTAGGATTCTCAAATTATTTTAAAGCTATTTTGCCCGGAAATGCTACCGATAAAATGTTACCTTTATTAGAATTTGCATTAGGAATTGAAGCAGCCCAAATTATAGTAGTGATTTGTGTACTTGTTTTAAGTTACATTGTACAAACATTTTTTAGATTTTCAAAAAGAGATTGGGCGTTGGTTATGTCATCTTTCATAATTGGTGTAGTTTTGCCAATGATTATTGAAAGTGAAATTTGGAACAGATAATATGTCAGGAAAAAAAGCAAAATACGATAAAGCTTATTTAAGAATTGCGAAAGAATGGGGGCAATTATCTTATTGTAAGAGAAAACAAGTTGGCGCAATTATTGTTAAAGATAGAATGATCATATCTGATGGTTACAATGGAACACCATCGGGTTTTGAAAATTGTTGCGAAGATGATACAGGATTAACAAAATGGTACGTTTTACATGCCGAAGCAAATGCTATTTCAAAAGTAGCACGTTCTACACAATCTTGTGAAGGGGCAACACTTTATATTACACTTTCACCTTGTAAAGATTGTAGCAAGTTAATTCACCAATCGGGAATTAAACGCGTGGTTTATCATGAAGAATATAAAGATGATTCAGGTATCGATTTTCTTAAAAAAGCAGGAGTTGAAGTAGAATTAATTGATGACTTAAAATAATGTCAAATAGAAAAATTTATTTTCCGTTGGCCATGTCAATTGCTGTAGCGATAGGTTTATTGCTTGGAAATAAATTGTCTTCTAACCAAAGTTTAACCGCTGCTCAAATAAACAAAAATAAACTCAATAAACTTATCGATTTTATTGATAAAGAATATGTAGATAACGTAAATACAGATTCTATTGTTGATATTACAGTAGATAAGATTCTTGAAAATCTCGACCCGCATTCGGTTTATATCAATAAGAAAAATATAGCATTTATTAACGAAAGCATGCGCGGCGATTTTGTAGGAATTGGCGTTAATTTTTATATGTATAAAGATACTTTAGCTGTTATTAAATCGGTTAAAAATGGTCCTTCAGAAAAAGCCGGAATTAAAGCTGGTGATCGCATTTTGTATGCCGAAAAAGTGCAACTTTACGATAAAAAAATTCCTAGTGACAGTATTATTTCTAACTTAAGAGGAGAAGAAGGTTCTGAAGTAAATCTTACTATTTTTAGAAAAACTTCGGGAAAAAAATTCAAAGTAAAATTAACTAGAGATCGTATTCCGCTTAAAAGTGTCGATGTGGCATTAAAAGTATCAAATGATGTGGGTTATATTAAGATGAATCGATTTTCAGAAACTACTTACGATGAATTTCATAAAGCACTTTTGAATTTAAAATCACAAGGAATTAAAAGTTTAATTTTAGATGTAAGAGGGAATGGTGGTGGCTATTTAGATATGGCAGAGGATATTGCTGATGATTTCTTAAAAGACAAAGAACTTATCGTTAAAACTGTTAACAAAAAAGGAACAGAAGATGCAACTTACGCTACTTCAAAAGGCGATTTTGAAACAGGTGATTTATATATTTTAATTGACGAAAATTCTGCTTCGGCAAGCGAAATTTTAGCTGGCGCAATTCAAGATAATGATAGAGGAACCATTGTTGGAAGACGTTCTTTTGGAAAAGGTTTGGTGCAAAGAGAAATGCCACTTGGCGACGGTTCTGCAGTTCGTTTAACGGTTGCTCGTTATTATACGCCTTCGGGTCGTTCTATTCAAAAACCTTATGAAGACAAAGGAGATAGTTATTTTAATGAATTTGAAAAGCGTTTTGAAAGCGGTGAATTATATGAAGCAGATAGTATTAAAGTAGCAGATAGTTTAAAATATAAAACAAAGAAAGGAAGAATTGTGTATGGTGGAGGTGGAATTATTCCTGATGTATTTGTTCCTTTTGAAGCAAATCACGGAGAAGAGGCCACTACTATGATCATGCAATCTGGTTTGGTCGATTATTTTGTTTTTGAACAGTTGGATAAAAATCGATTGTTTTTTGAAAAATTAGATAAAGAAAAACTTAAAAAGGAAATATTCAATAATTCTAAGTATTTAAATTATTTTAAAAACTATGTTTCTCAAAGTGGTTTTTTGATGAATTATAAAAATGAGAACAAAATTTTAACGTATTTATACGCCGAATTTGTAAGGCAACTTTTCACCGAAGATGATTATTATAAAATTATTCTGCAAGAAGATGAAATGGTAAAGAAAGTATTATCTATAAATAAAAAATGAGAGCATTGCTCTCATTTTTTATTTATTTATTGCATCGTGTACCATAGTATGATTCCCGTCGTTCCAAAGGCTCAAAATATCAGTTGCAACAGCAGCACCGCTTCCAGCAGCAATACTTAATTGGCTCCTATGTCCAGCTAAAACACCAGCAACATACAATCCATCTTTAACTAAGTGGTCGTTGTTTTTTAACTGAATTCTGTTTTTTATGGCAGGAACTTTTTGATGTGGCACCACAAAATCTTCTAAACCTTCAATTGTCATTGGATTTCCAGCACCAATTGCAACTACTACAATCTTAGATTCGTAAACGTTTTTATTTGTGATGATTTTGTAAAATGTTTTATCATCTTCAATTGAAATTACTTTCTCTTTTTCAATTTGTTCTACATGAGGATAAGTAGAACTTAAATGCGCTAAACTTTCTTCAAGTAGTTCACTGCCTAATTTTCCAGCGGGAATTCCGTATGCATTATTAAAAACAGCGGTTTGTAAAGAAGACGCTTTTTGGTGGGTAATAATCCCAATTTTTTTATTTAATGCATATGGTCTTTCTTTAGCTGAACCTAAAATAAGGGCACACGATACACCTGAAACACCTGCTCCAATAATTATTACATCAAACATTTACTTAATTTTTTCGTCAATCGATTTTGACATTCTAAAAATTACCAACAATACAATAGCGCATAATCCTGAAACAACTCCAATTAATGCAACACTACTGTTGCCTTCTAGCGGATGGCTATAATCTATTTGAGTTAAGTTAAAAACAATTAATATAACTGCAACGGCTAATAAAATGTAATTCAATATTTTCATTTCTCTTTTTATTTAAACAAATAATCCTTTAACATTAGCGGCAAAAAGTTTTACCGCAATAGCTAAAAGTATTACACCAAAAACTTTTCTAATTACTCCTAATCCATTATTTCCTAATAATTTTTCAATTTTTCCAGATGATTTTAATACAAGGTAAACTAATACAATGTTTATTAAAATGGCAACTATAATATTGATTTTTTCATATTCAGCTCTTAGGGAAAGAATAGTTGTCATGGTTCCTGCTCCTGCAATTAATGGAAAAGCTATAGGTACAATAGAAGCGGTAGTTGGATTGTCTTCCTTGTAAAGGCGAATGCCTAAAATCATTTCTAACGCCAAAAAGAACAAAACAAAAGAACCTGCAACTGCAAACGAATTAGCATCAATACCGATTAATTTTAAAATCTCTTCACCTACAAAAAGAAAAGCTATCATAATCACAGCAGCCACAATTGTAGCTTTTTCAGATTGTATATGACCCATTTTACTGCGTAAATCAACAATAATAGGAATACTTCCTACAATATCAATTACTGCAAATAAAATCATGCTAATAGTGAAAATCTCTTTCCAGTCAAACATTTCTGTAAATTTTCAACAAATATAAAGTAAACTTAAGGAATACGCTTGTTATTTAACGATACATTATAAAATTTCAAATGCAACTAAAAGTTTCAATTTCAAACAAAACAGTCTTTATTCTATTTTCTGTTTTCCATTCTCTAAATTAAGTATCTTTGCAAAATAAATAATGATATATGTTTCAGCTAGATAAAACTATAATTTCTGAGGAAATTTTTGAAAAAGAGTTTGTTTGTAATTTAAATGCATGTCATGGTGCTTGTTGTGTAGATGGCGATGCTGGTGCGCCTTTAGATGAAGAAGAAATAAAAATCATGGCTGAAATTTATCCAAAAGTAAAACCATTTCTTCGACCTGAAGGTATAAAAGCAATTGAAGAACAAGGAACTCATATAGTTTCAGATTTTGGCGAATTAGAAACGCCTCTTATTGATGGAAAAGATTGTGCTTACGTAATTTTCGATGGCAAAACTGCTTTATGCGGAATTGAACAAGCATACAATCAAGGTTTAGTAAATTGGAAAAAACCGGTTTCTTGTCATTTGTATCCTATCCGTATAAAAGAATATTCAGATTTTGCAGCGGTTAATTACCATAAATGGCATATTTGTTCCGATGCTTGTGCTTTAGGAGAAGAATTAAGTGTTCCAGTTTACAAATTTGTAAAGGAAGCTTTAATTAGAAAATTTGGTCAACAATGGTACGATGAATTAGAAAGAGTTGCTGAAGAATTAAAACGAAAATGATATTCCTATGTTTATGAAACCAGAAAAAGAGCTAATAACTGTTTCTTCAGAAAAAAGTTGGTTATAATTAATTGAATTTTTAGTGTTATAATCTGAAATATTAAATATATTATTACCAGACATAAAGATAGAATAGTTTTTTTCTTTTACGTTATATTTTAGTAAAAATCCAAAATCATAAATATTATTGGTAGATGTGCTTGTCATCTCAAATTTGTGTAAAGTTAATTTTGTTTGCCAATATAAGTTTTCTTTAAAAATTTGTCCCAATAATTTGATATAAGGGCTATATTGTTTATATCTATTAGTTATATTGTTTGTGATATTTATGTTCTTGTTTGTCAAATACTCTATCCCTGTAGAAACATTAAAATTATTGTTTTTGAAATATGATTTTGCTTCAAAGTTTACTAAGTTTTGAGAACTTTTATTAATGTTTCTAACATCATTAATAAAAGTAGCTTTTTTAAAATTTGCGTTTAATAATTCGATGTT
Source organism: Flavobacterium sp. (assembly GCA_030145825.1). GTDB lineage: Bacteria > Bacteroidota > Bacteroidia > Flavobacteriales > Flavobacteriaceae > Flavobacterium. Next base: position 5,883 of record JAIXHM010000144.1, read on the forward strand.
TATACCTAAAGGGACTTTTCTGAATTTTTTTTCGCCAAAGAATAATATATATAATGAATTATCTAAATTAGAAAAATTATATTTTTCTTGAGTTAACGTTGAACTATTTTGAAATGCTTTGTTAATTGATTGTGGTAAATTATTGTAAGATATATTCAAAACTGAAAACAAATTGTCTGATGGCTTAGTATAAGTAGTGTTAAATTGAAAATTATTCGAAATGTTTTTTTCTATCGTTAAAACACTTGGCAAAAGTAATGTCCTGTAATCTTGGATAATTCTGCTTTTTGTGAAATGATAAATTGAATAATCTGTTTTAGATGAATTGTATGAAATACTAAAAGTTAGATTTTTTTTAAACATCACATTTAAATCTATACTAGGGAGAATAAAAAACAAATCGCTATTTAACGAATCTATTTTATTGCTGATGAAATTAAGTCCTAATGAGTATTTTAAAAATACATTTACTTTTTTATTATATTTTAAAAAAGCTGAATTTTCTGTTGTTTGAAAGTTGGTTTTAAATTTTAGTAAATCTAAGGATGTCGTTTTATTTTGTAGTTTTTCGTTGTAAACTATAGATTGTAAGCCAACTTTCAAACTATTTTTTTTGTTTAGTTTTATGATTGTATTACCTTTTATTCCAAAAGTAAAAGAATTAAATTTGTTTTTTTGAGTTAAAATATTAGAATTAAAATCAAACTGAATTAAAGGATTTGAAGATATTAAATGTAATTGATTGTTTGAAAAAATATAATCATTTATTAAGGTTGCCTCAAAAAGAATCCTTTCAGAAAGTTTATCTTTATATTATGAATTATACCCTAATTTTAAATAGCTGTTTGTTAAATCATTATTAAAATTAGTGGTTTCTTCG
>JAIXHM010000145.1 GCA_030145825.1 Flavobacterium sp.
AATACAAACAAAACATACTGTATTATAAAAGAAAATATTTCTGTTATTAAAAAACCTTTAGAATTTCCAAAAGCAAAAAAACGAATGCCTAAAATTAGATATAATGATTTAATAAAATCAAGTAAGAGTTGATATTTAAGGAATGGAATTATTGATAAAAATTCTTTATTAAATAAGAATGGTACAATATATTTCATACTAATAAAAATTACAGATAACCCAAATATAAAAATAGGAATTATGTTTTTATAATATTGGTTCGTCAATTTATCAATTTCTTTTTTAGAATTACATTTTGCTAATTCGGGTAAAAAATAAAACGTAATAAATGTACTTATAAATATCATATAAAAATTAGAAAACCTTAGAATAGATTCATAATATCCAGCATATTCTAAAGAAAACTTTTCTATAATTGTAATTCTAATGTAATACGATAAGGCAACCGAAAAAATTGCCGAAACTAATGTCATTAAACTATAATTAATTATTTTTTTTGATTCATTTATTGCAAAATGGAAGGATTTAAAAAATATCGAAACGGGATATACTTTTATAAAATAAAATCCTGATACAAAAAACATAATAATAAAAGAAAGTAACATAGCCATAATTGCTCCTATTACTGCAAAATTATACATTAAAAAAACAGTTAAAAACAGTGTTAAAACATTAGTAATTATACCAATTAAAATAACCTGTTTGTATTTGTAATCACCATTTAATATAGCTGTAAAATAAAGAGATAAAGCTTGGAAAGGAGCGCAAAGAGCAAAAAGTAAAAAAATTAAATTACTTTTTATTTGATTAGCAAAGAAAATGTTGTTTATACTTTTTGTAAAAATTACAATTAGTACTGAAAAACTAATTGATAAAAACGTAAAAATCCAAAATAGACTTACAACAAACTTATTTTTATCTTCAATTTTATTTTTTGAAGCCAAATTACTTATAATTCCGTTTCGAGTTCCTAACAACAATATAGAATCTAAAAAAGTAATAAAATTTTTAACTAATCCTATAATACCCATCCCAGAAACTCCTACAAAGTGAGCTATTGCTTTGTTAGATAAAAAACCAACTAAAAATCGAACAAAAATATTAAGTCCATTTACAGAAAGTATCTTATATAAATCTTGAGAAAAGAACTTTTTAATAAAACTAACCATTAATAATCATTTAAAGCCTTAACAATAATAGTTACTTCATTTTCTTCTAAACAACCATAAATAGGAATACTTAGCACTTCATTGTGTATTTTTTCTGTAATAGGAAACGATAAATGACTCCAGTCTTTCATTGCTTGTTGTTTATGCGGCGGAATAGGATAATGAATCATTGTTTCAATTCCTTTAGAACTTAAATAACTTTGCAATTTGCCTCTATTTTCTGTTCTAATTACAAATAAATGAAAAACATGATTATCTGTTCCGTCCCAAAATGGTAAAACAATTTTTTTGTTTGCTATTTCACTTAAAAAGCGCTTAGCAATTATTCTTCGCTTTTGATTTTCTTCTCCTAATAAAGGAAGTTTTACATTTAAAAATGCAGCTTGTAATTCATCTAATCTCGAATTAACACCCTGTAATTCGTTGTAATATTTTTTCTCAGAACCATAATTTCTTAATTTTTTTATGGTTTCCGCTAATTGTAAATCATTTGTAACTACTGCACCTCCATCACCAAGACATCCTAAATTTTTCCCGGGATAAAAGCTAAAAGCTTGAGTTCTCGACTGAGCTCGAACTGACAATTCATGGTGTTTACCATTGTGAGTACTAAAAAGAGCTCCATGCGCTTGTGCGGCATCTTCAACAATCAATAAATTGTGTTTATATGCAATTTCCATAATTTTATCCATTTCACATAACTGTCCGTATAAATGAACTGGTAAAATAGCTTTCGTTTTAGAAGTAATCTTTTGTTCTATTAAATCTGGGTTGATATTGTATGTTTCCAACTTTGGTTCAACCAAAACTGGTACTAAATCGGCTTGTAAAACTGCAAGAATAGAAGCAATATAGGTATTTGCAGGTACAATAACTTCATCTCCTTTTTGAAGATGACCTAATTCTATATAGGCTTTAAAAATTAATACTAAAGCATCTAGTCCGTTTCCTACACCAACACAATATTTTGAACCGCAATATTTTGCAAAATCATTTTCAAATTGTTGAACTTCATTTCCTAAAATGTACCAACCTTTATCTAAAAATTGTTGGAATTTTAATTGAAATTTGGCTTCAAATGGCTTATTAATTTTATGTAAATCGAGAAACTTTATCATTTTTTATTAATTTCTCTTAATTCTTGAACATCTAATAAATCTTTTGGTCTACCTGATTTTATTTTACTCGTAATCAAATCTTCAAGAGATAAAACTCTCCATTTTAGAAAAGGAATATTTTCAACTTCAACCAATTCACTTTCTTTATATGCCTCTTCAAATGTTTTATTCACATCAAATCTTGTAATGAGTTCAATATAAAGGATATTTGGTGAAAACTTTAATGAAATATTTTGCAATTGATTTTTTACATCAGCAGGAAAATCATCAATTTCATAACCCATTTCGTTAAAAACTAATAGTAGCTTTTTAAAATTTTCAGGAGTCGTTTCAATCCAAAAATCAACATCTGCTGAATGTCTTTGAAATCCATGAAAATTAACAGCTCCTCCGCCTACCATTAACATTCTTACATTGTGTTTCGCAGTAAGAATTAAAAATTCTTTTATTTCCTCATCCCAATTTTCCATTACTTTTTAGAAAAATCAATTACATAATTATTTTTTTTCTCCTCTCTTTTCTTCGTTGGAAAAAGATTTATTCGTTTTGATAATTCAACAAAAACAAGAAAACGCTTATATTTTGGCAATGAAATAAAATTATTTAATTGCTGACGATTTGTTTCATTTTTATTTTGAAATTGAATAATCATTATTTTAAAATTGTATCTAATTTATTAAAATTTTCCGTTTCAAACTGATAAAAACTTTGCATTACAGTTCTAGCTCCAAAACTTTCTTTCCAAAATAATAATCCTTTATTAATTTTTTTGCCTTGATTTTCATTTGAAATTCCAAAATCAAAATACTTTTTTGTTACAAAAACTTCTGTTATTAAATAATGATGAAGCACATCTAAACTCCCATTAGTTTGTTGATTTCCATTACCCGAAATATATTGTGAATGAGCAACTTTATTGCTTTCAAAAACTGTTGTTCCTGCTACTATTTCATTATTTAAATATACATTAAACTGACGAATATTTTTAGGAAACTTTTCTTTTAAATATTTAATTTCTTCCAATGTATGAACGGGTTTCGCCTGATGCTTTTGTTCTAAATTCGGAATTAAAATTTGGTTCCAAAAATCCTCAAAACTTTCCACTTCTTTTACTTCAAAACCTAATTGTTTTGATTTTGTAATTTCATTTTTACGAGTTTGAGAAATTTTAAATGGCGATTGTAAATCAATTGAAGAAAGAGTGTCTCTTCTTATTAATTTTGCTTCACATAAAAAAGCTAAATATTCTAACTCATCTGCTGGTAAATCGTTATATATTGAAGGAATAACTTTAATTTCTAGTCTTTCAATTTCACTTTTATTTAAAAAAGAAAGTACTTGTTTAAAAATTGAAATTGCTTCAACCAGTTTCGCTTTTTTATTTAATATTAATCCGCCATAAGTCAATCCTTGGTGTGAAAAAACATCATTTTCAAGTCTATTTGCAGGTAAAACAGCACATACATTCTCTTTTTCATCTAAAACTAAAAGTGAAAAATCTTCGAATCTATTGCTGTGATATTCCATAAAATCGCGATGAAACAAAAAGGTAGCATTTTTAGCTTGGGAGACAAAATTGTTCCAAATGGTATAGTGTAGAGAAGAATATTTTACTACAATATATTTTTTCAAATGAGTAGAATTAATGCCGAAAATTACTAATAATAAACCGAGTAGTAAAACGAAAATCTTAAAATATTATTTTATTTACTATCTTGGTACTAACAATTATTGCACTATGCGAAAAAAAATTAACCTACTCTATTATTTTTTCTGCTTGTTTACATTTCAATTTGTAATGGCACAAGATGTAACTTTATTTTCGCAATGGAATGGTAGATATGATTTTACATTTATTGGTAATACTTTAAATCCTTCTGAAAACACCACTTATTCGCCTACTTTTCTTTATACTACATCTTCTTCTAATTTATCATTACAGCCTAATGATAATATAGTTGCTGCTTATTTATATTGGGCAGGAATGGGAACAGGCGATGTCGATGTAAAATTAAATGGTATTGATTTTACTGCTGATATTTTATACAATACGGTGGGAACTGCTGATAGCCTTAATTATTTTAGTGCTTACAAAGACATCACTTCTTTTGTTCAAAGTACAGGAAACGGAACTTATACATTATCTGATCTCGATTTAAATTATCTAATTCCTCAATATTGGACCAATGCTACTCATTTTGCCGGTTGGGCTATTTTAGTCATTTATGAAAATCCTGCTTTAACTTTAAATCAAATTAATGTGTATCAAGGTTTAGAAACCCTATCACCCAATCGTCCCTTAGGTATACTTGACTCAAAAACAATAGATTTAAATAATCTTTATTTAATTAGTAATACTGGGGCAAAAATAGGTTTTGTGGCTTGGGAAGGCGATCGAGGCATTCAATATCTAGAAAGTTTAAAATTTAGTGCAAATGGCGTTACAAATACCTTGAGTAATAGTTTGAATCCTTCTACAAATGCTTTTAATGGAACAAATACCGAAACAAATTCTTCAGTATTGTACAACATGGACTTAGATGTTTATTCCATAGAAAATTATATTGTTCCTGGTACAACTTCAGCTTCAGTTTCACTTGAATCGGGTCAAGATTATGTAATGCTAAACACCATTATTACCAAATTAAACAGTCAATTACCCGATGCTACAATTGAAATTAATGATTATAGTACAAGCTGTAATTCTGGTAACATTTTGGTAAATTACACTGTTTTTAATGTTAATAGTACAGAAGTTTTACCTGCCAATACTCAAATAGGTTTTTACATCGACAATCAATTCATTGCTACAACTTCTACTCTTAATGAAATTGCAATAGGCGGAAATGAATCGGGAAGTATTGTCATCAATTTACCTAATTCTACAACAGAATTTTTCGATTTAATAGCTGTAGTAGATTATAATTTAGCTGTTAGTGAAATAAATGAAAACAACAATAGTAACACTTTTGAAATCATGCAATGGCTTTCGCCGAACGTAAATTCTCTTGAAAATCTATTAAGTTGTAATGTTGGATTTACAAAAGGAATTTTTGATTTTTCGGAATATGAAATACTGGTAAAAACAAATGATTCTCAAACAGTTTCATTTCATGAAACCCAAGATGAAGCGGAGCAAGACATAAATGAAATACTGAATACTAATAATTATGAAGCACAAACTACTCCTAAGGAAATTTTTGTAAGAGTAGAAAATGATTTAGGCTGCTACACTATAACTTCTTTTCAATTACTTACAGAGAACTGTCCACCAATTATTTACAATGCAGTTTCTGCAAATAACGATGGTAGTAATGAAACCTTTTTTATTGAAGGATTACATGATATTTTTGTAGATTATAAACTCGAAATTTACAACCGCTGGGGAAGATTAATTTGGACTGGAAATAATTCTAAACCAGATTGGAACGGATATATTGAAGAAGGAATTGGAACTAAACTAGCTCCAGATGGTACTTATTTTTATGTATTACATTTAAACGATGAAAAATATCCTAATGCGCTAACAGGCTATTTATATTTAACGCATTAATTACATATTTTGAGTATAAAAATTGTAATCTTTTAAAAGAGTTCTAATAAAATCTTGATCGTTACCCGAAACATTTTTTATTCCTGTAACCTGAATCACTTTCTCACGAAGTTTTATTAAAGTAGCATAATCTCTTGTAGCAATTGCTGTTTCAAAAGTTTCTTTTACAATTCTTACATCGTTATCTGATAATTTTATAACCAAAGGATACGTTGGAACATAATCATTATTTACTTCTTGCAAAATAGTATGATTAATATTGATATCATTTTTTAAAGAAATAACCGCTGTTCCTGCAGCCATATCGCCTAGCCTTTGATTGGTTTTACTAAAAATTAAGGCTAATAAACCAATAATAGCAATATTAAATTCGATAATCCTAAACATCCATCTAATTAAGTAATCTACAAAAGAAGCTTGATATCCATCTATTTTAATAACTTTAATTTTCATTAGCTTTTTACCAAAAGTTTGACCTTCCCATAAACTTTCCAAAACAAGTGAATATATTAATACAGGCGAATACACTACAATTTCCACAGCCATAACTTCCCAACCATCATTTGAAGGTAAAAAATCTAGAATTCCAGATAAATTTATTACAAAAACATAAGCCATACGAATTAAGGTATCGATAACTTGTGCTAAAATTCTATCACCAACAGAGGCTACTTGAAAATTTAATGTAACATTTTGGGTTGTATTGATTGCTAATTGCATCTTAATTTCTATTTTAGCAATTCCATGAGAGAAGTTGCTTTTATTAAACAAAATAAGGAAAAATGGCTTGAATTTGAACAAGCTATTTATGGCAAAACTAAAAAAAATCCTGATGATTTGGCCAGTTTATACATTCATTTAATGAATGATTTGTCGTATGCCCAAACTTATTATCCAAAAAGTAAAACAAC
>JAIXHM010000146.1 GCA_030145825.1 Flavobacterium sp.
TCATTCGTTATCTTTTTAGAGTTAATAACAAACAAGCCTAGAGCTCCTAGTAAAAAAAGCACTAAAAAAATACTTAATACAACTGAAAAATAAGATGAGATTAAACGTCTTTTTTGATATTGTTCAAAAGATGAAGCCATATATTTTTTAAATTATTTGGTAAAAATAATAAGAAATTCCCTATCTACAGAATATAACGTATAAAGTTTTGGTTTTCGTACAATAAACGTAAATTTGCAACTAATTTATTAAGTTAATAGTTATTAGTTTTTGGTTTATTGTTAACAATAAACTACAAACATTAAACAAACAAATGGCTTGAATTTGCGATAGCATGAGACATTTAATAAACAATAGTAAAGACGAATGAAATACTTCCATAACGAAATCGAAGCCAAATGGCAACAATATTGGGCAGAAAACCAAACTTTTGCGGCATCAAATAACAGCGAAAAGCCAAAGTATTATGTACTAGACATGTTTCCTTATCCTTCTGGAGCAGGTTTACACGTTGGACATCCACTAGGTTACATTGCTTCTGATATTGTAGCGCGTTATAAAAGACATCAAGGATTCAATGTTTTACATCCACAAGGTTATGATTCTTTTGGGTTACCAGCAGAACAATATGCTATTCAAACAGGTCAACATCCTGAAAAAACAACAAAGGAAAATATTGCGCGTTACCGTGAGCAATTAGATAAAATTGGTTTTTCATTAGATTGGAGTCGTGAAGTACGTACTTCTAATCCAAATTATTACAAATATACGCAGTGGATTTTCATTCAATTATTCGAATCTTGGTACAATAAAAATTCAGATAAAGCAGAAAGCATTTGTACGTTAATTCAAGAATTTGAAAAAAACGGAAATGCGAATGTAAATGCGGTTTGTGATGATAATATCGACCCATTTTCAGCTGAAGATTGGAAATCGTTTTCATCAGAAGAACAACAAAAAATCTTATTACAATATAGATTAACTTATTTGGCAGAAACCGAAGTAAACTGGTGTCCCGCTTTAGGAACTGTTTTAGCGAATGACGAAATCGTAAACGGCGTTTCGGAACGTGGTGGACATCCTGTTATTCGTAAAAAAATGACACAATGGTCGATGCGAATTTCAGCTTATGCAGAACGTTTGTTACAAGGTTTAGAAACGATTGATTGGAGTGAATCGATTAAAGAATCGCAACGTAACTGGATTGGAAAATCGGTTGGAGCTGCGGTTACTTTCAAAGTAAAAAATCACGATGCGGTTATTGATGTTTTCACAACGCGTCCTGATACGATTTTTGGTGTTACGTTTATGACGTTAGCGCCTGAGCACGAATTGGTTGCCCAAATTACAACTCCAGAACAAAAAGCAGCAGTTGAAGCGTATGTTGAAGCTACTGCAAAACGTTCGGAAAGAGAAAGAATGGCGGATGTTAAAACCATTTCAGGAGTTTTCACCGGAGCGTATGCTGAACACCCATTTACGAAAGAACCCATTCCGGTTTGGATTGGCGATTACGTGTTAGCGGGTTACGGAACTGGTGCGGTTATGGCGGTACCATGTGGTGATGAGCGTGATTATGCTTTCGCGAATTTCTTCAAAGGAACTGATGGAATGCCTGCAATTAAAAATATTTTCAATCAAGATATTTCTGAAGCCGCTTACGGGGAAAAAGGCGGTTTCGAATTAGTAAATTCTGATTTCTTAAACGGATTGGATTACAAATCGGGAACTAAAAAAGTAATTTCAGCATTAGAAGAAATAGGAGCAGGAAAAGCCAAAGTAAATTACCGTTTACGTGATGCTGTTTTCTCTCGCCAAAGATATTGGGGCGAACCATTTCCAGTATATTATGTGAATGGTTTACCACAAATGATTGATAAAAAACACTTGCCAATAATGTTACCAGAAGTGGAGAAATATTTACCAACCGAAGACGGTCAGCCGCCTTTAGGGAACGCAACGGTTTGGGCTTGGGATACAGAGAAAAATTCAGTAGTTAGCAATGATTTAATTGATAACACAAAAGTTTTCCCATTAGAATTAAACACCATGCCAGGTTGGGCAGGTTCGTCTTGGTATTGGATGCGTTATATGGATGCAAAAAATGAAAATGATTTTGCAAGCGAAGACGCATTAAAATATTGGGAAAATGTAGATTTATATATTGGTGGAAGCGAGCACGCAACCGGACATTTATTATATTCTCGTTTTTGGAACAAATTCTTAAAAGACAGAGGATTCGCACCAACAGAAGAGCCATTCAAAAAATTAATCAATCAAGGAATGATTTTAGGGATGAGTGCTTATGTTTATGAGGCAGTACATAATGAAGGGAGTTTGAATATTTTCTTGTCTTCTAATCATTTTGAAGGTTCAGTGGATTTGACATCCAAATCAAATATGCTTTGGGAAAAGCATAGTGAATTATTTACAAAAAAAGGTTTAACAAAGGAACAAACTGAATGGGTTGTTTTTAGAAAAATTCATGTTAAAGTTGATTTTGTCAATATTAATGATTTATTAGATATTGAAGCACTAAGAAGCGACAAGGAATTTGGTGAATATTTTAAAGATTCAATTTTTATTGGTGTTGAAAATAAAGTTGTAAAAGAATCAAATGATACATTTAAAGTTCTTCGCGAAATAGAAAAAATGTCGAAATCGAAATACAACGTAGTCAATCCAGATGATATTTGTAATGAATACGGTGCCGATACATTGCGTTTGTACGAAATGTTTTTAGGTCCATTAGAACAAGCAAAACCATGGAATACTGCTGGTATTACTGGAGTTTCAGGCTTCTTGAAAAAATTATGGCGTTTGTATTTTGATGACAATGGAAGTGTTGTAACAGATGCTGAACCAACAGCTGATATGTACAAATCGTTACACAAAACCATCAAAAAAGTAACGGAAGATATCGAGAATTTCTCGTTTAATACTTCGGTTTCGCAGTTTATGATTTGTGTAAACGAATTGTCGCAATTAAAATGCAATCACAGAGCTATTTTAGAGCCGTTAGCGGTTTTAGTTTCGCCTTATGCGCCTCACATTGCTGAAGAGTTGTGGAGTGCTTTAGGTCATGAGGGTTCTATTTCAACAGTTGCTTTTCCTAAATTTGAGGAAAAATATTTAATTGAAAGCGAAAAAGAATATCCAGTTTCATTCAACGGAAAAATGCGTTTTACAATTAAATTGCCATTGGATTTAACAGCTGCGCAAATTGAAGAAATTGTAATGGCAGATAAAAGAACACAAAACCAATTACAAGGAAGAACACCGAATAAAGTAATTATCGTTCCGGGGAAGATTATTAATTTGGTGGGATAATTTCTTCCAGAAACAAAATATCTAAATACAAATCTTTACGAAAATCCTATCAAAATTGATAGGATTTTTTTATAAAATCACTTTTTGTTACATAAAATCTGTATCAAATGTTAAAATATTGATTTTTAATTACTTAATATTAGGTTTTATATTTTATTTTTTACTATATTTAAAAACCAAAATAAATTTTTGGCTGTACTATAGAAAAAATCTACTAGTTTAATTAACCCCAAATCAATTAACTATGGAGAGCACCTTTAAAAAATTAGCTTTATTGTGGCTATTGGTTATTGCAAATATTTTAACCTCTCAGTCACAAGAAATGAATGTAACTTCAACAGAAAACCATCAAAAGTTAATGTCAAGCTTTGTTTCATTGTTAGACCAATCCTCTAACTATAAAAATTTTAAAGTTATCGATAGGTCGGGAATTTCAAGTTTCCAAAGCGATTTAAATAGTTTTATCTCCTCGGTACAAAATTTTACAAATCAAAATCAGTTACAAATTCAAGAAAAGAATAATCATATTTCTTTATTAGAAAATCAATTGGCAGAATTGAAAAAACTAAATACAGATTTAGCGAATCAAAAAAATGCCTTATCTTTTTTGGGTATATCGGTAAATAAAAGTGTTTATAATATTATTTTATGGACTTTATTAATTGGATTTGCTGTTTTAGGCGCTATTCTATTTTTAAAATTTAAGAGAGCCAATGAAATAACGGAGAGTTCTAAAACAATTTTAAAAGATTTAGAAGACGAATACGAATGTTATAGAAGAGCATGTATAGAACGAGAAATGAACTTGAAAAGACAACTTTTTAATGAGTCGAAAAAATTACAAGAACTTAAAAATGCCTCGTAATAAATTAATTTGAATTAAGAGCCTCTCGTAAAAAGGAGGCTTTTTTTGTTTATAAATGTAACTATTTTTAAAAATTTACGCACAAAAAACGTAATTATGAATGAGGTAAAAATGCCAAAATGGCATTAACATTTTAATAGGAATATTTGGTTCAAAATTTGATTATCTTTAAACAAAAAATTTAAAAAATGTTTGGATATTATATTTTAATAGGTGGAATTGCTTTAGTGAGCTGGTTAGTAAGTAATCGACTTCAGTCTAAATTTGAATTTTATTCTAAAGTTCATCTAAGAAATGGCATGAGCGGTGCTGAAATTGCAGAAAAAATGCTACATGATAACGGGATCTATGATGTCAAAGTTATTTCAACTCCAGGACGTTTAACAGATCACTATAATCCTGCAGATAAAACCGTAAATTTATCGGAAGCAGTTTATAACCAAAGAAATGCTGCAGCAGCAGCAGTTGCAGCTCATGAATGCGGTCATGCTGTTCAACACGCAACAGCTTACAACTGGTTAACTATGCGTTCAAAAATGGTTCCTATGGTTCAAATTTCTTCAACTCTTTCACAATGGTTGGTAATGGGTGGATTAATTTTAGGGATTGCCGCTAAAGGACTTACTTTTGGGTATATTATTGCAGTAATTGGATTAATAATGATGTCTATTGCTACAGTATTTTCTTTAATAACATTACCAGTAGAATATGACGCTAGTAATCGTGCATTAGCTTGGTTAAAAAATAAAAACATGTTATCGCAACAAGAATATGCTGGCGCAGAAGATGCTTTAAAATGGGCTGCTAGAACTTATTTAGTAGCTGCAATTGGAGCTATTGCATCACTTTTATACTGGGCATTACAAGTTTTTGGAAGAAGAGATTAATGTTGTTTCTTTAAATATTAAAAACCCCAAATTCTAAGTGAATTTGGGGTTTTGTTTTTGTTGTCATTTCGACAAAAGAAGAAACAAAAGTTCAGCAGAGCTAAATCTTATTAATTATGTAACTTCTCGACTTCGCTCGAAGTGACATTTTTTTATAAATTCTAGTTACAATTGTATTTGTCTTTCTATTTGTTGCTCTAAAGAAATAAAAGTTTCAGTTCTTGAGACTCCATCTATGCTTTGAATATTATGATTTAATAATTGCATTAAATGCTCGTTGTCTCTACAAATAATCTTAATTAAGATACTCCAATTACCAGTAGTATAATGACATTCTAAAACTTCAGGAATTTTCTTTAACTCACGAACTGTAGCTGGATTACTTGAGGCTTTATCTAAATAGATACCTACAAATGCCATTGTACTGTAACCTAAGACTTTTGTATCTACGACAAACTTTGAACCTGAAATAACTCCTGCTTGTTCTAGTTTACGCAACCTTTGATGAATTGCAGCTCCTGAAATTCCAATTTTATTTGCAATTTGTAAAATAGGTTTACGAGCATCTTCCATTAAATCACGAAGAATTTCTTTATCGATACCATCAATTTCTATCTGTAGTTGATTTATTTTCATAAGTCTGTAAAATTTAAAAATGCAATTAATTACCGAATGTCCACTGGACATTAATTTCACTTCGTTTCATTCGATTCGATTTTTAATCTCGGGTCTCCTCTTAATATCAAATCATCAATTTCTATTTGTAGTTGATTTATTTTCATAAATTAAAAATTATTATCAAAATTAGATATTTGATTTAAATTTAAAACAAAAAATCCCGAATTTTAATAAAATTCGGGATTTTAAAATAATTCAATATTTTTCTAACTACTTACATTAAGTGGATTATATCCTAAATAAGGTACATCTATTTCTTTAAAGATTACGCCATATTCTTCTAATTCTTTTAATATGGGTGAATAAACTTCTTTTGTAATTGGTAATTGTACTCCAGGTGTTTTAATTTCACCATTTAAGATTTTTAAAGTTGCAATTGCTACAGGCAAACCTACCGTTTTTGCCATGGCAGTGTAAGTTTGGTCGTCGCCTATGCAAACCATAGTAGCGTCGATTTGATGTTTTTCACCTTGAAGTTCATAACCAAATTTATGATACATCACAATCATATCTTTGTCATCGTGCTTTAAACTCCATTTTTCTGATAAAATCTTTTCTAAAATTTGTGCAGGAGTAGCATTTTTAAGTTCCACTCTTTTTTCACTATTAAACAAATCTAACTCTAAAAGTTTATCCCAAATAATATCATCTTGATCTATCTTTTGAGCGTGACGCAACTTAATTTCAACAGTATCTGTAGGATGATAAGGTAAAAACGAATTCGTAAATTCTCTATACGTCATGTTTTCAGAATTTTCAATTGTATATGAATCATCCGTCATGCCTAATTGCACTAAAATATCCCAAGCACGAGAATAACCTACTCTTCTTATTGTCCCTCTATAAACTGTTAAAGCATCGTCTAAACCGTAAACGCTTCTATATTTTAAAGAATCTCTATTTGCATAAGCTTCAAATCGCCCATATTCTTCAACTTCTAAAAATTCAGTTCTTCTAAACAATTTATTATAAGGTAT
>JAIXHM010000147.1 GCA_030145825.1 Flavobacterium sp.
AACTAAACTTTCGATTATTTTTTTCTCGTCTGCAGTAGGTTTAAGACCAGAATCAAATTCCCAATACTCGGTAAATACTGTAGATTTTTTATTTATAAGTGATTTATCAGTAAAGATATTATGCTTATCGTATTGAAAAATTTTCTTATCAAAATTAGTGGTTACCATGTGGTTTTTAACTTCAATTTTTCTTTTCTCTTTCTTGTATTTTTTGTAAAAACCAATTACTTCTTTAGAATTAGCTAAATAATACATATTCCCTTCAGTTCTAAATACATTTTTGTATTCTAACTTATGCATTTTAGAATTTTCTTCTTCCTCTAAAATTTTAATTCTTTTTGACGATAGAAAAGCACTAACTTCCATAATAATTTTCTTTTTGGAATCGTAAAGCACATAAAAATCAGAAAGCATTCCTTTTGATTCATCAAGTGGAAGGGCTCTTAAAATTAAATACTCTTCATTTTGAGGATATGTTTTTACTTGAAAATCATATTCTTTTCGAGCAGATTTTGAAAGAATCTCGTCTAAATATTTAAAACTATAGTAATTTTCAATAATGTTATTTAAATTGTAACCTAAAACGCCATCGTCAATATCTTCATCTAGTAAGCCAATTGTTCTATTTTGTTCTACTAAAATATCAGTAGCTATTTTTGAACTAGATCCTAAAATTTGAAAATTAACTAATCCGTCATTAAAGAACACATACTTGTCGTTTCGTTTATAAAACTCTCTTAAGTAGATTTTTAAATTAGCTGGAATTGTAATTTTATCTCTTGAAGTTTCCACCAAAACTTTTAAAATATCTTGCGGATGATCTTTTGTTAAAATAACTTCCTCTAACTGTTGTGTTTTAGCATCTAAATAAACTACGTTTATTTTTTTATTTAAAGTTTCCGATTTTACAACCATAGAATTGTAAGAAGAATGTGTAAATTCTAAAGTAGAAGCTTTAGTTAAGTTCACTAAAACTTCTCCATCAGCATTTGTTAAAAAACCCTGATGCGTTTTTAAAGCTGTAACAGTAACTTCATCAATAGGTAAATCGGTTTCAAAGTCTTTTACAACAATTCTAATTTTAATTTCTTGAGAAAATGCAAAAATTGTAAGTAATAATACAAGGCTGGTAAAAATCTTCTTCATATTATTGAACTAATAGCAATAGTGGTTGTTAGGTAAAAATAGTATAAAAAAAAGAATCTCCATAAAAATAAGGAGATTCTTTTAATATAATTTTCTTTCAAAATATTATTCGTTGTGTAAAAACGCTTGACGGTTTAATAATGTTTCTTCCGATTCTACATGATCATCATCTGGAACACAACAATCTACCGGACAAACAGCAGCACATTGTGGCTCTTCGTGAAAACCTTTACACTCTGTACATTTTCCAGGAACGATAAAGTACACATCGTCAGAAAATGGTGTTTGTGGAGCATCCGCATCAACTTCTGTTCCATCTGGTAAAACTACTTTTCCTTGTAATTTAGTTCCATCTTTCCATCTCCAATCATCAGCCCCTTCATATATTGCTGTATTTGGACACTCAGGTTCGCAAGCACCACAATTTATACATTCGTCTGTTATTTTTATAGCCATTTTGTTAATTTAAAAATTAGAATTTAGAAATCTGAATAGATTAATCGTACCTATTTCCAAATAATATAATTAATTTTGCGGAACAAAAGTACGAAGCAAACTATTTAAAAACAAGTTACAAATGTTACAAAGTGAAATTAAATCGAGTTTTATTGATTTAGGTCTTTTTTTAAGCCAATTTGAATTCGAAAATTATCAATTGAACCCAATTGTTAAACACAATGACTTGTTTTATAATGAAATGATTGATTTAATTAGTTTATCTCAATCTCATAACGGATGGTTTACAAAAGATAATGTTTGCTTTGCTTTACAATCTTGGTCAAAAGCTCTAACTAAAGAAAACTTAGACAAATGGTTGAATTCTTACAACTTCACAACTGTACAACCCAAAAAAATAGGTTTAATTTTAGCTGGTAACATTCCATTAGTAGGTTTTCACGATTTACTTTCGGTTTTAATTAGTGGTCATAATGCTATTGTGAAACTATCCTCAAATGATCAACATTTAGTAAAATTCTTAGTAAAATACCTTATTGCATTAGATCCTAATTTTGTTCAAAAAATAACTTTTATAGAAGGAAAACTAGAAGGTTTTGATGCAGTAATTGCAACAGGCAGTAATAATACATCGCGTTATTTTGAATATTACTTTAAAGATAAACCTAACATCATTAGAAAAAACAGAAATTCAGTTGCTATTTTAACAGGAGATGAGAGCAAAGAAGAATTAGAAGCACTCGGAAAAGATATCTTTAGATATTTTGGTTTAGGTTGTCGCAATGTCTCAAAAATATTTATTCCAAAAGATTACAACTTCAGTTTGTTTTTTGAATCTATTTTTAAATTTGGAGAAATTATTCATTATGAAAAATACGCCAACAATTACGATTATAATAAAGCCGTATTTTTAATGAGTAACTTTAAACTTTTGGATAATGAATTTTTAATTTTAAAAGAAGACGAAAGTTATGCCTCACCTATTGCTTCTTTGTACTATGAATATTATGATAATGCAGCAAGTTTAAACGATAAACTGAAAGAAGATGCCGAAAAAATTCAATGTATTGTAGGTAAAAACAATGAAAACTTCATTTCTTTTGGAAAAACCCAAAAACCTGAACTTTGGGATTATGCTGACAATGTTGACACAATAGACTTTTTAATAAATCTTTAAAAAAAGACCGCATATTTTTTCAACTCAAACGTTTTCGTTAAAAACTAGGCTAAATTATTATGAGATTATTTGCTTATAATTTTCAATCATTTACGAAATTTGTTGCTTATTTAAACAACACATTAAACTTGAGTAATGAAAAAACATAATTTTAGTGCTGGCCCAAGTATTTTGCCACAAGAAGTATTTGAAAAAGCCTCACAAGCGGTATTAAATTTTAATAATTCAGGGCTTTCAATTCTAGAAATATCGCACAGAAGTAAAGATTTTATTGCTGTAATGGAAGAAGCTCAAGCTCTAGCCTTAGAATTATTAGGATTAACAGGAAAAGGTTATCAAGCTCTATTTTTACAAGGAGGAGCCAGCTTAGAATTCTTAAGAATTCCATACAACTTAATGAAAGAAAATGGAAAAGCAGCTTATTTAGATACAGGAACTTGGGCAAGTGGTGCAATCAAACAAGCCAAAGCATTTGGAGAAACTGTAGTTGTTGCCTCGTCTAAAGAAGATAATTACAATTTTATTCCTAAAGGATATGAAATTCCTACTGATATAGATTATTTTCACTGTACTTCAAATAACACTATTTTTGGGACTCAAATGAAAGAATTCCCAAAAACTGATGCTCCTTTAGTTTGCGATATGAGTTCAGATATTTTTTCAAAAGATATCGATTATTCGCAATTCTCTATTATTTATGCTGGTGCTCAAAAAAATATGGGACCTGCAGGTACAACTTTAGTTGTTATTAAAGAAGAAATCTTAGGTAAAACAGGAAGAAATATTCCTGCCATGTTAGATTACAGCCAACATATTGCTAAAGAAAGTATGTACAATACTCCACCGGTATTTGCTGTTTACACCTCAATGCTAACTTTACAATGGTTAAAAAAATTAGGAGGTGTTGCTGCTATTGAAAAAATGAATCAGACAAAAGCAAATTTATTATATAAAGAAATAGACAGAAATCCTTTATTTAAAGGTGTTGCTAAAGCAGAGGATCGTTCTTTAATGAATGTTACCTTTACATTAAACAATACGGATCATCAACCAATTTTTGATGAAATTTGGAAAGCTGCAGGAATTTCTGGATTAAATGGACATCGATCAGTTGGTGGTTATAGAGCTTCAATATACAACGCAATGCCTTTAGAAAGTGTACAAGTATTAGTTGATACTATGAGAGAATTAGAAAACAGAATATAATTCAATTAATAATTAAAAATAGAAGCTAATAGCGATTTGCTTATAGCTTACAGCAAAACAAATAAAAATGAAAGTATTAGCAAACGACGGAATTTCTACATCAGGTATTAAAGTTTTAGAAAAGGCCGGATTTGAAGTAATTACAACAAAAGTTGCTCAAGAACAAGTTGCAAATTTTATCAACACACATAATGTGGCTGTTTTATTAGTTAGAAGTGCTACTAAAGTTAGAAAAGATATTATTGATGCTTGCCCAGGATTAAAAATTATTGGTCGTGGTGGTGTTGGTATGGATAATATCGATGTAGATTATGCAAGACAAAATGGTAAACACGTTATCAATACACCTGCTTCATCATCTGAATCTGTAGCAGAGTTAGTTTTTGCTCATTTATTTTCAGGTGTACGTTTCTTACACGATTCTAATAGAAATATGCCTCTTGAAGGGGAAACAAACTTCAACGGACTTAAAAAAGCATATGGTGAAGGAATAGAATTACGTGGTAAAACATTAGGAATTATTGGTTTTGGTCGCATCGGACAAGCAGTTGCTAAAATGGCTTTAGGTTTAGGAATGAGAGTTATTGCTGCTGATAAATTTGTAAGCGAAGCAGTAATTAGAGTTGATTTTTATAACGGGCAGTATATTAATGTTGACATTAAAACAGAACCCCTAGAAGACGTATTTAAACACTCTGATTTTATTACCTTACATGTTCCAGCTCAAAATGGATATGTAATTGGAAGAGAAGAATTAATGATGATGAAAGACAATGTAGGTATTGTTAATGCATCTCGTGGTGGCGTTGTAGATGAAGTAGCATTAGTTGAAGCTTTAGACGAAGGTAAAGTTTTATTTGCTGGTTTAGATGTTTTTGAAAATGAACCAACTCCAGCTATTAAAGTTTTAATGAACCCTAAAATATCTTTAACTCCACATATTGGAGCAGCTACTAACGAAGCACAGGATAGAATTGGTACTGAATTAGCAGAACAAATTATTAGTCTTCTTAAGAACGAATAATTTTCTGTAAACCTTAAATTTAAAAATGAGTAGCTTACGTTACTCGTTTTTTTTTGAAATAATAACTTTAAATGTTTATAAACCTGTTTTATTTTTTGTAATTTTAAAATTCTGTAACTTATAAAATCATTACAAAATGAGCGGAATTTTAGACTTAGTAAATAGCGATTTAGGAAAACAATTAATCGATAATATTTCAGAACAAACAGGAATTGATAAAAGTAAAGCTTCTGATGTTGTTTCATCTAGTGTTCCTGAACTTCTAGGAGCAATGCAAGGTAATATGCTATCAGGGGACGGAGCATCAGGTTTATTAAAAGCTCTAACAAGTGGAAAACACGACGGGAGTATTTTAGATAATCTAGGTGGATTTTTAAATGGTGGCGATTTTTCCGATGGAAATAAAATTTTAGGTCACGTTTTAGGAGATAAACTAGGTGCTGTTGAAACGGGAATTAGTAGTAAAACTGGCGTAGATAGCAGTATTATTTCTAAAATTTTACCCATGTTGGCTCCTATCATTATGGGATATTTAGGAAAACAAACTAAAAGTGGTAAAGTATCTAGTGCAACTGATTTAGGCGGACTACTTGGCGGCTTATTAACTAGTGCTACTAGTGGAAATTCTTCTGGAGGTTTAGGGAGCAGCATTTTAACTTCTGCTTTAGATCAAAATGGGGATGGAAAATTGGACGCTAGTGATGCCATTGCAGCTGTAACAAAGAAAAAAGGAGGTTTAGGCGGACTTTTAGGTGGTTTATTTGGGAAAAAATAAATTCTTATAAATAAAATATTGTTAAAAGCATCGATTAAGTCGGTGCTTTTTTTTATCTTTAACTGTTCTAAATAACAACTTTTTGAAAGTTTATTTTTACATATTCGCCATTTTTTTTGCACTACTCTTTTCGTGCAATTCAAATAAAACCGTTCAAAATGAAACGGAAAGTAAAACTATTTTAACAAGTGATACTGTAAGAATTGCTAATGATGAAATTGAATATGAAGTTGTGGTTATAGATCCAGGATTTACATCTTGGTTTAATGGTCACGCAAAACCAAAAGGATTTTATAATCAAAGTTATTTAGAAGCTAGAAATATTTTTTGGGTAACCGAATGGAACAGAAGAGTTTTACTTCCTATGCAATATGATCCTAATTTATATACCATGTTGATTAATTACGAATCGGGTATTGATTATGGTTACGAAGTAAACTATATGATTTATAACTATTTGGTTTATTTTCAATTAACAAACAATCAAAAATTAGGAGGATTTTCGCCACGTTTATAAAATGATGAAGAAGTTAAAAGAACGCTGGAATGTAAACAGTAACTTTCAGTTAATAATAATTTTTATAGTATTTGCCATAACCGGATTTAGTTCTTTAAAACTTGCCGTTCCTTTTATGCAATTTATTGGCTTAACAGATGATGTAATACCGCATTGGGTTTATCGTGTACTACGATTAATTTTAATTTTTCCCATTTACCAAATACTCCTAGTAACTATAGGGACTGTTTTTGGTCAATTTAAATTCTTTTGGTGGTTCGAAAAGAAAATGCTTCGTAGCATGAAATTAGGTTTTATTGCTGACTTCTTTGATAAAAGTTTTAGCAAGAAATAATTACAAAAAGCGTAATAAAAGTTAAAATACATTTATCTTGAAAAAACTAATTATACTTATTGTTTTAGGCATTTCAACAATATGT
>JAIXHM010000148.1 GCA_030145825.1 Flavobacterium sp.
GTCATAAGTTGTAACTGTTGTTCCAGTTGTAGGATCAAAAAATCTAAAACGGTATGTTTCAGCATTTGAAATTTCAGTATCAATACCAGTAAATAATTGGTGTTTGATTTTTCCAGTTTTAAAGTTACCTTGTAAACTTAGTTGGTTGGCTAATATCTTTTCGGTTGCTTTATTTCTTCCATAAGGTCTGTTCCAATCACCATTATCTGCAGGTTGAATTCTTTCAGTACCTATATATTCTCTGTCGTAATCTTGGAAAGAAGAGTTAAAATTTAATTTCCAATTTGAATTGAATTCATGATTTAATAAAATAGAAGCAGAGGCTTGTTTCGTATTTCCGTTTGACCATTTTGCACCCAAATAAGCATTTCTAGGAACATCAGCTACTTCTTTTCCAATTGAACCAGTACCAAAATCGGGAGTCCAATCGTCGTTTAAATAATCAGCTTGAACCGTAATTTCTGTTTTATCAGTAATTTTAAATAATACAGATGGATTTACATAATAGCGTTCTCTAGTTACATAATCACGGAAACTTTCAGAGTTTTCATATGAACCATTAAAACGCCACGCGATGTTTTTATTAAATGTTCCATAAACATCAACTGATGGTTTATAAAAACTATAACTACCAGCTTGCATAGTAATCTCGCCTCCTTTATTAAAATTAGGAGTTTTAGTTACCATATTTAAAATTCCACCTGGAGCTACATTTCCATATAGCAAAGCAGCACTTCCTTTTAAAAATTCTACTTTGTCTAGTGAAGCTACTTCAGGAATTGAACCACTACTAAAACGGAAACCATTTTTGAACATATTATTAGAAGACATGTCGTAGCCTCTTGACCAAAATGATTCTTGAGCGCCACCTCGAGCAGAGCCTACGTAAACACCATTCGCATTTTTAATAACATCACTTAAGCGAATCGATTGTTGTTGTTGGATAACTTCATTATCAATTACCTGAATAGCTTGTGGCATATCCATATTCTTGATGCCAGCTCTATTTACTGTTGATTTTGGGGCAATTTTTTTCCCATTTAAAACGACTTCATTTAGTTTTTTTACAGTATCATTTTCGGTAAAAAAGTCGTCATTAATATTATTGAATTTGTCTTGGCTTAAGCCTATTGTTGAGAATAAAATAGCGGTTAAAGTTGTAATACATATTTTCATCTTATTTAGATTTAATTAAAATAACGATGCAAAAATATCATCAATATTTTAATTTACAAATTTTATTTAGATTAATTTTAAATAAAAATAATAAGTAATTGATTTTCAGTTTTTAAAAATCTCTTAATTAGATTATAAGAATCTGAAAGGATTTTTTGTAAATTTGCACTCCAATAAATAAATAGGCTATGTTAGATAGATTACAATATGTAAAACAACGTTTTGATGAGGTTTCGGATTTAATTATCCAGCCAGATGTTATTGCAGACCAGAAACGTTATGTACAGTTGAATAAAGAATATAAAGATTTAAAAGCTTTAGTGGATAAAAGAGCTGAGTACTTAAATCTTACTGGAAATATAGAAGAAGCTAAAGAAATTATTGCTGATGGTTCTGATGCTGAAATGGTTGAAATGGCCAAAATGCAGTTAGATGAAGCTCAAGAGCGTTTACCGCAATTAGAAGAGGAAATTAAATTTATGTTAATTCCAAAAGATCCTGAAGATGCGAAAAACGTAATGGTTGAAATTCGTGCGGGAACTGGAGGTGACGAGGCTTCTATTTTTGCTGGAGATTTATTTAAAATGTATACACGTTACTGTGAATCAAGAGGTTGGAGAACTTCGGTAGTAGATTTAAACGAAGGAACAGCTGGTGGTTATAAAGAAATTATTTTTGAAGTTACAGGTGAAGATGTATACGGAACTTTAAAATATGAAGCAGGAGTTCACCGTGTACAACGTGTTCCACAAACAGAAACACAAGGTCGTGTGCATACTTCGGCCGCTACGGTTATGGTTTTACCAGAAGCTGAAGAATTTGACGTTCAAATTGACATGAACGATGTACGTATCGATTTATTCTGTTCGTCAGGTCCTGGTGGTCAGTCAGTAAATACTACAAAATCGGCAGTACGTATGACTCACATTCCTACAGGTTTAGTAGCGCAATGTCAGGATGAGAAATCGCAACATAAAAATAAAGATAAAGCATTATCAGTTTTACGTTCTCGTTTGTATGAAATGGAATTAGCTAAGAAACAAGAGGAAGATGCTAAAAAACGTAATTCTCAAGTTAGTTCTGGTGACCGTTCTGCAAAAATTAGAACTTATAATTATCCGCAAGGTCGTGTAACAGATCACAGAATTGGAATGGATATTTTTGATATGGATGGTGTTATGAATGGTAAAATTCAAAAATTTATTGATGAGCTACAATTAGTAGCAAATACAGAAAAATTAAAAGAATCTGAAGTATATTAATAAAAAAGTCCCGCTAAATCCGGGACTTTTTTATTTTAATTTGATTGCTTTTCAGCATCTTCAATCATTTTATTATTGGCCATAATGGCAAATTCTACTCTACGATTGTTAGCACGTCCGCTCACAGTCTCGTTCGAATCAATTGGATCAGTTTCTCCCATTCCTACAATATCAAATCGTGAACTACTTAATCCTTTTGAAGCAAGATAGACTTTAACAGATTCGGCTCTTGCAACCGATAGATTCATATTATAACCTTCATCACCAGAACTATCGGTATGTCCATAAATGGTAATATTTGTATCGGGGTAGTTTTTGAAAACACTTACTAATTTATCTAAATTGGCCCTAGCTGTTGAGGTTAAAGACGATTTATTTAGATCGAAGTTTACAGAATTTTCATTAAGTGTTAACTTAATTCCTTCACCTACACGTTCTACTTGTGCACTTGGTAATTGTTGTTCTATTTCTCGGGCTTGTTTGTCCATTTGACGACCAATAAGTCCACCTGTAACTCCACCAATAATTCCTCCTAAGATGGCACCTTCTGCACCACGACCGCCTTTTCCAACGTTATTTCCTAAAACACCTCCAAGTACTGCTCCAGAAGTAGCTCCAATTACAGCTCCTCTTTGCGTATTGTTAGAATTTTTAATGGCTTTACATTGTACTAGAAATAAACTACTTATTGTTAGAATGGCTAATTTTCTTCCAATAGTTTTAAAGTTTAAATTGTTGTCTCTATTTTGTATTGATTTCATAGCTATAACCTTTCAAAAGTTAAACTGAATTCTACAGTGTTACTTGCTACTGCAACTTTATCTCGAAGAATGAATTTATCTGAATTAACAGGAATATAATCGAGAACATAACCTGTATCTGTTTTTCTACTTGATTCTGAACCTAAAATTTTCAAAACCATTTGACCATCGTTATTGATAT
Organism: Flavobacterium sp.; assembly: GCA_030145825.1. Lineage (GTDB taxonomy): Bacteria > Bacteroidota > Bacteroidia > Flavobacteriales > Flavobacteriaceae > Flavobacterium. The sequence goes on from JAIXHM010000148.1 coordinate 3,381, forward strand.
ACCAAGTAATATCTCTGTTTTGAGAACAGTTGTTTGGAAATGTAATGCTTCCTTTATTGTTATTAGAAATAAAATTCCAAGTACTATTTTTAAAACAATTACTACTTGCTATATCTAAAAGATTGATTTGAATGTAATTTGAATTTGGATACTCAACATTAGTTACCATCCAAGTTCCTTTTACATTTCTTTGTGCTTCATAATTAACATAATTGTCAACGGCTGATGTCGATTTACAACTTGTAATTAGTACCATAAAGACAAACAGTAAAGTTAATTTTTTCATTTTTTTTCATTTTAAATTAATAAAAAGGGCTCAAAAGTTGAGCCCTAAGAATATATTACTCTTTAGCTTCACTATTTTCTTCAGCTTTAGCGCCCACTCTGTTTACAGAATACATAGGAGCAAACTTCACTTTTAGAGCCGCAATTTTTAAATTATCTGATGAAGATAAACCTTCTTTTTCAACTGTATTTTTGCGTGTATCTAAGGCTTCGTATAATAATTTAATTTCATCCCAATCTTCACGAGAATAAGTGTCTTTATTGTTTTGTACAGTTTCTACAAAACTTTCATAAACATTTAAAATATTGTCTTTGTTTACCCAAGCAAAGGTTAAATCATTACCCGTTAAATTGTCTTTGAATAAAGATTTTCTAAGTTGTTCTTTATGCATTTCGGCTTGAGATTTTTCAACTTCTATTTTATAGGTTTCAAACTTAATAGTTGCATTATCGATCTCTTGTTGTGCAGCAGTTTTATCTTCAACTCCAGCAACAGCACTTTCTGCTTGAATTTTTTTGTTCTCTTGTTCAGATTGAATAGCATTCCACTCTTTAGCCGATTCTTCTTTATCAAGTGAATTAATTGAGTCTACATAAGTTGTGTATTCGCCAATTAATTTTTGAGCTTCTTTTTCTTTTTTGTTATCACACGCTACAAATGCTGTAGTAAGTGCTAAAAGTCCTAATGTTAATTTTAAATTTTTCATAGCAATTTATTTTTGATTTTTAATTTTTTAAAAAGTTTTGTATCAAACTCGATGATACTTTTTGCAATGCATTTGCTGATAGAATTCTAATAAATGAATTCGATTTTTTTAAAATAGTTTTCTTTAGAATATAACTTCCTATTGAACTCAATCCCATCTTAAAAAGATCTGATTTTATTATTTTTTTACTGATGATATTATTTTCAAAAAAATCAGTAATTAAGTGAATTGGCTTTAGGCTTTCATAAGTAATTTCGATCTCATTTTTAAGCGCAAGCAAATCATTTTTCTGTTTTGCTTCGAGCTCCATGATTCTATTTTCTAGTATTTCAATATTACTTTTTTTCATTAGAATTATTTTTGGTAACCAAAATTTTAAGTAGAATTGTTTCTAGAATATTTTTTGAAATTTTATCTCTAAAAATTAAAACTAAACACGAAATGGCAAGATAAAATATCGCAACTACTAGAAAGCCTAAAAAGTAACTTCCAATCCATTTTCCTAAGACTAATGCTAGTGCAATGTTAAAGAAAGAAACAAAAAACAATAATGTTATTATTAAAAAGGCATAAACTAAAACGCTTGCAGCTAGTGAACTAGATTTACCTATAAATTTAAGTTTATATAATTCAATAGATGTTTTAGTGTAGTTTTCTACTTTTTCGAATAACGATTCGATTATTATTTTTTGCTCTTCCATTTTTCTATTTTTTAATTACATCAGCAACTTCTGTTGCTTTGTCTGATACTTGTTGGTATTTGTTTTCCATTTGTTCTAAAAACTCATCAAAATCGTTTTGCAAATTAGATTTAATATCTGCTGCTTTTGATTTAAGTTTTTTTCTAGTTTTTGTGCCTTTATCTGGAGCTAATAAAATTCCTGCAATGGCACCTACGGCAACGCCGCCTAAAATTCCTAATAATACGTTACTATTTTTCATAATTTTTGTTTTTTTAAAGTTTTCTTGTTCCGTTAATAATTCTAAGTAAAATTGCAATAATTGCAATTACTAAAAGTAGGTGGATTAAGTTTCCAAATGTTCCTACATATACTCCTAATGCCCATAGTATTACTAATACTACGGCTACTAAATACAATAAATTTCCCATAGCATTTTTGTTTTTATTGTTATTAAAATTTAAGAGCTACATACAAGTTAAAAGCACTGTTTTTAGCCCCGTTTGCGTTATTATCTTTATCAATTTCGCTTAGACCGTAATTATATCTTGCACCAATACCAAAATTGTTAAAGTCGAATCCAAGTCCGGCAGATAGACCAAAATCTAGTTTGTTGAAATCATCGGTATCATATTCAAAACTTTCAACACGATCTCCATTTTCATCCACTACGTCGGTTTTTGCGTTTAATAGGTAAGCAACATACGGACCAGCGTGTAAGTTGAAATTAGGAACCAAATTAAGTTTTAACAGTACTGGCATTTCTAAATAGCTTAGTTTAAATTTTGATTTGTATGTTTCTGTTAGAATGGTGTTTTGCACTTCAGAACCTTTTCTAGAATAGTTTAATTCGGGTACAATGGCAACACCTTGTGTAATAGGAAGTTCAACAAAAACCCCAGCATTAAAACTTGTTAACATATTGGTGTCGTCAACATCGTCTACATAAAGATTTGTAAAGTTTACACCACCTTTAAGTCCGAAGCGTGCACCTGTTGAAGATGATTCCTGTGCATTTGATAGGCTTATAAATCCTAAAAGGCATAACGTTGTCAAAATTTTCTTTTTCATAGCAATTGTTTTAGTGATTAATTATTTTAAAAATTCGTTTATATCAGTGAGTTTTTCTTTTAAATCTTTTATAGACTCGAAGGCTAAGCTTTCGATTTCTTTACTTTTAGTATTTTCCTGAATTAGTTCAAATTCGGTTATTTCTTGTTGTAAAAGTTTTTCTAATTCTACTAGGTAAACATAGCCTCTATTACTATTTAATGTGTCTATTTGTTCATTATAATCATAAATCGTATCTGGAATGATGATTAAATTTTCTCTAGCAATTTTTTTTAATTTTTTATTCATTTCAAGATGATCGCTTTCAATATCTTTTATAATAGATTTTGTGGGTAATTCTAGTTCATTTGTTTTTGCTAATTTGGTAACATTAACAACTTTCAGATTTATGTTGGTAACATCAGTCAAAAATTGTGTATTCT
>JAIXHM010000149.1 GCA_030145825.1 Flavobacterium sp.
TTACTTTTGCACTAATTTTTAAATATAAAATACTATTATTATGAACTATTTTGAAACTGTTTTCATCTTAAATCCAGATTTATCTGAACAACATGTAAAGGAAACAGTAAGCAAGTTTGAAGATTTTCTTACTTCAAAAGGGGCTAAGATGGTTACTAAAGAAGATTGGGGCTTGAAAAAGATGGCTTACGAAATTCAACACAAAAAATCTGGTTTTTATCACTTATTTCAATTTGAAGCAACTGGAGAAGTAATCGCTTCATTGGATACAGAATTCCGTCGTGATGAAAGAGTTATGCGTTTCTTAACAGTGTCTTTAGACAAACATGCTGTAGCTTGGGCTGAAAGAAGAAGAGAGAAGTTAAAATCTAAATCAAACTAATTATGTCAACTTTAGAACAATCTGCAAAAGGAAAAAAAGAGGGAGATATCAGATATCTAACTCCATTAAATATTGAAACAAACAAACAAAAGAAATATTGTCGTTTCAAAAAATCAGGTATCAAATATGTAGATTATAAAGATCCTGATTTCTTATTGAAATTCGTTAATGAGCAAGGTAAAATTTTACCTCGTCGTTTAACTGGAACTTCTTTAAAATACCAAAGAAAAGTTTCTGTGGCTATTAAAAGAGCTCGTCATTTAGCTTTAATGCCATACGTAGCGGATTTATTAAAATAATATGTAAACTCTAGTTGTTGGTTTCTACTTATGTAGAACCTAACTTCTAATTCAAAAGGACAACAACATGGAAATTATCTTAAAAAAAGATGTTCAAAATTTAGGTTTTAAAGACGATGTAGTAACTGTAAAAAATGGTTACGGTCGTAACTACCTAATTCCTCAAGGTTTTGCTGTATTAGCAACTCCTTCTGCAAAAAAAGTTTTAGCTGAAAACTTAAGACAAAAAGCACACAAAGAAGCTAAATTAGTTGCTGATGCTAAATCATTAGCTGAAGCTATCAAAGCTCTTGAAATTAAAATTACTGCTAAAGCTGGTGGTGATAAATTATTCGGTTCAGTTTCTAGCGCTGATATTGCTGCTGCTTTAGAAAGCAATGGTCACTCAATCGAGAAAAAATTTATTACTAGTGGTTTAATCAAAAGAGTTGGTAAGTATACTGCATCTGTAAGATTACACAGAGAAGTTATCGTTGAATTACCTTACGAAGTAGTAGGAGAAAAAGCTTAATTTTAAGTTTTTAAAAAAATATTTTGAGCCCTTCATTTATTTGAAGGGCTTTTTTTATATTTACGATATGAAGTATGCACGTTTAACCAAAGAACAACTCGAAGAACTCCACCCTGAGTTCATCACTTTTTTAGCAACACAATCTATTGATAAACAAGAATGGGACGATCTTAAAGAGAATAAACCGCAAGTTGCGTTACAAGAAATAGATGTTTTCTCAGATATGATTTGGGAAAGAGCTTTAACAAATGTTCGTTTTATAGACCATTTTTCAAATGATTATATTTTCTTGTTTAAATGTTTTGATGACGTTGTACTTTCTTATGTTATTAATAGTGTGAACTCTAAAGTTGATTTTTTAACAAAAGAAGGAATTAACTGGTTAAGTGAAAATCTTAGTTCAGATGAGGTTGTAATTCAAAAAGGCAAAAAGGATATTTCAAATAATAGAAACGAAGCTTTATTTGAAATTATCAAACAAGGTGGACTGATAAGTAAAGGAGAATTATACAGTAAATTAGAAATACTTTTAAATCAATAATATTTTATGGATGTTTTAGCTACAATTAAAGCATTACGAGAAGAATTAAATTTGCATAATTATAATTATTATGTTCTAGATAATCCTACTATTTCAGATTTTGAGTTTGATCAAAAACTTAAACAACTACAAGATTTAGAGAGTAAACATCCAGAGTATTTTGATGAAAATTCGCCTACACAACGAGTAGGTGGAACGGTAACTAAAAACTTTGAGACAGTTGCTCATGAATACAGAATGTATTCGTTAGACAATTCCTATTCGCAAGAAGATTTAACTGATTGGGTTGTGCGTTGTCAAAAAATATTAGGCGATGTTCCTTTAGAATTTACATGCGAATTAAAATATGATGGGGCATCAATTAGTATTTTGTATGAAAATGGAAAATTAAAGCGTGCTGTAACAAGAGGTGATGGTTTTCAAGGAGATGATGTTACTAATAATGTAAAAACAATTAAATCGGTTCCCATTAAGCTTAAAGGTGATTTTCCTGATAAGTTTGAAATTCGTGGAGAAATTATTCTGCCTTTAGCTGGATTTGAAAAAATGAATCAAGATTTGATTGAAATTGGTGAAACACCTTATTCGAATCCAAGAAATACAGCTTCGGGAAGTTTAAAATTACAAGATAGTGCAGAAGTAGCAAAACGACCATTAGATTGTTTATTGTATTCCTTAGTTGGAAATAATTTGCCTATACAAAGCCAATTCGAAGGTTTACAAAAAGCTCGTGATTGGGGTTTCAAAGTGCCGCAACAATCTCAATTAGCAAAATCTATTGAAGAAGTTTTTGAGTTTATTAATTATTGGGACACCCACCGTCATGATTTACCTTATGAAACTGATGGAGTGGTGGTTAAAGTAAATCAAATACAATATCAAGAAGAATTAGGTTATACTGCAAAATCACCGCGTTGGGCAATAGCTTACAAATTCAAAGCAGAACAAGCGGTTACAACTTTAGAATCAATTTCTTATCAAGTTGGTAGAACAGGAGCTATAACTCCAGTCGCTAATTTAAAGCCGGTACAACTGGCAGGAACCATTGTAAAACGTGCTTCTTTACATAATGCCGATCAAATTGAAAAACTTGATATTAGAGTTCATGATACTGTTTTTGTAGAAAAAGGAGGAGAAATTATTCCAAAGATTGTTGGTGTTGATTTTACACAAAGAAAAACTGATTCTGAAAAAACAGTTTATATCACAAATTGCCCCGAATGTAATACCGAGTTAGTTCGTAACGAAGGTGAAGCGCAACATTATTGTCCAAATTTTTATGGTTGTCCACCTCAAATTATTGGTCGTGTGCAGCATTTTATAACGCGTAAAGCAATGGATATTGACGGTTTAGGTGGAGAAACAGTAGCTTTACTATATAATAATGGTTTAATTGAGAATTATGCAGATTTATACGAACTTAAAAAAGAACAAATTGTTCCTTTAGAACGTATGGCTGAGAAATCGGCAGAAAATTTAATTAATGGAATTGAGAAATCAAAAGAAATTCCGTTTGAAAGAGTTTTGTATGCTTTAGGAATTCGATATGTGGGAGAAACAGTGGCTAAGAAATTAGCGAAGCATTATAAGAATATTGATGCCATTGCTCAAGCTTCTCTACTAGATTTAATTTTGGTAGATGAAATTGGAGATAAAATTGCGCAAAGTGTAGTGCAGTTTTTTGAAAATCCAAATAATGTTTCTTTAATTAACAGGTTAAAAGAATATGGGGTTCAATTAGCAATAGATGAAAGTAAATCAACTTCAGTTTCAAATAAATTAGAAGGAAATATTTTTGTGGTCTCTGGTGTTTTTGAAACCTATTCTAGAGACGATTTAAAGAAGGTTATTGAAGAAAATGGTGGAAAAGTAGGAAGTTCAATTTCATCTAAAACAAATTATGTTGTTGCTGGAGCAAATATGGGACCTTCTAAATTAGAAAAAGCAATAAAATTAGGAATTTCAATAATAGATGAGTATAAATTTAATGAACTTTTAAATGAGTAAACAATTACAGAATTTAAGTTTTTACGTTTTATTTTCGGTTATATTTTTGGTTTCGGTTATTTTTAATTTTGAAGCTCTAGCATTTTATTCGAAGCCATTTATAATTCCTGCTATAGTTTTGTATTATTTTTTAACCAATCAAGTTAAAACAAATTACTTGTTTTTGTTTTCAATTTTGTTTTTTTACTTAGGCGATGTTATAACATTAATTGACAAGCCTAGTTTACACGAAATTGGTTTAGTATGTTTTTCGATTCCATATTTCTTTGTGCTTTATATTTTGGTAAAGAGACTAAAGGAAATTAATGTTTACAAGAGAATTGATTTTTTCAATTTTAGTCATTTGTTAATGACAATTATATTGGTGGTTTTAATGTTGATGGTTTTAAATAATGTAGAGCTAGATACTAAATTTGAATATTATATATATTTGGTTTTTGGTTTACAACTAGTTTTTATGGGAATTTTATCTTCTGTTTTGTACTTAAATGAAAATGGACAATCAGGGTTGTTTTTATCTTTGGCTGTAGCTTCGTTTATTATTTCAGATATGTTTTATATACTAAATAAAAATTTAGTTGAATTATCTGTATTTAAATTTATAAATGCATTAAGTCAAACAGTATCTTATTTCTTTTACAGCAGATATTTTATAGTAAACATAAAGAAGTGAAAATGAAATTAAATAATCCAGCATTAGTTTTATATTTTGTAGCCTATATTTTATACTTGTACTTTTTTAAAATAAATATAGATAAAGAAGTTGCACTTATATTTAAGCCAATGATTTTAGCCTCAATTTCTTTTTATTATTTTTTTACAGCGCAAAAAAATAAAAAGAATAAACTTCATTTTTTTATAATAGCGTTGTTATTTGTTGCTGATAATGCTAATTTGCTACAAGAAACAGTTTTTTATCAATTGGCTTTGTTTCTTTATATGGTAGTCTTGTTTTTATTCTTGTATTTAATACTCTTAGATTCGAAGTTATTGCATAAAAAAGTCCAAATTGAAAAGCGACTCGGAGTTGTTTTTGGAACTTTAATATTTGCTGCTTTTGTTTTAAAAATAGTTTCCTTATATGTAGTAAAGCATACTTTTCATAGTTACTACTTTATTGTAAATTATATTATAGTATTCTTAAGTGTTTTAGTTTTTAGCTTGTACAATTATTTTAAATTTAAAACGTCAAGTGCAAAATTTTTATTATTAACAATGTTATCGTTGCTTTTGTCTGATTTAACCTCAGTTATAAATGTTTACTACTATAAAGCACCTAACTTAAATTATTTTTCTTGTCTTGTCGAGATTCCTTGTTATTACTTTCTTATTAAATATTTTTTAGCAAGAGATATTGAGAAAAGTAATATTGTCGATTAGATAATTATATTTCGGTTAACTGCGTTACTCTTTTTTTCGTTAGTGAAATAAAAATCAATTCTACCTAAATTTATTCCATAACAACCCACTTGATTAACAATAACATCTTTATCGTCTAAATTTTTAACTAAAGTTGGTTTGTCAAGGAAAGTATGTGTATGTCCACCAATAATTAGGTCGATGTTTTTTGTTTTTTGAGCCAAAACTAGGTCACTAACTTTTTCTGGTTCGTTTTTATATTGATAGCCCAAATGAGATAAACAAATTACTACATCACATTTCTCTACTTCTTTTAGATTTTTTACAATATCTGTTGCAACTTCAATTGGGTTGTTGTAAACGGTTTCTTTGTAAAGTTTTTTATCCACTAATCCAGCTAATTCTACTCCTAAACCGAAAATTCCTATTTTTATTCCGTCTTTTATAATGATTTTGTATGGTTTTACAATGTCATGTAAAATAGTGTTTTTAAAATCATAATTAGCTGAAACGAAATCGAATTTTGCATGTGGAAGTTGAGCATAAAAACCATCTATGCCATTATCAAAATCATGATTTCCCATAGTAGCAACATCATATTGTAACATGCTCATTAATTTAAATTCAAGTTCGCCTCCATAGTAGTTAAAGTAGGGGGTTCCCTGAAAAATATCTCCAGCATCAAGTAATAAGACATTTTTTTCTTCGGCTCTTATTTGTTCAATAACTTTAGCTCTTTTAGAAACGCCTCCCATTCCTGGATATTTAGAATGAGTCGATTCAAATGGATCTATATGACTATGCGTATCGTTTGTATGAAGTATTGTTAATTTTTTAGTTTCTAAATTTGAAAAACTAGATAGAGTAAAGCCACCAACCGACAATAATGCGGAAGTAGTAACTGTTTTCTGTATAAAATCTCTCCTTTTCATTATTCCTCAATTATATGTTTAGTTGTAATATTAGGGATTGTATCTACTTTTTTGAAATAATCAATAAATAGATTTCTCAATTTATAATCAATGTCATATTTTTCGTTACTTGAAGTAAAGAAATTCATATTGTCACCGCCATTTGCTAAATAATCAGATGTAGCAACATAATATACTTTAGAAATTTCTATAGGTTTATCATTTACAAGAATTTTATCTACAAGAACTTGATTGTCTTTTGTGTAAATAGTTAAACCAAAAAGCGGATGAGGTTTTCTTTCTTTAATGATATATTTGGCTAAATCTATAATTTTATCACCAGTTAAAGCTACAACAATAACACTGTTTTCAAAAGGCATAATATCATAAGCAGTTTTGGTAGTTACATCACCCTTTGGAATTATTGATCTAATGCCGCCATGATTAAGTAAACAAATATCGATATCTTTACCTGTTCTGTTTTGAAAAACGGGGTTTGCTAGTTCAAATGTTGATTCTGCAAA
>JAIXHM010000150.1 GCA_030145825.1 Flavobacterium sp.
AACGTTAAAATTAGAATATATAAATTAACTATTCTCATTTTCTTTTATAAAATTCTAATTTCCTTTTGTAATTTCTCATCTTCTTTTGTATTTGACAAAAATACTATGCATTCATAATAAATTTACATTTGTTAAAAAAATGTTAATTTTAGGTACTATGCGTAACACAATACCTTTTTTTAGACTTATCTTTGTAAAAGAAATTAGTTGCTTATGTAATGAACTAGGTTTTCTTTTTAGTATCATTAATAAACATAAAAAACAAAAAAGATGAAAACATCAAACGAAAGAAGCTTAGCTTCAATAACACATTTAAGTGCTTTATCTCAATTTATTATTCCATTTGGAAATTATATTTTTCCATTAATAATATGGACTTCTAACAAAGATAAATCTGAATTTATAAATCATCATGGTAAACAAGCTTTAAATTTTCAATTAAGTATGTTATTGTATTCGCTTGTTTTCGCAGTAATTGCTATACCAACATTTGTAATTTGGTTATTTAACTTAATTAATATAGCAGAATTAAATCACAATGTATTAGAATTTAATGATATCATTTCGAGCCAAAATATAACAGGAATGATTTTAGTAGGTTTTGTTGCTTTGTTATTATTTGTATTACTAAAATTATCAGAGTTCTTTTTAGTAATCTATGCAGCTTATAAAAGTGCAGATGGATACTTATATAAATATCCTTTGACTATAAATTTTATTAAATAAAAATCATCATCAATCAATCAATCACCCGAGGCGTAGCCAAATTTTTTGGAGCGTAGCGGAAAAAATCATCATCAAAAAATGAACAGTCTAATTTTATCTGAAAACTTTTCAGATAGCAAAAAAAGAAAAGAATTATGAATATTGAAAACACAAAAGCACAAATGCGTAAAGGTGTTTTGGAGTTCTGTATTTTGTCGGTTTTAAAAGACAAAGAAGCGTACACATCAGAAATTCTAGAAACTTTAAAAAATGCGCGCCTTCTAGTGGTAGAAGGAACAGTTTACCCTTTGTTGACACGACTAAAAAACGATGGGTTATTAAACTATAGATGGGAAGAATCTACATCGGGACCACCAAGAAAATATTATGGTTTAACCGAAGATGGGCAAGAATTTTTAAAAGAATTAAATGGCACTTGGACAGAATTATCTGATGCCGTAAATATCATAACTCAATCCAATCAAAACTAAAAGTCATGAACAAAACAATAAGCATAAATTTAGGTGGTTTTTTCTTTCATATAGATGAAGATGCTTACCAAAAACTTACTCGTTATTTCGACGCTGTAAGACGCTCTCTAGATCCAGAAGGTCGTGAAGAAATAATTAAAGATATCGAAAGTCGTATTGCGGAACTTTTTCAAGAAAAACTTAAAAACGAAAATCAAGTAATTAGTCTTGTAGAAGTTGACGAAGTTATTGCAATAATGGGGCAACCAGAAGATTATAGAATTGACGAAGAACCTACATATCATTCAAAATCTAATTATTCTAGTTCTAACTATTCTTCAAAGACAAGAAGATTATACAGAGATAGAGATAATTCAATATTAGGTGGTGTTGCTGCTGGTTTAGGTCATTATTTTAATATAGATCCACTTTGGGTAAGAATTTTATTCATTATTTCTCCTTTTATAAGCTTTGGAACATCGTTATTAATTTATTTGGTATTATGGATTTTAATTCCAGAAGCGGTTACGACTTCTCAAAAATTAGAGATGCGTGGCGAACCGATTAACATTTCAAATATCGAGAAAAAAGTAAAGGAAGGAATTGGTGAAATTTCAGATAAAATAAACAATTTAGATCATGAAAAAATCACCAACACAGCAAAATCTGGTGCTAATCAAATAGCAACAACAATTGGCGACATTTTTTTGGCTATTTTCAAAGCAATAGGTAAAATAATTGGAGTATTTATTATTCTTTTTGCTGCGGGTTCACTTTTAGGGATACTTATTTTTAGCGTAATTATGATTTTTTCATCTTCATTACCTGAACATTTTATCTTTAACCATTATGATGTTCCTTTTGAATTTACAGTTCCATTATGGATTCAAGGATTTTTAATGCTGTTAAGTATTGGCATTCCTATGTTGTTTTTATTAATCTTAGGATTAAAACTGTTAGTTACAAATATGCGCCCAATAGGAAACTATTTTAAATATTCATTATTAGCCATTTGGATTGTTTCAATAATTGCTATTACCTATTTAGGAATACAACAAGTAACTGAAAAAAGTATTGAAGGACGCGTAGAACAAAAACAAGAAATTGTAATACAACCTACAGATACGTTATACATTAAAATGAAGTATAATGATTTCTTTACAAAACATATTGACGATAGAACTTCAAAAAAATATACGCACGACGAAAATAATAATGAAGTAATATTTTCTAATGATGTTCGTTTACATTTAATGAGAACTGAAGAAGCAACTCCATACATTCAAGTTGCAAAAACAGCTAACGGAAAATCGCACACTGATGCTAAAAAATTTGCAGAAAAAATTAACTATCATTTTGAAATACAAGGAAATAACATTAATTTAGACAACTTCTTTACAACAGATTTTGAAAATAAGTTTAGAGATCAAGAAGTTCATGTCTATTTATATTTACCTAAAGGAATTATTATTTATCCAGATGAAACTGTAAGTCATTATTTATCATCTTGGAATTCTGAAATTAACATTTATTACGGTGACGAAAACAATTATTACCAATTAGTAGATAAAGAATTAGAGTGTTTAACTTGCCCTAAAGAGGAAGAAGAAATAGATACTTTAAATGAAAACTTAACTATCAAATTAAATAATAAAGAAGTAAAAATAAATGTAGATGAAAACCATTTAGATATACAAACAAAATAACAACTATAAAAAAACAACCATGATCAAACTAATTATTCAATTAACTAAAATTATTGTAGCAACGCTTATTGCGTTGTTTATGACCAGTTGCGTTAATTTTAATTCAATTTCTGGAGATGGTAACGTAACTACTTCTAAAAGAAAAGTTGATAATTTTACTGCTGTAGATGCAAATACTGGTTTAGAAGTGGTAATTAAACAAGGTGACAACTTTTTTGTAGAAGTAGAAGCTGATTCTAACTTACAAGATCATATTAAAACTGAAGTAGAAAACAATACTTTAAAAGTGTATTGCGATCAAAATATTTACAAATCAAGTGCGCGAAAAGTATATATCGAAATGCCCATTATACAAGCTATATCAACTTCAAGTGGTGCAAATTTAGAAAGTCAGAATACTATAGTTACCGATAATTTAAAATTAGATTCTAGTAGTGGTAGCGAAATGACATTAAGTATTAAATCGCAAAAATTAACTTGTGATAGCAGTAGCGGAAGTGAAATAAATGTAAGTGGAGAAGCAATAGATGTTACAACAAGCTCATCAAGTGGCAGCTCTATTAATTTAACTAAGTTAGTAGCCGAAAATGTGAGTTCAGATTCATCGAGCGGAAGTTCTACTACTGTTAATGCTAAAAACAAATTAAAAGCAAACGCTTCAAGTGGGAGTTCTATTGATTATCTATCAAGTCCAAAAGAAGTTACTCTAGACGAAAATTCGGGTGGAAGTATTTCGAAACAATAAATTAAATAACTAATAATAGTATCAATCTGAACTATGTTCAACTTCTAAAAATCCCAAGAAATTGGGATTTTTTCTTTTTTATTGTTCAAAATATTTTTTTTGTGTAGGTTTGTTTATAGCTTTGGAATAATTCTTGTAAAAGCTTAGAAAAACAAAACTAAAATGAAGAAAATTATCGTATTATTTGCTCTTGTTTTCGCAACATCAGTAACATTTGGACAAAAGAAAGAAAAAATAAAAGGATCAAAAATTGTAACCCATACAGTGACTGATCTTGAAAGTTTTGTCAATGTTGAAGTTGAAGATAACTTAGAAGTTTTTTTGGTTAAAGCAGATAAGCCTTCTTTAGAAATTGAAGCAGATGATAATTTACACGATGCTATTAATTTTTCTGTAGCAGGAAATACGCTGAGAATCTTTGCTTTAAAAGATGTAATAGGTGCAAAAAAATTCTCTATTCGTGTTAATTACACTGAAAATTTAAAATTAGTTGTTGCCAAAGGCGAAACAAGAGTTAATGCATTAAACGAACTTCAAGCCGAAAATGTTACTATTAAAAACTATGATAAATCGAAATCTTTTTTAAACGTAAAATCGGAATACTTTACGTTAATTTTAAACGATAAAGCAGAAGCTGAATTAAATGTAAAAGCCCAAAATACAACATTAGAATTAAGCAAAGATGCCGAATTAAAAGCACTTGTAGCTTCACCTGAAGTAAAAATTGATATGTATGAAAAAAGTGAAGCTAAAATTGAAGGCGATACAGAAAATTTAAAACTTCGTTTAGACAACAGCAGTACATTAGATGCTAAAAAATTTACAGCTAGAAATTTAGAAATAGCGGTTGAAGGTTATGCAAAAGCTGATGTAAATGTGGTAGAACAAGTAAATATTACTGCTTCGGGAAAAAGTGAAATTAGATTATATGGCGAACCAAAAATCACTATAACAAAATTCACAAATTCGACAACTTTATTCAAAAAAGAATTCTAATTGAAATATGTTGTTTACATAATATGTCTTTTCATTTTTGAAATTGGTTTCGGACAAACTAAAACTTTTCCCGATGATTTTTTGGGCACTTATAAAGGTAAACTCGAAATTGTAAGTGCAAAAGGTAAAAAGGAAATCGACATGGAATTTCACTTTTCCAAGACAGATACAATTGGTACTTATAAATATGTTTTAGTTTACAATAAAGAACCGCGTAACTATTTTTTAATTGAAAAAGACAAAACTAACGGACAATATATAATAGACGAAAACAACGGAATTCTTTTACAAGCTTCGGTTTTTGACAACAGTATTTTTTCAATGTTTGAAGTCAACGAGAATTTAATTACCACGACCGAAAAGTTTTATGAAAATTATATGGATTTCGAAATTTTGTTTACCAATACTACCAAAGTAACGACTACAGGTAAAGGAACAGAAGAAATTCCGGAAGTAAAAGTATATCCTATACTAGGAACACAAAAAGCCCGACTTTATAAAGAATGAAAATATTAATCTTAACTTGATTCACACCTATAAAAAAACCAGCTTAAAAGCTGGTTTTTTTATTGTAAACTATAATCTATAATTACATTACATTTTAGAAGCCAAATAACGTTCTGCATCTAAAGCTGCCATACATCCAGTACCAGCCGCTGTAATTGCTTGACGATACACATGATCTGCAGCATCTCCACCTACAAACACACCTGGAACATTTGTTTTTGCAGTTCCCGGTACATTTATAATGTATCCTGTCTCATCTAAATCTAGATAATCTGCAAAAATATCAGTATTTGGTTTATGTCCAATTGCAACAAAAAAACCAGTAGCAGGAATTTCAGTAGTTTCTCCAGTTGCTCTATTTTTAGCTCTAACTGCTGTAACCACTTGTCCGTCACCTAAAACTTCTTCCGTTTCAGTATGCATTAAAATTTCAATATTAGGAGTCTTACGCACACGATCCTCCATAATTTTTGAAGCTCTAAATTTATCACTTCTCACTAGCATGGTCACTTTTTTACAAATTTGCGATAAGTAGTGAGCTTCTTCACATGCACTATCTCCTGCTCCAACAATTACAACTTCTTGATTTCTGTAGAAGAATCCATCACAAACTGCACAAGCAGAAACTCCACCACCAAGTTTTAAATAATGTTGTTCCGAATCTAAACCTAAATATTTTGCAGAAGCTCCTGTAGAAATAATTACAGTATCAGCATGAATTTCAATTGTTTCGTTAATCCAAACTTTATGAACTTCTCCAGAAAAATCAACTTTTGTTGCCCAACCATCACGAATATCCGTTCCAAAACGTTTTGCTTGTGCTTGTAATTGTATCATCATCTCTGGACCAGTAATTCCATCAGGATATCCAGGAAAATTTTCCACTTCATTTGTAGTGGTTAATTGTCCTCCTGGTTGCTGACCTTGATATAATACTGGAAACATATTAGCTCTAGCTGCATAAATTGCCGCAGTGTAACCCGCAGGACCAGAACCAATTATTAAACATTTTACTCTTTCTATTTCGTTTGACATAATTCTTTATTATTAATGGAAAGCAAATTTAAGTGTTTATACTCTTATTTATCTTATTTTTTTATTAGAATTTACTATTGAAAAATAATTCAAATTTATTATTCAAAATATTTTGAATACCGAAAAATACCTTTATATTTGCACTCTCATTTTTCGGGGTGTAGCGTAGCCCGGTCATCGCGCCTGGTTTGGGACCAGGAGGTCGCAGGTTCGAATCCTGCCACCCCGACGAAAAAGACTTCAGACAACTGGAGTCTTTTTTATTTTTAACAAACTATGTTTTACACTTACATTTTATTCAGCACAAAAACTTTAAAATATTACGT
>JAIXHM010000151.1 GCA_030145825.1 Flavobacterium sp.
ATGGCATTGAAACAGAAATGCCGATTCATTTGTGATTTAATTAATTGTAAGCGCGATTCTTTTAAGTTATTTTCCAAAGTTAATTGGGCCACTTTAGCTAAGTTTTTCTTTGATATTTGTTGAATTTTGATGCTATAAATCCAATATATAATAAGTAAGATGAAAAGAATAATCATGCTAAAAAACCACCATCTTTTCCAAAATGGAAGTAATATTTTAAAATGTTCGGTTTCAGTTGAAAAAATTAGATTATTGGTTTTTTGATCAAAAATTTTGAAATCTATGATATAATCATCCGATTTTAACTCAGGTAAAACAATTGATTCTGCATTTGCATTAAATTTAAAAGCTTTGCCATTAATGTAATAATAGAAGTCATATTCGTTTAAAAAATCGAAATTAATGATATCAAAATTTATAGTAACAGAATTAAAATTATATGGGATTTTTCTAAATTCCGTAATTGGAAATATTTTATCGTTAAAACTGATGCTATTAATGTTAATTTTAGGCAATTCTTTGAACTGAATGTTGTTTTCTAATGGTATTTGAATCAGCTTTTTATTGGTAATCAAAAACAATTGTTTGTTTACAATTTCAAAGTCAATAATAGAATAAGCCGCACTAATACTATTTAGTTTCTGTATTTTGCTTTTTTGTAACTTATAAATAGCATTTTTTGAAGATAAATAAAAACGATTTTTATAAACCTTTATGTTTCTGAAATCAATTTTTTCGTTTATAAAGCTTATGTTGCTTTTCGTTTTATAAAATGCTTTTCCATCGTTAGTTAAACCCCACAAAGTATCATTAGCAAAGGCAACTTTATTAGCATAAATATCTTGATTGTTAAAAAGAATTTTAGTTATAGAATTTTGTTTGCTAATACTATACAAACCTTTGTTTGTTGCTACAAAAAGAGTTTGGCTATTAAAGGAATAGGCGCATGATTTAGCTCTTAAGTTTTCTATCGTATTGTGTCGGTTAACTTCTTCTTTAATGATGGTTTGTAAGTCTGCTTTTCCAGCATAACCAGTCGATGCAATTCCAACTAAAGTATCATTAATCTTTACTATATCTTTTACTGAAGTATAGTTTCGATACAATTTGTTTTTCGAAATATCTTGAGCATAAAATCCGTTTCCAGTAAAGAAATTCCAATTTGGAAATGAATTAAAATCGAGAAATAAAATGTGATTATTTTCTTTGGTATCAAAAAAGAGTTGAGCCTCAAGATTCGGCAAATGTTCATAGATTTTTCCGCTATTGGTTCCGGTATAAATGATTCCGTTTTTTTGAGAGATACTAGAAAATTCATCATTTGGTAACGAAAATTCTTTACTTAATAAATCTTTAATCACGTAAATTCCATTAGTTGGCGAACCTATCCAAATAAAATTATTAGAATCTTTAGTGTAGCTCGAGACATTTTTATCGGTTAAAAAATGAAAATCGGCTTTAGGTTGCAATTCATAATCTAATCGATAAATGCCATTTTTGGTTAAACACCAAATTTCATCCGTTTGTAAATATACATTTTGAAGTGTCTCTGGTAAATCCAAAGTTTTTTGGGTAACAATGCCCGAACTGTTTAAAAGGATAAAAGGAGTTTTAGGTTTACTTCTATCGGCAACCGCAATACATTTATCATTAGCAAAAGTAATCAGTGATTTAAAATCGTTTTGAAGACTGATGATCTTTTCGGTAGTTTTCTTTTTAAGATGATAGCGATAAATAGTTTTGTCACCATAATATAACCAATCGTTTAAAATTTGACAGAAAACAAAAGAACTTCCTTTAATTAGAATATTCTGTTTCAGTGTTTTTAAGTCAATTTGCTCAATACCTTGGTCGACAACTCTAAACAAAGAATTTTTGTTTATAGCGTAGGATTTGAAACCTGAACTTTCTGTAGAACTTAATTGCTTTAGACTGTTGTTTTCGGTGTAAAAGAAATAGCCATCAAAGGTTTGGTACCAAATTCTGCCAAAGGCATCTTCTTTTATATAAGAACCAGATTTTGATAAACTACAATTGCTTTCAAATAATTTAAAAGATTTTCCATTGAATCGAAGCAATCCTATTTCAGCAGTACACCAAATGTAACCTTTGGAATCTTTATAAATGTCATAAATGTTTTCGGAAGGTAAACCCGATTGCGAATTGATATTTTCAAAGAAAACGCCTTGCGCTTGTAAGGAAACGCAAAATAATAAGGCAATAATTTTAAAAATATATTTTTTCACAAATAGGGTTTTTGCAAATGTAATTGATAAAATTAGTTTTAAAAGGATATTTCACAAACTGAAATAGGTATTTCACCTTATTTTAGTTGTTTTGGTTGTAAGAATTCAATGACTTTTGCCTCGTTAAGTGATAATTATAAAAAATAAATTAGTATGAAGTTAAAAGTATTCTTAGCAGCAGTATTGCTAACAAGTGGTTTACAATCTCAGGCTCAATTGGGAGATTTGTTGAAAAATAAATTAGCAAAAAAGAAAGAAAAAACTGAGAAATCGAATGATTCTAAAGAATCTAAATCCGATTCTAAAGCTAAAAAAAGCAAAAGTCCATTAACGGTTCAAGTACAAGAAGCTTTAGAGAATTTTAATTACGACGGAACTTTAACAGTAAAAAATGCAGACTGGACCAAGAATGAAGAAGTAAAAGATGCTAAAAAGATTTCAGGATATTATTATATGTATTCGCCAGTTTTTAATACGGTTGAAAAAGTATTTGTTCGTTGGAACGATTACACCTATAAAAGTGAATCGAAAACTTTTCCAGGGATGAACGTAGTAACTTCTATTTGGACAAAAGAAAGTGCAGATAAATCCTATATGCGATACGATTTGTATCCTTATGAAAGTAATTTGTTAAGTGCTCACGGTTTGTTGTATCAAATTACACCGGGTAAAATTTTAAGTCCAGAGCAAGATATGTTTGTATTGAATTATCCAAGAAATATGCGCGATGATAAAGGTTGGATTAAAAATAATTATGACTTAAATACACAAGAACCTTTTCCTGATAGTAGAGTATCGAATAGTTATGATATATCTAATGAAGTCAATGGTTTCTTAAAAGAGCCTAAAAAAACGTTATTGATATTAGTTAAAGATTTAAAACAATTAGAAGGTTTAACAGGTAAAAAGTTAATAGAAACAATTGAGAAAAAATACATTCCAAAAGAATATTTTTCAATGGCTGCTGCAGCAAGAGCTGGAAATCAAGCAAAACCAAAAGGTACAACTTCTGGTGAATTTTACACGACTAAAGAATGGTATAATACCGCAAAATCGGGCATGACTAACGATTTATCGGCTGGAAAAACAATTAAGTACGGGTATGCGCCAAACGCAGGTTGGATTACTACGTATCATCCATTATTTGGAGTGCCATTATATCAATCAGCTACGTATTGGTTTGTTGTAGAGCGTTCTCCAGAAGCTATGAAAAAGGATGTAAGAGGAAAGTACTATTTAATAGGAGCTAATTTAAGAAGAAAATATAATGGATCAGGTTACGACAAACCTTATTATAACGGTTATTCATTTGCTGACCAAGATTTAACCGATACAGAATTTGCAGAGTTTAAAAAGATGGCGGTAAAGTAATCATAGAGTGGGTTGGTTTGTAAAAGCACCTAGAAGTAGGTGCTTTTTTTAAATAATTCCATCTAATGGATTTACATATTTTTTTAATAGATTAATAAACACTAACATTAAGGATAACCATGAATAAAATTTTATTTATACTAGCAATGGCTTTGGTAACAAGCTTTGCTAACGCCCAAGTTCAAAAAGGTAGTGATGTAAACGGTGAAGCAGCGTATGATAGATCTGGCAACGTAAGTATGCCTGATGCCAATACCATGGCAATTGGAGCTATTGATAATGACGGAAATGGAAATGCTTCAGGTCATGTACGCGTTTACAGTTGGAATGGTAGTGCTTGGGTGCGAAAAGGGGTAGACATAAATGGCGAAGCAATGAATGATTGGTCAGGCTATTCTGTAAGCATGCCCGATGCCAATACCGTCGCAATTGGAGCTCCATATAATGACGGAAGTGCAGTTGATTCTGGTCATGTACGCATTTACAGTTGGAATGGCAGTGCATGGGTACAAAAAGGAATAGATATAGATGGCGAAGCAGCTGATGATAATTCAGGTTCATCTGTAAGTATGCCCGATAGCAATACGGTGGCAATTGCTGGAAAACAAAATGACGGAAATGGAGCCAATTCTGGTCACGTAAGCATTTACAGTTGGAATGGCAGTGCTTGGGTACAAAAAGGAATGGATATAGATGGCGAAGCGGCAGATGATAATTCTGGTTCGTCTGTAAGTATGCCTGATAGTAATACGGTGGCAATTGGTGCTACACAAAATGATGGAAATGGGTCTAATTCTGGTCATGTACGCATTTACAGTTGGAATGGTAGTTCTTGGGTACAAAAAGGAACGGATATAGATGGTGAAGCAAATGGTGATTATTCAGGTTTATCTATAAGTATGCCTGATGCTAATACCGTGGCAATAGGAGCTCAACGCAATGACGGAAATGGAGTCGAATCAGGTCATGTACGCATTTATAATTGGAATGGAAGTGCTTGGGTACAAAAAGGCATCGATATTGATGGCGATACACATTATAGTTGGTTAGGATACTCCGTAAGTATGCCTGATGCTAATACTGTGGCAATCGGGGCAATTGGTGATGATGCAAATGGATACGATTCTGGTAGTGTTCGTATCTATAGTTGGAATGGTAGTGCATGGATGCAATTAGGAGTGGATATAAACGGCGAAGCAGCGGAAGATTATTCAGGTAATGTCAGTATGCCCGATGTAAATACCGTAGCAATTGGAGCTAATGGTAATGACGGAAATGGAACTAGTTCTGGTCATGTACGTGTATATGATTTTTCTACTTTAAGTGTTAAAGAAAATACATTTGATGAGGCTTTTAGTATTTATCCTAATCCAACTAATGCAATGTTCACAGTAGAAGTTCCAAATGATTCTGTAAAAATAATTTCAGTGGTAGATATAACAGGTAAAGTAATGGCAACTTCAAATGTAGCAACAGTTGATGTTTCAAATTTAGCTTCTGGAATTTATGTGGTAAAAGTAGAAACAATATCAGGTAAAATTGGAATGAAAAAATTAGTTAGAGATTAAATTTTTATAACTAATAAACAAAAAAGTCAGTTTAAAAACTGACTTTTTTGTTTTCACAAACTCAAACAAGGGTTTCACCATATTTTAAAAGAATTTCATTACACAAAACAAGACTTTTGCTTAAAAATAAATCCACTTATTATGAAGAAAATTTTACTTTTTTTAGTGTTAACTAGCTTGAATTTAGTGGCACAAACACCTATTTGGCATTATACATTTGATGGGATTCATACACCCGTTGATGGACAAGGTGCTACCGGACCAGCTTTATTAAGATTATCTGGAGGAATTCCTACTACTGCAAATTACGGTATGGATAGGTTTGGAAACGCAGGAAATAGTTTAATCTGTAACGATGCTAGTGCTGATATGGTTTATGAAACAGATTTACCAAATTTACCGCAAGGTACTGCTGTTAGGTCTTTTTCTTTTTGGGTACGATATAAGTCTTTTCAAGAACAACATGTTTTTAAATACGGAAGTAATAGTTTGTATAATATTTTTGGAGTAACTAAAGCTTATGGTTCAGAAGCTACAAATACCTTTACTACTACTGGTGATATGCAAATTGTATCTTATGATAATCCGAATTATCCAACGCGTTTTTCATATGATGCAGATGATAATGATGCTTGGTATCACTACGTAGTAATAGTTGACGCAAGTGCAATGTGTCACATTTATAGAAATGGTGTTTTATTAGCTTCAAACGGCATTGCAGCTAACTTAAATACAATTGGAACGGTTCTCCGATTTGGAGCTTATGATATGACAAGTATGAATACAGTAAGTACAAATTTTTTACTAGACGATTTTAAAGTTTATGATGTTGCACTTACTCAAACTCAAATCAGAGATATGTATGCTAATGAAACACCATACAATGGTACTGATTTAGTAGCATATTATGGTTTTGAAAACAATTTAGATTGTACTAATAATTCAACATATAATTTAACTGCTCAAAATTCTACAGTAAATGTTTATCAAGCGGGAATAATTGGTCAATCTAGAAAAATAGAGTTTAATCCTATTTATAATGATGTTATTGGAGCAAATATTAATAATAGTTCATTTACTATTATGGCTTGGGAAAGGTTAAATCAAGTAAATACAGCTACAGATTATGCAACAACATTTGAATATGGTGCTTCTGCTTATATAAGAAGAAGACAAGCTAACTTATATCTTGGATATGCTTCTTCATCTTCTCAATTTAATGAAAAATTTACTCATTTTGGTCCATTATATACTTGGACTCATCATACACTAACAGTAAAGATGATTGGT
>JAIXHM010000152.1 GCA_030145825.1 Flavobacterium sp.
GCTAAAGGTAATGGAGTTTACACTGTATTTGCTGATTTAACTATCAAAGGAAAAACAAATCCAGTAAACTTTGACTTAACTGTTAATGAAAATACAGCTACTACTAAGTTAGTAATTGACAGAACTGAATATGATATTAAATATGGTTCTGGTTCTTTCTTCGAAAATTTAGGAGACAAAACTATTTACGACGATTTTGAATTAAACGTTACTTTATCGTTCTAATTCACTTGGGAAAAATTTGCTATGAAAAAGAGAAAAGTCCGAAATTAAATTTTCGGACTTTTTTAATTTTTTATTTGGAATATCCAAATAAGTTTATATAAATTTGCACAATACAACAAACACAAAATGCAAAACATTTTAAACAATACTTGGTGGTGGATTAACTTACGTCGAACGTCGTGAGCAAATCCTCTATTTGTATAGTTTAATCAAAATACATTAAAAGGCTTGTCAATCACGACAAGCCTTTTTTTATTCCCAAAAATCAACAAAATGACAAAATTTAATTTCAAAACATACAGCAAAAAAATAATCGCCGATACGATTACACCAGTTAGTTTATATCTAAAAATTAGAGATGAATTTCCTAATAGTATTCTTCTTGAAAGTTCAGATTATAGAGCAAACGATAATAGTTTTTCTTATATCTGTTTTAATCCAATTGCTTCTTTTAAAGTTGAAAACCAAAAAATTCATTTACAATTTCCAAACGAAAATGAAATAATCAATCCGATAACAGAAAGAAATCAAGTAATAATTGAATTGCAAAATTTCAGAAACTCATTTCAAATGGAAACAAACGAATTCAAATTTATTTCAAACGGTTTATTTGGTTACACTTCTTACGATGCAATTCAATATTTCGAAAAAATAAACGTTGAAAAAAAGTCAGGTGACAATACAATTCCAGAGCTTTATTATGCGGTTTATCAAAACATCATTGCTATTAATCATTTTAAAAACGAAGCCTATTTATTTTGTCATAGTTTAAATGATGAAAATAATATTTCTAAAATCGAACAAATTATTGCCAACCGTAATTTAGCTTCCTACAACTTTACAAAAATTAGTGAAACAACTTCAAATATTTCCGATAATCAATTTAAAGAAAATGTAACCAAAGCTAAACAACATTGTAAACGTGGCGATGTTTTTCAATTGGTTTTATCAAAACGTTTCGAACAAGAATTTAAAGGCGACGAATTTAATGTTTACAGAGCTTTACGCAATATAAATCCTTCTCCTTATTTGTTTTATTTCGATTATGGAAATTATAAAATATTTGGTTCTTCGCCAGAAGCGCAATTAGTAATTCAAAATAATCATGCCGAAATTCATCCTATTGCGGGAACTTTTAAAAGAACTGGAAATGATGAACAAGATGCAGAATTAGCTAAAAAATTGACTGAAGACACCAAAGAAAATAGTGAACATGTAATGCTTGTCGATTTGGCACGTAATGATTTAAGTACTTATTGCAACGAAGTAGAAGTAGAAAAATATAAAGAAGTACAATACTTTTCTCATGTTATTCATTTGGTTTCAAAAGTAGTAGGCAATCTAAAAAAATCCGATGATGATTTAAATTTGGTTTCCAAAACTTTTCCTGCGGGAACTTTATCGGGTGCGCCAAAAGTAAAAGCCATGCAATTAATTGAAAATATTGAAACTACAAACAGAAGTTTCTACGGTGGTGCAATAGGAATGATGGATTTCAATGGAAATTATAACCATGCTATTATGATTCGATCATTTTTAAGTAAAAATCACAAGCTATATTTTCAAGCTGGAGCAGGAATTGTAGAAAGTTCGAGCGAAGAAAACGAATTACAAGAAGTATATAACAAAATAAACGCTTTGCAAAAAGCAATAGAATTAGCCGAAACAATTTAATCTTATATTTGCAAAACTCATGAAAGTAGCCGTTATAGATAATTACGACAGTTTTACATACAACCTAGTTCACTACTTGGAAGACTTAGGTGCTGAAGTAACTGTTTTCAGAAACGATGAATTCGATTTAGAAGATTTAGCATCTTTTGAAAAGATTTTACTTTCTCCAGGTCCTGGAATTCCAGATGAAGCTGGACTTTTAAAAGAAGTCATCAAAACCTACGACAAAACAAAAGACATTTTTGGTGTTTGTTTAGGTTTACAAGCCATTGGAGAAATTTATGGTGGAAAACTAACCAACTTAGATGCAGTTTTTCATGGTGTTGCTACTAAAATTTCAGTAACCAATGATGATTTCATTTTTGATAATTTACCCCAAAATTTTGAAGTAGGTCGATACCATTCTTGGGTTGTGGCTACTGAAAATCTTCCAGATTCATTAATTATCACTTCAACTGATGAAAACGGAGAAATTATGTCTTTAAAACACGAACATCTTAATGTTCGCGGTGTACAATTTCATCCTGAAAGTGTATTGACTCCAAACGGAAAACAAATTTTAGAAAATTGGCTTAAGAATTAGTGTTCAGTTTACAGTATTCAGTTTACAGTAATTGAATCAAAAATATCTATTTATTTTAAATCCAATTTTTTTTGAATTTTTAGTTTTTCCAAAATTTAAAAGACATTTTTTTTCTTATCACTTTTCACTAATTACTAATTACTGAAACCATGAAAACTATTTTAAATCAACTAATTACACATCAAACGCTTTCAAAACAAGAAGCAAAAGAAGTGTTAGTCAACATATCAAAAGGCATTTATAACGAAAGTCAAATCGCAGCTTTTATAACGGTTTATCTAATGCGAAATATAACTTTAGAAGAACTCACAGGTTTTAGAGAAGCACTATTAGAATTATGTATTGCTGTTGATTTTAGTGACTACAATACTATCGATTTATGTGGAACTGGTGGCGACGGAAAAGACACTTTTAATATTTCAACATTAGCATCTTTTATTGTTGCTGGCGCCGGAATCAAAGTTGCAAAACATGGTAATTATGGTGTTTCCTCTATTTCTGGTTCTAGTAATGTTATGGAACTAATGGGCGTAAAGTTTTCAAATGATGTTGAATTTCTAAAAAAATGCATAGAAGAAACCAATATTGCCATTCTTCATGCACCACTATTCCACCCTGCTTTAAAAAATGTAGGACCTATTCGTAAAAACTTGGGAATTAAAACCTTCTTTAACATGTTGGGACCAATGGTAAATCCTTCGTTCCCAAAGAATCAAATGGTGGGTGTTTTTAGTTTAGAATTGGCGCGAATGTATGCTTATTTGTACCAAAATACAGATGTTAATTTCAGTATTTTACATGGTTTAAGTGGTTTTGACGAAGTTTCATTGACCGATAGTGTAAAAATTATAACAAATACATCTGAACAAATACTTTCACCTGAAGATTTTGGATTTCATAAAATCAAATTAGAGTCTATAAAAGGAGGAACTACAACAGATGAAGCTGCTAAAATCTTTCACAATATCATTTCAGGAACAGGTACATTAGAACAACAACAAGTGGTTTGTGCAAATGCTGCAATTGCTATTCAAACCGTTGAAAAATCAACTTTTGATGAAGCATTCGCTAAAGCAGAAGAAAGTTTATTAAGCGGAAAAGCTTTTGAAAAACTGAATAAATTAATTCAAATCAGCTCAAATTAATTAGAAATGAACATTTTAGATAAAATTATAGCCGACAAAAAACGTGAAGTCGAATTAAAGAAAAAAGTAGTTTCTATAAACCAATTAGAAGCATCCGATTTATTCAATTCGCGAACAAAATCATTAAGTAAAATTTTAGCGAATAGTAATGCTGGTATAATAGCCGAACACAAACGTCGATCTCCTTCAAAAAGTGTTATCAATTTTAATCATACTGTTGAAGATGTAACATTGGGTTATCAAAATGCAGGAGTTTGCGGTATTTCTGTTCTAACTGATGGAAAATATTTTGGTGGAAGTTTAGACGATTTACTGCTAACGAAAGCTACGGTAAATATTCCCGTATTGAGAAAAGAATTTATAATTGACGAATACCAAATTTTAGAAGCAAAAGCATTTGGAGCAGATGTTATTCTACTCATTGCAGCTGTTTTAACTCGAGATGAAATTCAACAATTATCACAATTTGCGCAAAGTTTAGGTTTAGAAGTTTTATTAGAAGTTCACAATAGAGAAGAATTGGAAAAATCAATAATGCCAAGTTTAAACATGATTGGTGTTAACAACCGAAATTTAAAAACTTTTGAAGTCAGTTTGGATTATAGTAAAGAACTTTCAGTTCATATTCCTAATGAATTTGTCAAAGTTTCAGAAAGCGGAATTAGTTCAATAGAAGCTGTAAAAGAATTACAACAATTTGGTTACCAAGGCTTTTTAATGGGCGAACATTTTATGAAAACCGATAATCCTGGAAATGAAGCAAAATTATTCATTCAAAAACTGATGCAAATATGAAACCAAAATTAAAAATATGCGGTATGAAAAATCTCGAAAATATTCAGGAAATTTCAACTTTAGAACCTGATTTTTTAGGTTTCATTTTTTGGGAACCATCAAAGCGATATTGCAATTTGGATTCATTGCCAATTCAACCAAAATCAATTAAAAAAGTTGGTGTATTTGTAAATGCTTATTTCTATGATATTTTAGAAAAGGTAAAACAATATGAACTAGATATTGTTCAACTTCATGGAAACGAATCACCAACACTTTGTAAAGATTTAAAAGACCAAAACATTACAGTTATTAAAGCATTCAGCATCGATGATGATTTTGATTTTTCAATTTTAAAACGCTATGAAAACCGTGTTGATTATTTTCTTTTTGATACCAAAGGAAAACTTCCAGGAGGAAACGGAACTACTTTTGATTGGAAAGTTTTAGATAAATACAATTGTAATACCCCATTTTTTCTAAGTGGCGGTATTGGACTCAATCAAACCAATCAATTAAAAGATTTTTTTAATAAAGAAGTTTCAAAAAAATGTTATGCAATCGATGTAAACAGCCAATTTGAAACTGAATATGGTATTAAAAACAAAAGTGAATTAAAACAATTTCAAAAACTATTAAACACCTTTTAAGATGAAATATACTGTAGATGAAAGCGGATTTTATGGAAAATTTGGTGGTGCATTTATTCCCGAAATGTTGTATCCTAATGTTGAAGAATTAAAACAAAAATATCTTCAAATTATGAGTGAACCTTCTTTTCAAGAAGAATATCATGATTTACTAAAACAATACGTTGGTCGCCCTACTCCACTTTATTTTGCTAAACGATTATCGGAACAATACAACACAAAAATTTACTTAAAAAGAGAAGATTTGTGTCACACTGGAGCGCATAAAGTGAACAATACCATTGGGCAAATTTTGATGGCAAAACGTTTAGGAAAAAAACGAATTATTGCCGAAACCGGTGCTGGACAGCATGGTGTGGCAACAGCTACAGTTTGTGCTTTAATGGGATTAGAATGTATTGTGTATATGGGAGAAATCGATATTAAACGTCAAGCCCCAAATGTGGCTCGTATGAAAATGTTGGGTGCAGAAGTTCGCCCAGCAACTTCAGGCTCTAAAACGCTAAAAGACGCTACAAATGAAGCGATTCGAGATTGGATTAACAATCCAACAGATACTTTTTATATTATCGGTTCTGTGGTTGGTCCACATCCTTATCCTGATATGGTGGCAAAATTCCAACGTATTATATCACAAGAAATTAAATCGCAATTACAAATTTTAGAAGGAACCGAAAACCCAAATTATGTTATCGCTTGTGTTGGGGGCGGTAGTAATGCAGCAGGTGCTTTTTATGAATATTTAGAGGAAGAAGATGTACAATTAATTGCGGCAGAAGCTGCTGGTCATGGCGTAGATTCTGGTGAAAGCGCTGCAACTTCTGTTTTAGGGAAAATTGGAATCATTCACGGAAGTAAAACCCTTTTAATGCAATCTGAAGACGGACAAATAACCGAACCCTACTCAATCTCTGCTGGATTAGATTATCCTGGTGTTGGACCTTTACATGCACATTTATTTGACAGTAAAAGAGCCATTTTTGAAGCAATTACTGACGACGAAGCTATGAAAGCAGGATTAAATTTATGCAAAAAAGAAGGCATTATTCCAGCTATCGAATCCTCTCATGCTTTAGCTGTTTTAGACAAAAGAAAATTTCAACCAGATGATATTATTGTGATCAATTTATCAGGTCGTGGCGATAAAGATTTGAATACTTATATTGACTATTTTGATATAAACTAAAATCATCATTTACGAATTAAAAAAATCAAATAAAAACATCAACAAATAAACATAGTTTATGAACAGAATCAACCAAAAATTACAAGAAGATAAAAAACTTTTATCTATATATTTTACAGCTGGTTTTCCAAACCTAAACGATACCACTACTATCATTGAAGAATTAGAAAAAAGTGGAGTCGATATGATTGAAATTGGTTTGCCATTTAGCGATCCTTTAGCAGATGGAC
>JAIXHM010000153.1 GCA_030145825.1 Flavobacterium sp.
TTTTTGCACTTTCCACTGTTGTATATTTTTATGGTGGTTGGCCATTTTTAAAAGGGTTTTGGTATGAAGTCAAAAAAGGTGCACCAGGAATGATGACCTTTATTTCTATGGCAATTTCTGTAGCTTATTTTTATAGTACAGCTACTGTATTGGGCTTAAGAGGTGAAGACTTTTTCTGGGAACTATCAACACTTATAGCCATAATGTTGCTTGGCCATTGGATAGAAATGAAAAGTGTTTTAGGTGCGTCAAAAGCGCTGCAGTTGTTGGTGAGTATGATGCCTTCGGAAGCCCACAGGGTGAAGGGAGATACTATTGAAGACATTCCTTTGGAAGATTTACTAAAGGATGATGTGATATTGGTAAAACCTGGAGAGAAAGTTCCAGCAGACGGAATCATTGTTGAAGGTTCAAGTTACCTTAATGAATCAATGCTAACAGGAGAATCGAAACCAGTAAAGAAAGAAGAAAAAGATAAGGTTATTGGTGGTTCTGTAAATGGCAATGGCAGCATAAAGGTAAAAGTTGAACATACAGGAAAAGACAGTTATCTCAATAAGGTTATTACGATGGTTGAGGAAGCGCAAAAGACCAAATCAAAAATGCAAAATTTGTCCGATAGAGCTGCAAAATGGCTTACTTATATCGCTTTAGCTATTGGTTTTGGAACTTTAGCTACATGGTTGCTTTTAGGATTTCCTTTTGTTTTTGCTTTAGAAAGAATGGTAACGGTAATGGTAATTGCTTGTCCACATGCTTTAGGTCTTGCTATTCCTTTAGTTGTAGCAATTTCAACAGCAGTTTCTGCTCAAAATGGTTTGTTAATTCGAAATAGAACTGCATTTGAAGAATCTCGTAAAATCTCGGCATTATTATTTGATAAAACAGGAACATTAACCAAAGGAGATTTTGGTGTTACAAGAATTGAAACGGTAGATAAAAATTTCACTACAGAGGAAGTTTTAAGACTAGCTAGTGCTTTAGAACAAAGTTCAGAACATCCTATTGCAGTTGGAATTATTAAAAAAGTAAAAGAGAATAAAGTAGTAATTCCTAATCTAGAAAAATTTAAAGCAATTACGGGTAAAGGTGTAGAAGCTATTGTAGAAGGAAAAGAGGTAAAAGTAGTAAGTCCAGGATATTTACGTGAAAATAATATGTCAATTCCAGAAGATGCTTACAGTGATGCAGCAGAAACAGTAGTTTTTATTGTAATCGACAATAAGTTAGTAGGTTTTATTGCATTAGCAGATGAAATCAGACCAGAATCAGCAGAAGCAATTAGAATTTTTAAAAAGAACAATATTAAAGTATTAATGGCTACTGGAGATAACGAAATCACAGCAAAAGCAGTAAGTGATAAGTTAGGTTTAGATGGCTATTTTGCAGAAGTGTTACCACATCAAAAAGTTGAAATAATTAAAGAACTTCAAGCCAAAGGTGAGTTTGTGGCTATGACTGGTGATGGTGTTAATGATGCACCTGCCCTAGCACAAGCTAATGTAGGAATTGCAGTGGGTTCAGGAACAGATGTTGCTGCAGAAACCGCGGATATTATTTTAGTAAATAGCAATCCTCAAGATATCGCAAATTTAATTCTGTTTGGTAAAGCCACGTATAATAAAATGATTCAAAACCTTATTTGGGCAACTGGATATAATGTTATTGCAATTCCATTAGCAGCAGGAGTTTTATATTCATCTGGTTTTGTTTTAGGTCCAGCTATTGGAGCGGTTTTTATGAGTTTAAGCACAATTATCGTTGCAATTAACGCTCAACTTTTAAAAAGAAAAATAAGTAAAAAATAAGAATAAATATTTCAAACAGTAAAAAGTCAAAATAATAAACATCTTTAACAATATTTTTAACACAATGAAGTTTTATACAAACTAACCCAAATTGTATTAAAATGAATGAGTATTGTCTGAATTTTTTTAGTGAATTTGAAAAGGAGTATCAAAACATTAAAACTACAAATTCAGACAGTATTGTCATTGCAAATAAAGTCACTGAATTAATTGAAACTAGAAGTAAGGAACTATTCAAATGGCTAAAAAAACATAAATTTAGTTCTCCAGAAGAAGAAATATATTTTTTCAAAGACTTGAAACCTATATTTATATCTAAACTTATCTACTACAAAACGGTTTTAAGTATAGAAACGAACTTACCAACTTCAAAAAAGAATAAGATTAAATTTTATGAAGATGCTTTAAACTCAATTCAAGAAAACACCAATAAAAACAGAAAGTTCTATGAATATTATAGAGCAAGAGCTTCACATAAAGACAATATTTATTTCTTGAGAAATTGTGATGCTAATATTTTAAAAAGAGATTGTTCTCTAATCAATTACGATATAAAATTATGTACTACGCATGATTACAATATGGCTGTGATGATTGCTAATGATATATTGACCAATTATCTAGAAAATAAAATAGAACAGTTAGAAAACAATAGTTCTATAGTTCATCCGTCCATACAACAAACACTTAATTGGACTGGTAATAAAATTGATTTAATCGAATTAATTTATGCCTTACACCATTCCAAAAAAATTAACAACGGCAGCACTGATATAAAGGAATTAGCTTTATTCTTTGGTAAAATTTTCAATCAAGATATTGAAGAAAATATTTATCGTTTTTACATTGACATCAAAAACAGAAAAACAGGTCGTCCCAAGTTCATCAATCAACTTGCAGAAGTTTTAGAAAAGCATATATTAGAAGATGAAAATGAAAATAAGTAACTTCTTTCTTAAATAAATTTATTTCAAAAACACACAACTTGTGTTGAGGTTGTGAATCAGCTTACAAATCCATGATTTTGACTTACTATACTAAATTGAATTTTATGCTTTAGATTTATTCAATTCAATAAAGTTAGAAAACAAAGCACTTTGTAGTCTTTTAATAAAAAAATCGTACACAACTTGTGTTTAGGTTGTGAAATAAAATCAATCAAACTTCACAAATTTGTACCATAACAATTTAAAACATCAGTTATGGCAGTACAAGTTATCACAATCGAAGACTTAAACGAATTTCGTAATCTTCTTCTAAATGATTTAAAAGAAATCATTCAATCCAAACCGCAACAAACAAAACAGTGGCTCAAATCCAAAGAAGTCAGAAAGCTGTTAAACATTTCTCCAGGTACTTTACAAAACCTTCGCATCAACGGAACACTAACGTATACTAAAGTTGGTGGCATCATGTATTACGACAATTCAGACATCGAAAAACTCCTAAACGGAAATAAAGTAAATGCAGCTCCAACCCTATTCAAGTAAACCGTCATTGCGAGGCACGAAGCAATCTTTTCTACTCACTCTTCACTAATTACTAATCACTAGTAAAATGAACTACATAAAACACCTAACCGGCTTTTTCGAAAAAGTAGCAATAGACAAATCACTCAATCCAACGCACGTGAGTTTATACATAGCTTTATTCCAATTTTGGAATTGCAATCGCTTTAAAAATCCAATCAGTATTTCTCGTGATGAGGTAATGCGAATAAGTAAAATAAGTTCTAAAGCAACGTATCATAAATGCCTTAAAAATTTACACAGTTTAGGATATATCAATTACGAACCATCCTATAATCCATTCAAAGGAAGTCATGTGTATTTATTCAATTTTTCAGACGACTTAAAACCCATTCAAAAAAACGAAAGAAAACCAAAAAATGAACCACTTAATAAACCTGTTTCTGAACAAGCTCTAAACAAGTCTTGTACTAGTAGTGAGACAGGTACTGAACAAGCATTAGTACCTTCTATAAACAATACAAACATTTTAAACGATAAAAACGTTTCAAACTTGGAAAAGCACTCAAAAAATTTTGAAGAAATAAATAATTCAGATTTAAAAAACGAAGATGTAGAAAAAGAAAAAAGTTCCGCAAAAAAAGAAAAAGAATTTATTGTCACTTCGAGCGCAGTTGAGAAGCCAACAATCGAAAATGTAAAATCCTATTTCCAAGAAAATAACTTTCCGGAACAAGAAGCTCAAAAATTCTTCAATTACTTCAAAAGTGTCGGTTGGTTAGTCGGTGGCAAAACACCAATGGTCGATTGGCAAGCAGCAGCACAAAACTGGATGATTAACGCACCAAAATTTATTTCAAATGCAGAACAACCCAACAGAGCAAAACAACTCAACACAACAACCGACAAAGACTATTCAGAGCCATTGTAACTCATTTGTCACACTGAGCGCAGACGAAGTGCTTTGCGAACTTTGCGGTTAAATCTATGAAATCTATCCAAAGCGAAGCGTCTTTTACACAATCCAAAAAAACTATAAAATCTATGTTTCTATGTGGTTAAAAAATAAAATATGGAAAACGAAATAAAAACCCATTACAACTACCAAGAAGTAATCAATTGGCTAGAACAAAAAGGCATCGAACTATACGGCAATCATTTCAAAATCCTTGAAACTGATTATCCAATCGTGTACAAACTCATTGCCTATTTTTTAAAAGACGAGCCAACATGCTTTCAATACGGAATAAACCTCAACAAGGGAATATTATTAACCGGACCAATCGGATGCGGAAAAACATCATTGATGAATTTAATGAAATACCTAACAGCCACAGAGCATAAATTTTTCGTAAAACCGTGTCGAGACATAAGCTTTGAATTTATCCAGGACGGCTACCAAATAATCCATAAATACAGCATCGGCAAACTATACCAATCCGAACCAAGAACCTATTGCTTTGACGATTTAGGAACAGAAAACAACCTAAAATATTTCGGTAACGAATGCAATGTAATGGCAGAAATTCTATTAAGCCGATATGATCTATTCATTTCAAAAAAACTACAAACCCACATAACCACAAACCTATCAGCCACAGAAATAGAAAAACATTACGGCAACCGAGTTCGCTCCAGATTACGAGAGATGGTAAATTTAATAGCATTTGAAAAATCAGTTCAAGACAAAAGATAAATCCGCTTAAATCCGCGTTTCGCCCTGGCGAATCCGTTTCATCCGCGTTCCAACAAAAAGTAACAACATGAAAACAATAACCAACTTCTGGAATTACTTCCAACAAAACAACTTCATTTTCCTACTCCTAAACGAAATCCCAAAAGAAGAACTAAAAACCCATTTCGACAAACTAATCGAGATACTCCATCAATACAACAAAGACCTAGACCTCATCATCAAAAACAAAACTAAAGGCGGCGAATTAATAATTACTGCAAACGGAAATCCTTATCTATTCAAAGAAGTAGAATTACTAGTTCATCATGCACCGGTTGTAGAACGTTGGAAAATAACCGCATTCCTCCAACCGGAATCCAATCTAACAAAATACGAAAACGGCACCGACAAACCACTAGAATATTACGGCATCACTTTACGAATAAGTGAAATATATTTCATCCCATTAGAAAACCCAAACAAACCAACCGATTTAGGAATAAAAGTACTTCTCAAAAATTACATCGTACACAAAGACAATCCAAAACTTCGAGAAGCAGTTTACGTTCACATTGAACACTTAATTGGTGAAAAATCTTTTGCCAATGATATTGCTTTTATTGAGATTGGACAATTGGAAGGAGACGATGAAAACCAAATTGAATTATTCTATCTAAAATCTTACATCGATTATTGTAATTCTACATAAGAAATATGATTATTTTTGTAAATTAATGATTTACAATGATAACAGCAATAGAACAAGCACTTCAAAGATGTAATCCAGATAAATTTGCAAACTTATGTAGATTATATCTTGCATATCGGTTTCCAATAATTAATGCTACAGGTTTGGTAATTGGAAAGGAAAAATCTAAGAAAGGAACTCCTGATAATTTTATTTCAGATGGTGATAACTACATTTTCAACGAAGTTACAACTATTGAGAAAAAGCAATTAATAGAAAAACTTAAAGGAGATATTAGACATTGTTTTAATCAAAAAGATATTTCTCAAGACAAAATTGTTAGAATTATTTTAATCTGTAATCAAGAAATTACAACAAAAATTCAGGAAGAATTAAATCTGTATAAAAACGAGATTAATAGGTTTACAAAATTAGAAGTAATTGGATTAGATGCTTTAGCAACAATTATCTTTAGAGACTTTCCTTCTTTAGCCAGAGAAATAGGTTTAACAATTGATACAGGTCAAATTTTAGAAATGAGTGAATTCATTACTCAATATGAAAAATCTAAGTTTGCAACACCATTATCAAATACTTTTTATAACAGAACAGATGAATTAACAAAAGGTGAACAATTCTTAAAAAAATCTGACTTTCTTTTAATTACAGGACAAGCTGGTGTAGCTAAAACAAAATTTTCATTAGAATTAGTTGAAAAATTCATTCAAAGTAATTCTGATTTTATAGTTAAATACATTAGAAATAACAACCAATTAATTTGGGAGGATTTAAAAGTTCAACTAATTAAAAA
>JAIXHM010000154.1 GCA_030145825.1 Flavobacterium sp.
AATAGGGACTATTTGGAGCATACGGAGTCGTTTCTTCAAACAAACCTGTTTCGCCTAAAGTTCCATAAACCTCATCTGTAGAAACATGGTGAAAACGTGAAGATTCAAATCCAACATTGTATTGATTTGGAGCTGACATCCAAAGTTTTCTAGCCGTATCTAACAAATTAAATGTTCCTAAAACATTGGTTTTAATAAATGCCTCTGGACCCGAAATAGAGTTATCTACATGACTTTCTGCTGCGAAATGTATCACATCGTGAAATTGATATTTTTGAAATAGTTCTTCCACAAAATTTCTATCGCAAATATCACCTTGCACAAAAGTGTATCTTGGATGATTGTCAACTTCCTTAACATTATCTAGATTTCCCGCATAAGTTAGCAAATCTAGATTTACTAAATGATAATCTGGATTGTTTTCTATAAAATAGGGAACAAAATTAGCTCCAATAAACCCAGCGCCGCCAGTTACTAAAATATTTTTCATTTAAGCTAAATTTCTTTTGGCTAACTGATTTCTATAAAAATTCTTTACTGAAACAAATACAAAAAATAAAAATAAAAATACTACTGGAACTACTATTTTCATTTTACCTAAAATTCCTTTAGTTGACTTCATATTAATTGTTGAACTAATATCTTTTATAATTTTATCACTATTAATTATGTTAAGTTTTATAGATCCTTTTTCAATAGTGAGTGTATTTTTTGTGTTGATAATTGCATCTAATTGATTATTATCACTATAGTAAATAAGTTTATCGCTCTTTGAACCATCTGAAACAGTATTAGAAAATTCGTTCAATAAGTTGTCAATTTGATTTATTATACTATCATTTGAGCTTAATTTTTCTTTTTGATTTTCTAAATATTGTTCTTTCAATTTTGAATAATACTCAGAATCATTTAAAAAATTTAATAAGGGATTAATTGTTTTATTATTATCAGTCAATCCGTTAGTTTTAAAAGTAATAGTATGATAAGGATAATTTTTACTAGTTACAGGATCTTTTACAATATTATTAATATCTCCTTCTTCAGCCATTAATTTTATTAATTCAAAATTTCCAGGTTTACCTTCTATAAACTTATAAATATCAATTATAGGCTCAACTTTTATAGTTCCTACAGTTTTAATATCTTTAAAACCAAGGTTAGAAAAAAACAATGTGTCATTTTCTCTCCTTTTTGCGTCTAAAAGAGCAATTTTAGAATACAAATAATCAACACTTCCAAAATTAGGAGTTACAATTATTTCATGATCGTAAGTTTTATTTTGTTTATCTAAAAAATAACCAAAAACTAAGCCTATAATTAAAAGACCTGCGAGGTAAAGACTATTTCTTTTAACAAAAAGAATAAAATCAAATAGTTTATCTACAATACTTTGAAAAAATCCTCCAACTTTATGAAAAATTTGTCCTAAATCGATTTCTTGATCTTGAGAATTTGTACTCATTTAAACTTATTTTAAGTTAAAGATTTGTTCTAATATTTTAATCGTAATTAAATATGTAGGTTTTACTCCTGTGGTTCCTAAACCGCCCGATGCCAAAGTGCTTCCGGTTTCTAAAGGATTATCAGATGCGTAATAAGCATATCTTACTTTTACATCTGGATTAATACTTTTTCTAATTTTAGAAGCCGACTGAATTGCTTTTTGATAATAAGCACCTTCCATTTCTAATCCGATTGCTTGCCAAGTTGATTCGTGAAAAAACTTCAACAAATCTCTATTTTGAAGTGATGTTCCTAAAACCGTAATCATTGGACCTGCAAAAACAGGAATTCCGTTCCCTTCAAACATCTCTTTGGTTAACTCATTTTCAAACGGATAATTATCCGCTGTTCCTTCATTCACATGGGCGCATGGAATCATAATATCGCCTTTTCCACCCTCCAAAATTCCGGCTTTACCCATAATAGAAACCGATTCAACATTCAAGAAAATCTTATTTTTCTTTTCTGTTTTATAAGGTTTTAATAACTCATCTATCGTTTCAAAAGCTTGCTCACCAAAAGCGTAATCCATTACAATAATAACCGGTTTTTCTTTTGCTATTTTAGCCTCAGCAAAAATGGTTTTCTTGAAATCAATTTTAGCCGTATCAAAAATTTGAACGTCGATATTAGTTCCTGATGCATCTGGCAAAGAAATCATCCCTTGAGATAACGCAAAATCTTCTACTTTCTTGCGTAGCTCTTTGTTTGCCGAACTACTTAAATCCTCAAATATCTGAAATTCAGGTGTATTTTTGTATTTTTTTCCTAAAACAGGCTCTGCAAATAACGAATTCATTACACTGTGCATATTCGCACTAATAATGTGAATAGGTCTATCGATTAAATCATTTTCAAGTAAAACTTCTTTAATCGTGGTAGCCCAAATATCACCATAAATATGATGTCCTAATCGTTCTCTTAAAATAGGGCTAAAAGTAATGGTTCTTTTATTGTTATCTACTACTTCTTCTATGGCTAATTTTCCTAACCAATACACTACATGTAAGAAACGATCTGGTGCTTCAGCTGTAGCAAAATCATCATAAATATTTTGTACCTCAGCAAAAGTTCGTCCTAAAACATTAGCTGCATGAGAAATCGCTTTTTCACGATCAATTAAGCTTAATTTTTTAGTTTGTTTTACCGCTAATTCTAATTTTTGCCAATCGCGAGAAACCGAACCCTCATCATCAATTAAAACTCTGTCTTTAATTTTGTGTGACTCGATAAAAATAAAAGTCAAATGCGTAAGAATGTCGTAAATGTCCGAACGTCCACGTGTGATTTCCACATTCATTTGTTCATCATCAATACGGTAACAATTTCTTCTTCTTTTTGGTGGAACAATTGCTTTAAAATGAGAATTAGCATAACCTTCGTCAGAAGTTAAGTTGATGTAACGGCATTCTTCAATTCCAATTGGTAAACGTTCAATTACGTATAAAAGCCCGTTTAACTCTACTTTTTCCTCGGCAATAGAACCGTAAATTTCTGGTCGAAGCGATAATAAAGCTTCTCTTAAAGTTTCTCCAGAAACACCCATTGGTTTATAGAAACCTCTGTTGAATAAATGTCTCATGGTAATGTACAGTCGTTCAATAGCTGCTGACGACTCTTGCGCTCTTGAGCGCGAAATGTTTTTAATGTCTTTCATTAATATTTTGTTTTTCTAACCTGCAAAGGTAATGTTTTTTAGATTAGTTGGTTAAAACAATGTTTATTGCTGGTTCTATAACCATTTTTTTTCCTTTATTATTACCAAATTCTACTAACTGTTTTTTTCTTTTAAACCATTTCAAATTTACAAACATGTATGATTTTTCTTCTTCTACATAATTAAGAATCACTTGAGGAGCATAATATTCTGTTTCTATTTTATCACCATGACTTTGAAAATATTTATTTGATTCAACTATCACATTTTCAATCCCAATTATAATTCCGCCTTTTGGAATTGAGATATTTTGATTTGAAACATCAACTATAGTTTTTTTTCTTCCTTTACCTACTTTCACTAAAATAGATTCGTCTACTAAAGATTTTCCAGGTAAGTTAGTAATAGAATCTAATTCTAAAATCCTTATTTTTAAAACAGCGTCTTTAATGGGTGATTTTGTAAATATTTCGATTTCTTTTAAAAAATTAGTTTCTTTAGTAATTGAATCATAATCAAATTTTTTAGCTAAAATTTGAGGAATAGCTCCTTGTAAATGACTCGTTCTACTCAATTCGGAATTTCCGACTTTATTTTTTTTTGTCTTTTTTAATGCAATAACTTCTACTTCTCTAATTTGATAAATTTCTGGAGAAAGTAAATATTCTCCTTTTGCATTTATATTTAAAGTATTATCCTTATAACCTAAACATGAAAACTGTAAACGATTAGTTTCATTTGCATTAATTAAAAATGTTCCGTTTTCTTCGCTTGAAGTTCCTATACTTTTATTTTCTATCCATATTGAAACATAAGGAATTGGTTCACCAGAAATGCTGTCTTTGACCACGCCTTTTATTTGGCCAGTAAGGGAAATGGTTAGAAAAAGAAAAAAAACTAAAAACTTATTCATTAAATGTTCTATTTGAAACCCTGTTAAGCTAAAACGATTTCAGCTTCTCTCATAGATTCTGAAACAAGTTCAGAATGACAAAAATTATTTATTCTCAAAAAACTGAACAATTTTTCGGTCATTACTTAAACGTGGAAGTTTATTTTGCCCACCTAATTTTCCAATTGATTTCATATAATCTTGGAAACCATTTGTTACAACTTTGGTAACTACTAAAGTTCGTAAAACGCTTCCCGCAATCAAATCGTCGTAATACACGTTTTGTTTGCGCATAGCGTTATCAATTTTTAGAGCAAATTCCTCTAAATTTAAAGGTTCATTCTCAAATTCGATAAACCATTCGTGATACGGTAAACCATTTTCTGGATTAATTTGCGGAGCTACAGTAAATTCATTCACTCTAACATTTGTTCCTTCCATAGCTTCTTGTAAAGCGGCTTCCACTTCTTTACCAATAACATGTTCGCCAAAAGCAGAAATGTAATGTTTGATTCTTCCAGAAACAATCACTCGATAAGGTTTTAAACTTGTAAACTGAATCGTATCACCAATATTGTAAGCCCAAAGTCCAGCATTTGTTGATAGAATTAGAACATAATTAGTACCCAATTCTACTTCGCCAATTGTATAACGTTTTGGATTTTCGGTAAAAAACTCTTCTGCTTTTATGAATTCGTAGAATATTCCTGAATTTAAAAGCAACAACATTCCTTTTTCTTTTTGAGAATCCTGATAGGCAAAAAACCCTTCAGATGCTGGAAAAAGCTCAATAGCATCTACTTTTCTACCAATTAAATTTTCAAATTTAGCACGGTACGGTTCGTAATTAACTCCGCCGTAGATAAATAAATTGAAGTTTTTAAAAATTTCACCAATGGGCTTATTCGCTTTTTCTTTTAGTTTTTCAAAATACATTTGCACCCAAGAAGGAATTCCCGAAATAACCGCCATATCTTCTTGTATTGTTTCCTCTACAATGGCATCAACTTTAGTTTCCCAATCTTCAATACAATTGGTTTCCCAACTTGGCATTCTATTTTTCTGTAAATAAGCAGGAACGTAATGTGCAACAATTCCTGAAAGTCGGCCTAATTTTACTCCGTTTTTTTCTTCTAAAATGGGACTTCCTTGTAAGAAAATCATTTTACCATCCACAAAATTGGCTTTTCCTGTTTCGTGAATATAACTCAAAATTGCATTTCGAGCGGCTTCAATATGAAAAGGCATTGACTCTTTTGTCAACGGAATATATTTGGCTCCCGAAGTAGTTCCAGATGTTTTAGCAAAATAGATTGGTTTTCCAGGCCAAAGAATGTTTTCTTTCCCTTTTACAACGTCATCAACATAAGGTCTTAATTGTTCATAATCGCGGATGGAAACATTTTTTTGATAATCTTCGTAGGAATTAATTGTATCGAAATGATGATCTTTCCCAAATTGCGTTTCTTTAGCTTTTTGAATTAAATCTTTAAAAACTTTTTGTTGAGTTTCAATAGGATTTTGCGCCCATTTTTGAGTTTTATTATGAATGTGTTTTGCAAATAATTTTGCTGCAAAAGCTTTTATTGACATAGTTTATTCAAAATTGATAAATTGAGTAGGATCAATAGGAAAACCATCTTTCCACAGTTCGAAATGAAGCGAAATACTTGCATCTGGATTCACTGAATTACCTGCTAAAGCAATAACTTCTCCTGATTTTACAGTATCGCCTTGTTTCTTTGTTAAACTTCCAGCATTTTTATAAACCGAAAGAATCGCATCTTGATGTCTTATAATAACAACATAACCTGAAGAAGGTGTCCAATCTGCAAAAACAATAGTTCCTGTTGCCACAGCTTTAATTGGCGTATTATTTGCAAGTGCTATCGAAATTGCTAAATGCTTATTTTTTGCATTATACTTTTCAATTATTTTACCTTTTGCAGGTGGAAATAATACAAAACTTACTTTTGGCTTTGAAGACTCAAATACATTATATTTATCTTCTTTTTTAACTGTTTCTTGAAGTTCGCTTTCGGCTTCAGAAGCAAGTAAAGCAGATTCATCTATTGTTTGTTTTTCGGCAGCGATAATAGAATCTTTATTGAATTTTGCATATTCTAAATCGCCCGTTAATACCTTTTTGATAGAATTAATATAAGCTGTATTGTCTTTTACTAGACTTTCTAATGAATCGGACTTAATAGCTAAATTAGTAGCTTCTTGTTTTAATTTTGTAGAAGCATATCCCGGAATATATTGGCGTAATGGCGTAAACGCAATAATATAAGTGGTAATTCCTATTAAAAAAATAGCACCAAGAGTCGCCACTAAAAACACGTTCATAAGATTTAATTTTAATGAAAATGTTTCTTCAAAAGTATC
>JAIXHM010000155.1 GCA_030145825.1 Flavobacterium sp.
AGAAAACTTTGGAGACTTACAAGAATTGAAAATAGTTCAAACTGTATTTTACGACAATAGTTATATTTACAGGTTTAAGGCAAAATATTCAAAATTAGAGGATTACTCAGAAATAAGAGTTTATACAACTTTACAGCATAAAGTAGAAGGTTATATTTTAAAACCAGTTTGGTTAGATAAATATACAAAGTATAAACCAGGGAAATTTCAAGAATATATTAAGAGTGGAGTATAAGTTTCCAAATTTAAATTGATAAAATCAAAAAAGCAGATTCCTAAGAATCTGCTTTTTTGATTAATTAATGTTTATGTTTTTTGTTTTTATACTTTTTATTTTTGTGTTTATCTTTTCCATAATAACGGTATTCAGTAACGTGAACTGTATTATAACGCTGCGGATAATCACCTCTAAAATCTAAACCAATTTGCACGGCTGCACCAAGATTTACGTTTCTAAAAATTGATGGAATTGATGCTGAAATTGACCAATTTCCTCCATTTGCATAAATATAAACTCTGTCTTGTAAATCGTAATACATATTTTGAGTAGGAAAGTAAACGTGTCTTACTTTTGCTCTATATCCGTTTGCTGGAGCCCATGGTGGCGGACCTTGTGCAAAAATGTCTTGTGTTACAACTGTCGTTAAAAAAAGAGTTAACCCAATCACTAATTTGTTAAATTTTATCGTTTTCATAGCTCTTTATTTTTATGGTTTAGTAACTATAAAACAAGAGTCGTGCCAAAAAACAATTTCTATTGAGGTTGTTCGTCAAAATTTACCATCCAATTAATACCAAATTTATCAGTAAACATTCCAAAATAAGCACCCCAAAAAGTATTATCCATAGGCATAATAACTGAGCCACCAGCTGATAATCCATTAAACAATTTATCAGCTTCTTCTCGACTTTCCGCATTAATTGATATAGAAAAATTATTTCCAAAAGTTACATCTCCGCTCATAGAAGTACTATCACTTGCCATTAATACAGAATCTTTTCCAATTCTTAAACTTACATGCATTATTCGTTCTCCTTCTTCTGCACTAACCGTAGGATAATCTTCACTTGGCGGCATGTCTTTAAATTTTCCGATGTAATCAAATTCTCCTCCAAATACCGATTTATAGAAATTAAATGCTTCTTCGGTATTACCATTAAAAGTTAAATAAGCGTGAACTGATGCCATAATTTTTAGTTTTAGTTACAATATTTTTTGAAATTATTTAAAATAGCTTGCCAACCATCTCTTTGCATGTAAATTGAATGTGTTTGTTCTGGTTCAAAGTTTCCAGAAACTAAAGTTTTCCCATTAAAAGATGTAAATTCTGTCCAAACTTTTCTTTCACCTAAATTAAAAGCTAGTTTTTTTAAAGGAATTACTTCGCTATAAGTTCCTTCAAAATCAAAGCCCATGCTTCCATCTTTAGATTCCATTCGATGCGAAAATTGCCCTCCAGTTTTTACTTCATTATAAGTTTTTGGACAATGCCAATCATCTGAAGCAAAATTCCAATTTACAATATGTTCTGGTTTTGTGTATTTATCCCAAACTTCCTGTAAAGGTTTATCAATTACAGTTTGAACTGTAATCAGTTTTACAGTTCCATTTTCTGCATCTTCTTTAACTAATGCTATTGCTTTTGGAAAAGTATCATTAAAAAAATCTTGCCATTTTTCATCTAAAGTAAGATTAACATTTAATATAGTTATTCCATTGTCTTCTTTCAATACATAACCTTCTTCAGAATTTGCCCATTCCTCATTAAGTCCTTGTTCTACATGGTTTTTTACTTCACCTTGATGTAGAAAAGTTATTTTTTCATTGGGAATTAACTCAGAAATTATAGCGTACATTCCATCACCTTCAGGAGATAAAAAATGTATTTTACTGCCTTTGTTCCAATCTGAAATAGCATGAGAACCTTCCGAGAATACACTTGTCCAGTTTATATAATTAGCTTTGTTCCATAAACAAAACCAAACTTTTTCAGCAGGTGCATTTATAGTTGTAGAAAATGTGATTTGCTTCATACCTTTTTATTTTAGGAATATAAAGCTACGATTTTAAATTGAGATTACGAACTGCAGCTCAACATCGAACAACCTATTTTTGTTCGCGCCCAATCAGGTCTTTTAGCAAACCATTTTTGGTATTGTGGTTGTTCATCATATGGTTTTTTGAGCATTTCGAACAATTCTTCTAAAACAGAATAATCGCCTTCTTCAGCCGCTTCA
Organism: Flavobacterium sp.; assembly: GCA_030145825.1. Taxonomy (GTDB): domain Bacteria; phylum Bacteroidota; class Bacteroidia; order Flavobacteriales; family Flavobacteriaceae; genus Flavobacterium. Next base: position 2,239 of record JAIXHM010000155.1, read on the forward strand.
ATAGCTAACTGCGCTATGTAGTTACGCAAAACATATTTTGGGTTTACCAAATTCATTTTAGCTGTACGCTCTTCGTTAGAAATTGTTTCTTCTTGTAATCTTTCTAAGTATATAGTAAACCAATACAACCAACTTTCTCTTACTGAATCTTTAACCGTTTCTGGTATATAAAATGCAAAAGTGACTTTTTCTAATGCTTTTTCGGCTGTGTCATTTTTTGAAACAGTTGCCAATAAACGATAGAAAATCGTCATATCAGTTTCGGTTTCACGAAAGGTAACTAATAATTGATTAACAATCGATTCATCTGAAGTTTTTGGGTTTTGAATACCAATTTTGGTACACATCATTTGAGTAAAATCCGATTGGAAAGAATTAGAATAATCTTCTAAAATGGCTTCCAAAGGTTTTACTTCTTCAATTAATGGATACAATGCATTTGCTAATTGGAGTAAATTCCAAAGTGCAATATTAGGTTGGTTACCAAAACGATAACGCTTTCCTTCAGCATCGGTTGTGTTAGGAGTCCAATTAGGGTTGAAATCATCCATCCAACCATACGGACCGTAATCAATGGTAATGCTGTGAATTGACATATTATCAGTATTCATAACACCATGAACAAACCCTATACGTTGCCAATCTAAAATAAGATTTTTGGTTGTTGTAGTAACTTCTTGAAAGAAATCAAGGTATTTTTGTTTGTTTGTCAGACTGAGCTTGTCGAAGTCATTTTTGTCAATTTCGACAGGCTCAATTTGACAATCTAAATGAGGAAAATAATATTTAATGGTAAAATCAGCGAGTTTTTTTAAGTTTTCGATATCATTTTGAGCCGAAAATAGTTCGAAACTACCAAAACGAATAAAACTTGGTGCAACTCTGCAAACAATTGCTCCTTTTTCATAATTAGGATGACCATCATATAATATATCTCGAAGTACTTGGTCGCCTGTTTCAAATAAAGCTAACGAGCGAGTTGTAGAAATGCCTAAATGGAACATCGCTTCGCTGCATAAATGTTCGCGAATAGAGGAACGTAAAACAGCTAAACCATCCCCACGACGAGAATATGGGGTTTTTCCAGCGCCTTTTAATTGTAAGGTATAAAATTGATTATTATGTTCAACTTCAAAAAGATTAATAGCTCTTCCGTCTCCTAATTGTCCTGCCCAATTGCCAAACTGATGTCCAGCATAATTCATAGCAAAAGGTTGGGTGTTTTCGTATATTTTTTTTCCAGAAAAAACTTCTAAAAATTCAGTTGAAGATAAATCTTCAGATGATAAACCAACTAGAGAAGCAACATCTTTTGAAACGTGAATTACTTTTGGATTACTTGGAACTTTAGGTATAACAAAAGAAAAACAGGCACCAGGTACCTGTCTTACTTCGTTTATTGTATTAGGATCAGAAGGAAGTTCTGAGATAAATCTATTTTGAATGTTTAGGTTCATTTATTTTATCAATTTAATTGTCATTAAGATGAGTGAAACGAAGAGAAATCATAGAATAAGACTTCTCGATCTCGCTCGAAGTGACAAAAATGAATTAAAACGCATTAACAATCGCTAAGAAATCATCAGCTTTTAGAGCAGCTCCTCCAATTAAACCACCATCAACATCGGGTTTAGAGAAAATTTCTTTAGCATTATCAGGTTTTACACTTCCACCGTATAAAATAGAAACATTATCAGCTACGTCACTTCCATAAACTTTAGCAATTAGTTCACGAATGAATCGGTGCATTTCTTGTGCTTGTTCAGGAGAAGCAGTTTCTCCAGTTCCAATAGCCCAAACAGGTTCGTAAGCTAAAACAATACTTTTCCAATCTTTCTTTTCCAAATGGAATAAACCATCACGTAATTGGTATTCTACAACGTTGAAATGATTTTCTTTTTGACGGTCTTTTAATTCTTCTCCAAAACAAAAAATAACACGCATTTCATGTTTTAAAGCGGTATCTACTTTGTTTGCTAATAAAGCATCTGTTTCATGAAAATAAGCGCGACGCTCACTATGACCCAAAATAACAGTATTTACACCAATATCAGTTAGCATACTAGCAGCAATTTCACCTGTAAAAGCGCCACCTTCTGCTTGGTGCATATTTTGAGCAGCAACAGTAATGTTTTTTCCATTTACTGTATCGACTGCAGTTTTTAAATTTACAAATGTAGGAGCTACCACAACTTCGCAATTAGGAGTTCCGTTTTTTGCTATTATATCTTGTAATAAGGCAACAGTTTCAGAATTGTTTTTATGCATTTTCCAGTTACCAGCAACAATATTTTTTCTCATTTTATTTGATTAAGGCTTAAAGCAATAACACTTTAGGCAATTAATAATTATTTTTCTAACTTTTTAAGTGTTTCTTCAATTTTGATATCGTCTGCTTCAATTGCTTTGTATAATGCAATGTTACCTTCTTTATCTACAATCATGTAACGAGGAATCCAATCTAAATCAATAGATTTTCCGAAAATGCCTTTCATTCCATCTGAAGTTAAATAATGTTCGCCCACAACATCGTATTTAGCAATACCTTTAATCCATGCCTCATAGTTTTTATCCATAGAAATGAATAAATAAACTAAATCGGGATGATTTTCTTGTACTGCTTTTATTTTTGGCATACCTTTTACACAATCAGGGCACCAAGAAGCCCAAACATCGATAAAAACTGTTTTACCTTTGTATTGATTGATTATTTCTTTAAAAGTTATCGTTTTATTTTCCTTAGAAGTCATTACATTTTCTAATGCTTCTTTTGTAAATTCTTTTTTACTTTGAGCATCACATGAAACCAAAGTAAGAACGGTTGTAATTAGTAATAATATCTTTTTCATTTATATAAAAGTAAATGTTTATTTCAAAATTAATCAATTAGATAAGGAAAATGAGAGTTGTTAAATTATTTTAACACTACTTTATCGATATCGTTGAAATGTTTTTTGTCCGTAATGGTTCCTTGTTCTAAAATTACAATACTTGGGTTTGCTCTTTCGATAGTTTTAAGAGTAGTAGCATCGCAGAAATAATAATCAAAAGTTAAGCCGAATTTCTTTTTGTATTCTTCAATAACTTCAGTTCCTGATGAAGTCATACCTAAAACCATATATCCTTTTTCGGAAGCTTTTTTGTTAAATTCTTCAAGCTTTTCCATTCCTTTATCTTTCGATTTTGTTAAGTCATAAGAAATTAAAAGCGCAACTTTAGGTTCATTTAGAATTTCTTCAGTATAATCTGCTCCATCTTTTTCCATAGAAAAATCGTGAATAGGAGGTACATAACCTTGTTTTATCAATTTATCTTTTCGGTCTACAAATTCTGCGTTTTCAGGTACTTTGTTTGCCATAACATCGTCATAACTAATTTCGGTATCTACGCCATTTATTTTGTAAATGAAAACCATTTCATATTCACTCTTTTGTGCTCCTTCAGGAATTTCCATTCCTTTTTGAATATTGGTTCCAACTTTGTATGCTCTAAAATCTATAATTGGTAAATGTTGTAACACATAATAAGCCATAAATAAACATAAAGAATAGGTCGTAAATACAGCATAATTTAAAGGAACCTTACTTAAAATAGGTTTTATGAATTTTTGATTGAAGAATAAAATTAAAATGAAGAACAATAGAATAACATCTTTTGTAAATGATTCCCAAGGAGTTAATTTTAACGCATCTCCAAAACAACCACAATCAGTTACTTTATTAAAATAAGCCGAATAGAAAGTTAAAAACGTGAAGAAAACAATCATAGCAAGTAAACTCCACATTGTGAATTTAGGTTTAAAACCTAATAATAACATAACTCCCAAAACAACTTCAAAAATCACTACAAAACATGCAATTACTAAAGCATACGGAATCAAAAATTCCATGTTTAGAACATTTGCATTAAAATATTCTTCTAGTTTATATGAAAAACCAACGGGATCATTTAGTTTAATTAAACCAGAAATAATGAATAATATACCAACAAGAAATCTTGAAATTTGAGTAATATTGTTTCGCATTTTTTTAATTTTTTCTAAAATTAAGGCTTTAGTTATAATTAAGCTGTCAATGAAATGTTAAGCACTTGTTAATCGTTTAAGCTTTACCTAAATGAATTAAAGCAAAAACAGAGTAGTTAATCATATCTTGATAATTTGCATCGATAC
>JAIXHM010000156.1 GCA_030145825.1 Flavobacterium sp.
CTTCAACATGTTGTAAAAGTGTTTTATCAATTTCATCGTAAATTTCCAGCATTTCTGGGTTTACGATTCCCATTGTCATGCCATTTTGAATAGCATGATATAAGAAAGCAGAATGCATTGCTTCACGGACTTTATCATTTCCTCGGAAAGAAAACGAAACATTACTTACACCTCCAGAAACATGAGCATACGGTAAATTTTCACGAATCCATTTTGTTGCACGAAAAAAATCCAAAGCATTTAATTTATGCTCTTCCATTCCGGTTGCAACAGGAAAAATATTAGGATCAAAAATGATATCTTCGGCAGGGAAACCAACTTTTTCAACTAAAATATCATACGAACGCTTACAAATTTCGATACGTCTTTCATAGGTATCTGCCTGACCATTTTCATCAAATGCCATAACAATAACTGCAGCACCATATCTTTTAATTAATTTGGCATGATGAATAAAAGCCTCTTCACCTTCTTTTAAAGAAATAGAATTCACCACTCCTTTTCCTTGAATGACTTTTAAACCCGCCTCGATAATTTCCCATTTTGAACTATCGATCATTACCGGAACACGAGCTATATCAGGTTCGGCAGCAATTAGATTTAGGAATTTAGTCATAGCGTAAACACCATCTAACATTCCTTCATCCATGTTTACATCGATTATTTGTGCACCACCTTCAACTTGAGCACGCGCAATATCAAGCGCTTCATCGTATTTTTCTTCTTTAATTAATCGAAGAAATTTTCTAGAACCTGTAACATTAGTACGTTCTCCAACATTAACAAAATTGGTTTCTGGAGTTACAATCAAAGGTTCTAAACCTGATAATTTTAAATATTTATTACAATCCACATCTGCCATTATGCTACTACTTCAACTGTTCTAGGCTTAAATTCTTTTGCAACTTCTGCTATTAATTTAATATGATCTGGTGTTGTACCACAGCAACCTCCAATGATATTAATTAAATTTTCTTGTAAATACTCTCGGATTAATTCCTGCATTTCTTCTGGAGTTTGATCGTATTGTCCGAAGGCATTGGGCAAACCTGCATTGGGATGTGCCGAAATATTTAAAGTCGTATTATGACTTAATGTTTTTAAATACGGTTTTAATTGATCTGCTCCAAGGGCACAATTGAACCCAACACTCAATAAAGGAATATGCGAAATAGAAATCAAAAATGCTTCTACCGTTTGACCAGATAAAGTTCTTCCAGAAGCATCTGTAATTGTTCCTGAAACCATAACCGGAATATCTAAATTGCGTTCTTCTTTTACTTCTTCGATAGCAAACAAAGCCGCTTTAGCATTCAATGTATCGAAAATGGTTTCTACTAAAAGTAAATCGCAACCACCATCAATCAAAGCTTCTACTTGTTGTCTGTAAGCAATTTTTAAATCATCAAAAGTCACCGCACGAAATCCTGGGTCATTAACATCTGGTGACATTGAAGCCGTTCTGTTTGTTGGTCCGATAGAACCTGCTACAAATCTTGGTTTATCGGTAAATTCATCCGCAACTTCACGAGCGATTTTTGCCGATTGAAAATTCAATTCGTAAACTAAATCTTCCATATGGTAATCCGCCATTCCTATAGTCGTTCCTGAAAAAGTATTGGTTTCTACAATATCGGCACCAGCTTGAAAATACAAACGATGTACTTCTTTTACCGCTTCGGGTTGCGTAAGAGATAACAAATCGTTATTCCCTTTAAGCGGATGCGGAAAATCTTTAAAGCGTTCGCCTCTAAAATCTTCCTCTTCAAATTTATAACGCTGCAACATCGTTCCCATAGCTCCATCGAGCACGAGAATTCTATTTTTAATTTCTTCTTGAATTTTTGACATATTATCTTTTAACCGCAAAGCTCGCAAAGGCATTTCGCAAGGTTCGCAATGATTTAATTTATTAATATGTTATCAAGAAATTGGAAAGAATTTCCTAAGGTTATCTTTTTCCGATAAAATCGAAATAGAATGTAGCACCTTCTACAAGTGTAGGGTTGCTAAGCTTTCGTAGGGTCTATTCCCTCCAGCTTTCGTGATAACAAACACTATATCAATGAACACTGCAAATGTAATGACAAAATTGAAATAATGAAATATTTTCTAAAATTTAATATAAAAACAAATTTTTATAGTTCAAAAATCTAATCAATAGAAATAAAATAAAATAATAATCTATAAAAATTTAAAAACCATTTTATTCTAACGCTTGTTTTAAATCGTTAATTACATCATTAACTGTTTCTAAACCTACAGAAACACGAACCAATCCATCAGTAATGCTTACCGCTAAACGTTCCTCTTCAGTTAATTTACTATGTGTTGTTGAAGCTGGATGCGTAACTATAGAACGCGTATCTCCTAAATTAGCAGACAACGAACACAACTTGATTTTATCTAAAAATTGTCTTCCTGCTTCAATTCCACCTTTGATTTCAAAAGCCACAATATTTCCACCTAATTTCATTTGTCGTTTTGCTACTTCATATTGTGGATGCGATTTCAAAAATGGATATTTCACAGCAGCAACATTAGGATGACTTTCTAAAAATTCGGCGACTTTTAAAGCGTTTTCGCAATGTTTTTCGATACGAACTGGCAAGGTTTCTAAACTTTTAGACAATACCCAAGCATTGAAAGGTGACAAAGCAGGTCCGGTATTGCGAGAAAATAAATAAATCTCACGAATTAAATCAGAACGCCCAACAGTGACACCGCCTAAAACACGACCTTGACCATCGATTAATTTGGTTGCAGAATGAATCACTAAATCGGCGCCGAACTGAATAGGATTTTGAATGTAAGGAGTCGCAAAACAATTATCGATAATTAAAATCAGATTGTGCTTTTTTGCAATTTTACCCAACAATTCTAAATCTAGAACATCAACTGCTGGATTTGTTGGCGATTCAGCATATAAGATTTTGGTATTCGGTTGAATGAAATCTTCAATCGTTTCTGGTTTGTTTACATCAAAATAACTCGTTGTAATATTCCATTTCGGAAAATATTTGGTAAACAACGTATGTGTCGAACCGAAAACACTACTTGCTGAAACGATATGATCGCCCGAATTCAATAAAGCAGCAAAAGTTGAATACACCGCTGCCATTCCTGTAGCGAAAGCGTAACCGTCTTCTGCTCCTTCCATTAGGCAAATTTTCTCAACAAATTCTGATGTATTGGGATTGGAAAATCTACTATAAATATTGCGTTCCTTCTTTGGAAAAAGTTCAGTTATTTGCCCAGGGATTCCAAGAACCCCATTTTCATTTTCAGCGGAATTAGTTTTATTGTTTAGGGTTTCTTCTGCAAATGAAGCACGCATGTCTTCGGCATCTTCAAAAATAAAACTGGAAGTTAAATATAACGGAACAGAATGTTCTAAATATTGCGTACGTTCTAATTGTGTTCTTATTAGTTGGGTTTCTAATCCTAATTCTTGATTATCCATGATTTTTTTGTTGTATTGTTTAACTTTTAAATTGTAAAACCCATAAGACTATTATATCTTGCAGGTTTTGAGTTTAGGTGGTTATAATTTTTTTTCAGATAGTCGTAAAATATCGCCAAAAACGCCCCTTGCAGTTACGGATGCGCCAGCGCCAGCGCCTTGAATTACAATAGGTTGCTCTCCATAAGATTCGGTATAAATTTCGAAAATAGAATCCGAACCTTTTAAGGAACCTAAAGCAGAATTGGCTGGAACAGATATTAATTTTACTTCCAATTTTCCTTTGTCTTGTTGTAAATCGCCTGATAATTCTCCAATGTAACGCAACACTTCATTTGGACCTTGAGCGTCTTTGATGTTTTGGTAAATTCCGTCTAATTCGGAAAGACGCTTTAAGAAATCTGATGCACTTCCTTCGCGTAAAGCTTCTGGAATTAAGTTTTGAATTTGGATTTCTTCGAATTCGTTTTGTAAATCTAATTCTCGGGCTAGGATTAATAATTTTCTACCAACGTCGTTTCCGTTTAAATCTTCTCTTGGGTCTGGTTCAGTAAAACCTTTGTCGATGGCTTCTTGTAACACTTCACTGAATTTCTTGTTTTCTATCGAAAAATTATTGAACAAATAACTCAATGTTCCTGAAAAAACACCCTTAATCTTAGTGATATTTTCACCTGATAAATGCAATAATTTTATTGTATCAATTAAAGGTAATCCTGCACCTACATTGGTTTCGTATAGATATTCTTTTTGGTTGTCTTTCAACACTTTTCGCAGTTTTTTATAGAAATCATAACTTACTGTATTTGCGACTTTATTGGAAGAAATCAAATCGAAACTGTTTTCGGCTAAGGAAATGTAATTTTCAATGAAAATTGCGCTTGCTGTGTTGTCAATTGCGATTAAATTTTCTAAATGATGTTCTTTGGCGTAAGCGATGATGTCTTCCACTTTATAATCTTGCCCTTTATCTTCTAACGTAGCTTTCCAATTTTCGCTAATTCCGAATTTATTCAACAAGACTTTCTTTGAATTCGCAATCGCAAATACATTCAGCTTGATTCCTTTTCGTTTTTCGATGTTTTTTGCTGATTCTAAAATTTGGGAAATTAAAGTGCCGCCAACCGTTCCATGACCGAAAATGGCGATGTTAATTTTTTTCGCTACACCAAAAATTTCTCCGTGAATCACATTTAAAGCGCGTTTGAATTCGTCTTGACTAATCACCAAACTGATATTTCTTCCTGTAACCGTATTATTCAACAAAATTGGGGTGATTTTATTTCGGATTAAAGCCGTGTAAGGTTTGTGAAAATTCGTTAAACCTTGTCCTATAATCGAAATAACCGCAATGTTATCGTTTACCGAGATTTTATTGACGTCTTTGGTGTAAAAATCGGTTTCAAACTCTTTTTCTAAACCCACTAAAGCTTTGGAAGCCTTGTCAGAACTTACCACTAAACCAATTCCTCTTTCCGAAGAACCTTGCGAAATAATACTTACACTAATATCGTTTTCCGCCATCACACGGAAAATTCTTGCATCAACTCCTGTTTTTCCTAACAAACCTCTTCCTTCAAGATTGATCAGCGACACATTGGTTAAAACCGAAAGCGATTTGATACCTTCATTAGTTTGTTCCGAAGTGATTAACGTTCCATCGTTTTCAGGATTGAAAGTGTTTAAAATACGTAATGGAATGTTTTTTTCCACCAAAGGAATAATGGTTTTGGCATGTAAAATTTGTGCCCCGAAGTTTGCCAACTCATTCGCTTCGTTAAACGATAAACGCTCGATTTTTTTCGCATCGGCAACTAAATCTGGGTTGGCAGTGAAAATTCCGTCTACGTGTGTGTAATTTTGAAATTCTTCAGCATTTAAGTAATTCGCCAATAATGAAGCGGTGTAATTACTTCCATTTCTTCCTAAAGTAGTAGTTTCATTGTGTAAAGTTGAACCTATAAAACCGGTTACAATGTTGACTTTATCGGTGTTTTTTTCGAAATAATCTAAAACATTTCGCTTCGAAACAGCTTCAATTGGCTGGGCATTTCCGAAGTTAATATCGGTTTTTATTAATTGACGAGAATCGGTAAATTGCGCTTTGATGCTGTTTTCGTTTAGAACATAAGCGACATATTTTGCGGATAAAATCTCGCCATACGCTATAACTTGATCTTTAATTTTTTCGCTGTAATCTCCTAAAAGCGAAACGCCTTCTAGCAATTTCTGCAAAACTGAGAATTCTTCTTCGAAGATATTTTCTTTCAAACCTTCTAATTGGTATTTTTTGAATTGCTCAAAATCCGCTTGAAAATTGATGTTGGCTTGTGCTTTTTTTAATAAAATTACCAATTCGTCTGTTGCGTTTCCTCTTGCCGAAACTACGACTGCGATGGGTTCGTTATTGAAATATTTTTGAGCAATGGTTTGAATTACTTTTTGCAATCCTTCTCCGTTTGCTAATGATTTTCCTCCAAATTTTAGTATTTTCATTGTGTGTTTTTAATTAAATATAGGTTTAAGTATGTTGTTTAATTGTTCAAATTCTATCAAGAAAGCATCGTGTCCGTGAATGGATTTGATTTCGTGATAAAATGCATTGTTTTTGCAGTTTTTGATTTCCTGAAAAGCGGTTTTAATTTCGTTTGCCGTAAAAAAGTAATCGGTATCCACACTGATTAGATGAATGTTTGACGAAATACTTTTTATAATTTCAGCTTGATTTTTGTTTTTAAAAATATTGGTAGTTTTCAATAAATGATTCATGAGTTTGTAAGCCGAAAGTTGGAATCTATTTTGCAATTTTTCTCCGTGATGGAACAACCAACTTTCCACTTGAAACAATCCTTCCGAATTTTGCAATTTGGTCTGAAATTTTTCTTGCAATGATTCGGGAGTTCGATACAACAACATGGCGTGAATTCTAGCAT
>JAIXHM010000157.1 GCA_030145825.1 Flavobacterium sp.
CGTCACTTCGTTCATACTACTGGCATTCGCGATACTGCCTCCTACTGGAACGAATTATTCAAGTGTCTGAAAGTGTATATTGCTTTGAAAAAAGAATGTCCTACACTTGATAGTTTAAATATTGGTGGTGGTTTCCCTATCAAAAATTCATTAGCTTTTGATTATGATTATCAATACATGATAGAAGAAATCTTAAATCAAATCAAAATTGCATGCGATGAAGCTGAAGTTGATGTGCCCAACATTTTTACTGAATTTGGTTCATTCACAGTTGGAGAATCAGGTGGTGCTATCTACGAAGTTTTATATCAAAAACAACAAAACGACCGTGAAAACTGGAATATGATTGATTCTTCTTTCATTACAACTCTTCCAGATACTTGGGCAATAAACAAACGCTTTGTAATGATGGCAGTTAACCGTTGGAATGATACTTACGAAAGAGTATTGCTTGGCGGTTTAACTTGTGATTCTGATGATTATTACAATTCAGAACAACACATGAACGCGGTTTATTTACCTAAATATAATAAAGAAAAACCTTTATATATCGGTTTCTTTAACACAGGTGCTTACCAAGAAACAATTGGAGGTTTTGGAGGTTTACATCACTGTTTAATTCCACAACCAAAACACATTTTAATAGATAGAGACAAAAACGGTATTATTGCTACAGAAGTATTTTCTGAACAACAAAATGCTGATGATGTATTAAATATTTTAGGATATAATAAAAAATAATGAGTCATTTTGGCAATATGCCAATGAGTCAATTTTAAAAACAAAAGAAAATGAAAGGACCAATTAGTCAATTTGTAGAAAAACATTATTTACATTTCAACGCTGCTGCTTTAGTTGATGCTGCTAAAGGATATGAAGAGCATTTATTAGACAACGGTAAAATGATGGTAACTTTAGCTGGAGCAATGTCAACTGCTGAATTAGGAAAATCATTAGCTGAAATGATTCGCCAAGATAAAATTCATATCATTTCTTGTACAGGCGCGAACTTAGAAGAAGATATTATGAATTTAGTGGCTCATAATTCTTATAAAAGAGTTCCAAACTATAGAGATTTATCTCCACAAGAAGAATGGGATTTATTAGAAAACCATTACAACCGTGTAACCGATACTTGTATTCCAGAAGAAGAAGCTTTCCGTCGTTTACAATCACATTTATTTGATATTTGGAATAAAGCTGATAAATCAGGTGAAAGATATTTTCCGCATGAATTTATGTACCAAATGATTAATTCAGGAGTTTTAGAACAATATTATGAAATTGATCCTAAAGATTCTTGGATGGTTGCTGCAGCTGAGAAAAACTTACCAATTGTAGTGCCAGGTTGGGAAGACAGTACTATGGGTAATATTTTTGCATCATACTGTATTAAGCAAGAGTTTAAAGCTACAACAATGAAAAGTGGTATCGAATACATGATGTGGTTAGCAGATTGGTATAGAGATAATTGTGAAGGAAAAGGAATTGGATTCTTTCAAATAGGTGGTGGTATCGCTGGAGATTTCCCTATTTGTGTTGTTCCAATGTTATACCAAGATATGGAAATGCACGATGTTCCTTTCTGGGCTTATTTCTGTCAAATTTCAGATTCTACAACAAGTTATGGTTCCTATTCAGGAGCAGTTCCTAATGAAAAAATTACTTGGGGAAAACTAGATATAACTACTCCTAAATTCATTGTAGAATCAGATGCAACAATTGTTGCTCCGTTGATTTTTGCTTACATTTTAGGTTGGTAATTTTTTTTGAAAAAAAAATTGAAAACTGTTTGATTATATCGTTTTGGATATTACATTTGAAAAAAAAACAATACTAAAATAAACCCAATGAAAAGAGTAATTGTTGATTATGCTAAATTAACAAATGAAATCTTAACACTACTAGTTGAGAAGTTTCCTGACGGATATGACGAAACAGATATCATCCGTTTTAAAAACGCTAAAAATGAAACAATTGAAGCTGTAGAAGTTCGTACAGAAGATACTATTTACTTAGTAAAAGTTAGTACAAAACTTGCAGATAGAATTGAAAACTATGATGAAGATGATATCGATGAAACATCGGCAGACGACGATTCATTGGATGCATTAAAAGATTTAGAAATAGCTGATGAATCTCCTGAGGAAGATGAATAAAGTTTTAAAATAAAAAAAGTCCCGCAAATTGCGGGACTTTTTTTATTTTATTCTAATCGTTAAATTATTTAAGATACGTCATAACATTATCAAAAATTCTTTTTTCAATATTATGTATATCTGCTTTAACAAACTTTTCTCCAATAATATTTTCATAAAGTTCAATATATCTTTCCGAAACAGATGCTATATATTCTTCACTCATTTCTGGAATTTGTTGGCCTTCTTTTCCTTGAAAACCATTTGCAATTAACCATTGACGAACAAATTCTTTCGATAATTGTTTTTGAGCTTCTCCTTTATCTTGTCTTTCTTGATAACCTTCTGCATAAAAATAACGCGAAGAATCTGGTGTATGAATTTCATCAATTAATACAATCTTTCCATCTTTAGTTTTTCCAAATTCGTACTTTGTATCTACTAAAATTAAGCCTCTTGAAGCAGCAATTTCTGAACCTCTTTGAAATAAAGCTCTGGTATATTGTTCTAAAACAGCATAATCTTCTGGAGATACAATTCCATTTTCAAGAATAGCTTCTTTTGAAATATCTTCGTCATGAACTCCAAAATCAGCTTTAGTAGTAGGAGTTATTATTGGTTCTGGAAATTTATCATTTTCTTTTAAACCTTCAGGTAAATCTACTCCACATAAAATTCTTTTACCAGCATTATATTCACGTGCAGCATGTCCTGAAAGGTAACCTCTAATTACCATTTCTACTTTAAATGGTGTACATAAATGTCCTATTGCTACATTTGGATCTGGAGTAGCTATTAACCAGTTAGGAACAATGTCATCTGTTAATTGCATAAATTTTGTTGCAATTTGATTTAACATTTGCCCTTTAAATGGAATTCCTTTTGGCATTACAACATCAAAAGCTGATAATCTATCAGTAGCGATCATAACTAATATTTCATCATTAATATTGTATACTTCACGCACTTTACCTTTGTAAACTGATTTTTGACCGGGAAAGTTAAAATTGGTCGATGTAATTGTGTTCATTAATTGTCGTGTTGTTGATGTGCAAATGTAATTCGTTTACAAATGCTAAGCAATATTAAAAATAAAAAAAGGAGAAATTACTTTCTCCTTTTTTAATTCGATTACTAAATTTTATTTAAATCTTATATTATAGGTTACACCTACACCAACACTTTGAAGATTAACATCATTTTCAGCGAAAGTATTTTGGTAATATCCATAAATATTCCAGTCTCTATTATGGTAACCAATTTGAGGATTTACATATAATCCGCCTTCATTATTGTCAACATTTGTTAAGAAACCATAACCTAAATCAGAGCCAAAGAACAATCCACTTGGTGTGAAATAATATCTTACAAATCCTGCTAAAGGAATCATTCCAAAATCATCTACACCATCTTTTCCAAAATAATGATTATATCCTGATGCAACTCCTACTCCCCAATTTGGAGTAAATAGATGTTGAGCACGAACATCAGCTCCAACATTAAAACTTGCAAAATCACTTGCATCTCCTACAGGAACTCCTGCTGTTAATCCAGCCTTTAGCCATGAATTATCTGGAGTAATTTCTACATTTACTTCTTCTTGTGCGTTAACTGTGTTAAAACCAATAACACTAATACCTAAAATTAAAAATAACTTTTTCATAAGATTCTTTTTATTTGTTTACATGACAAAGTTCTTAAAGAATCATAAGAATAGTTTTATAAAATTTATTATAAGTTTTACAGAATTTAAATTAATCGTGATTTTCTATACTCTTGTAAGCATCAATAATTTTCTTAACTAATTTATGACGAACAATATCTTTATCATCAAGGTAAATTATACCAACACCCTCAACATCTTTTAATATTAAAATAGCTTCTTTTAGCCCCGAAATAGTTCTTCTTGGTAAATCAACCTGTCCTGGATCACCAGTAATCATAAATTTTGCATTTCTACCCATGCGCGTCAAAAACATTTTCATTTGACTGTGGGTTGTGTTTTGCGCTTCATCTAGAATTACAAAGGCATTATCTAGAGTTCGTCCTCTCATAAATGCTAATGGCGCAATTTGAATTATTCCTTTTAAAATATAATCTTCTAATTTTTCAGGAGGAATCATATCACGAAGTGCATCATATAAGGGTTGCATATAAGGATCTAATTTTTCCTTCATATCACCCGGTAGAAAACCTAAATTTTCACCAGCCTCTACTGCTGGCCTAGTTAATATAATTCTTTTAACTTGTTTCTCCTTTAAAGCTTTTACGGCCATTGCAACACCAGTATAAGTTTTACCAGTACCTGCAGGACCAATGGCAAAAACCATGTCGTTTTTAATTACTGTATCAACTAATTTTTGTTGATTCAGCGTCATTGCTTTAATAAGTTTACCTCCTACACCATGCACTAAAATTTTATCTCTATCGTGCATGTGTTCTGTTGCATTTTGAGCATCGCTTTCAAGAACTCTCAAAATTACATTTTCATCGATACTATTATATCTCGAAAAATGAAACATTAAACGTCGGAATTTTGTTTCAAATTCATCCAGAATTTCTTCTTCTCCATAAGCTTTTAAAGTCGCTCCTCTAGCCACTATTTTTAGTTTTGGATAATACTTTTTAATTTCTTCTAAATGAACATCTTGGGCTCCCCAAAAATCTTTAGGAGTAATGTCTGTTAATTCTATAATTCTCTCGTTCAAACGCAGTAGTTTTTAAATTAATAGAAAGAAAATTCAACCTTCAGTATTCTTATGCTTTGAGCATGAATTAAAATTATGTAGGTTTGTATTCAAATTTAGCAAAAACAAGCTTTCGATTTAAATTAAGTTATAAACAAAATTATGTCAATAATTACCTTAACTACAGATTTTGGGCACAAAGATTATTTTGTAGGCGCAACAAAAGGTAAAATTATTTCTGAATTTAAAGAGGCTACAATTATTGATATTTCCCACGATATTGATAAGTTTAATACTACAGAAGCTAGTTATTGTATTTCGGCTGCTTATAATAGTTTTCCAAAAGGAAGTATTCACATTATTTCAGTAGATAGCGAACGCGTTAATAACACGCAACATATTGCTATGCAATGGGATGATCATTATTTTATTTGTGCAGATAATGGCATTTTATCATCCTTATTACAAAAGAAAATAGCCCAAAAAATTGTAGCTATAAATATTCATGATAGATTAAAGGGTAATGCAACCGATATGGATGTTTTTGTAACTGTTGCTTGTCATATTGCTAGAGGTGGATTACTAAATGTTATAGGAAAAGAAATTGACACGATTAAATTCACTCAAGAATTAACGCCGCAAACAATAAGTAATACAACTATAAGAGGAAATATTATTTACATTGATGATTTTGGAAACTGTGTAACCAATATTTCCAAAAAAATGGTAGAAGATATGGCAAAAGGAAGAAAACCTGTTGTTCAATTTTCTAATAAAACATTTGACCGAATTCATCGTTATTATGGAGATTTCTTATCGCAAGATGCAGAAGCATTAAAATTAAACGAAGGAAAAGGATTGGTAATTTTTAATGAAAACGGTCTTTTAGAAATTGCTATTTATAAAAGTAACAGTAATACAGTGGGTTCAGCAACCACCCTTTTTGGGTTAAAATACAGAGATGTCGTAAGTATAACATTTACAGAATAAATTATGTTTATAAGAATAGTAAAAATGCGTTTTCAAGAAGATAAAATTGAAGCATTTCTTAAAAATTTTAATGAAGTAAAAGAAAAAATTAGAGGTTTTGAAGGTAATCAACACTTAGAATTATATCAAGACAAAAACGATTCGCGTATATTTTTTACTTACAGTTTCTGGGAAACAGAAGAACATTTAGAGATATATAGAAAATCTGAATTATTTGGTGAGGTTTGGACCTATACTAAAACGCTTTTTAGCGATAAACCAGAAGCTTGGAGTGTTGATAGACTTGCAATACTTTAACAAATCTATTTTAATTGTATATTTTAACTTTTTAAAAAAATACAATACTTTTATCCAAAATTTACTTTAATTTATATGAAAGCATTATTGCTACGTGAAATAAAATCTTTCTTTGGTTCAACCATTGGCTATTTAGTAATAGGAATTTTCCTCTTATTAAATAGGAAAATTCCTATTACTAAATAGCCAATGGT
>JAIXHM010000158.1 GCA_030145825.1 Flavobacterium sp.
CTCTAATACCATTCAAAATACTTTTATTTACAGTGTCGGAAAAATTTTATTGTATATAGGTTTTACTTTTTTGTTTACTCTTTTTGTAAATAAAATAGTGGATGTAATCGACAAGTTTTTCTTTTCTAAGAACAATACTAGTATTGAGTTAGAAAACAATAATGTTGTTTATTTTACATTTAAATTAGTATTAGTAGTAGGTTTAGCCTTTTCATTACTTACTGTTTTTGGGCATTTTTTAAATTGGTTTGTGCCATCTATTGAAACACCTTTTTATCATTAAAAAATGAAAATAATTTTTTTAATATTATATTTATTTATACCACTAATCACATTTTCAAATAGTAGTATTACAGTAAAAGATACTCTAAAGATAGGTGTATATGTAGATAATATTTATGATATAAATTATTTGAATTCAAGTTTTAAGACGATTTTTTATGTGTGGTTTGTCTCAAATAAAGAACTCAAAACCGATAATATTAATAAAGATGTTTCTAATTTTTTAGATGTTGATAAATTAATAGAATACAATTCACTACTAATAGAATCAAATGTAATTAATAAAGGTGCAAATTATAAATATTATTACTTAAATAAGATTAATGCAACTATTTTAAACAATTTAGATGTTTCAAAATTTCCATTTGACGTTCAAAAGCTTAAGATATATTTAGAATTGAATACTCATTATAAAGGAGATTTTATTGTTTTATTAGATAAAACTAATTCAAAGATTAAGCCAAATTTTATTGATAAATGGGAAGTAGGTAATGTTAATTTTAAGTATGATTCTAAAAATTGGGATTCAAATTTTGGTGATATTTTAAATGAAAAATACGAGTTAGACGCAATAAGTATAAATATTCCGCTGCACAGGGAATCTTGGACTATTTATTGGAAGTTATTTGTAGTGCTTTTTATTTCTTTTTTCTTAACTTCTATTAGTGTTTTTATACCGAATAAGAATAGTGAACAGAAACTTTCTTTAATAGTAGGTTCTCTTTTTACAGCAATTGGTAATAAATATATAACCGAATCTTATTTACCTATATCAGATCAATTCAATTTGTCTGATAAATTACATTTAATTACATTTATTTTCATAGCCTTTTTTTCAATTTACGCAATATTTGAGCAAAGAACAAAATTGAAAGATGATTTTAAAAAAGATTTTTTTGTATTTATTACGTCAATTTTAATATACATTTTATTTATTTCGTTAACCACATATTCATATAGTGATAACTAAAATTTTATGCAAAAACTTTTAAAAATATTCTTGATTATTCTCCTCTTTGGCTGTCTTATCGACTTACCCTACGGCTATTATCAATTCGTTCGTTTTATTGCACTGATAGGCTTTGTATATTTAGCTTATAATGTAAACGAAAAAGGCTATAAGAATGAAGCTTTTATTTATTTGACATTAGCTATTTTATTTCAACCTTTTTACAAGATTGCATTAGGTAGAACCCTATGGAATATTGTTGATGTTTTGGTAGGCCTTGGATTATTATTATCTTTAATTTCTACTAAAAAAGAAAATTAGGTTTGAACAAAATACTATTTTTAGTTTTATTAATTTCTGGCGGATTATACGCCCAAGTTAAGCTTGTTTCATGGAACCTTGAAAATTTGGGAAGCTCAAAATCGGAAAGTGAAATTACATTTATAGTAAGTACATTAAAAGATTATGATATTGTAGCCATTCAAGAAGTTGTAGCTGGAGACGGTGGGGCGCAAGCTGTAGCAAAATTAGCTGATGAATTGAATAGAACAGGAGCAAAGTGGGACTATGTAGTAAGTAATCCAACTTCTGGGAGTTCCTACAAAACAGAACGCTATGCTTATTTATGGAAGCCTTCTAAAGTAAAATTAAAAGGAAAACCTTGGTTAGAAACAAAATATAATCAAGAAATAGATAGAGAGCCTTATTTTGCAATGTTTGAGTATGAAGGTAAAGAATTTACTCTGGTAAATTTTCATGCCATAACAAAGAAAATGCAACCTGAAACAGAGATTAAATATTTTAAATATTTTTTTGATGAATATCCTAAATTAAACTTAATTTTTCTTGGAGATTTCAATTGTCCACAATCCCATTCTGTTTTTAATCCTTGGCGAAAAAATAACTATATCCCAGCATTTGTCAACCAAAAAACATCTTTAAAGAAAGAATGTAAGAAGGGAGAATGTTTAGCTTCAGAGTTTGATAATATTTGGTTTAATTCAAAAATAATAAAAGTGCTGGAGAGTAAAGCAATACCTTTTTATTTAGAATTTGAATCTTTAGAAAAAGCAAGAACTATTTCCGATCATATTCCTATTGTAGTAAAGTTTAATTTTATATAATTTTTTAAATTACGGTTTTCCGTAAGGAAATGAAAACAGTATGTTATTTCTTTGTCGTGTTCCATTCTATAAGAGGTTGATATTTTAAAGTTGGAATATTTAGCTAGTTAAAAAGGAAGCATTCGCTTCCTTTTTTTATACTTTTAAATGATACCTAAATCTTTAGCAATTGCAATTAAGTGAATGTTATTATTGGCTTTAAAATAATCTTTGAGTTTTGCGACTCTTTTTTCGATTGAACTTTTGCTATTTGGGGTAATGTTTAACTTTTTAAATACAGTTTCCATATTTTCAAGCGGAACACCGTTTGCGAGATGGGTGAGTAATGCGATATCGTAGTGGTCAATTTCTTTGGTTGTTTTATCTTGTAACAAATGTGCAAGGTCGGGAGTTATATAGGTTTGTTCCTGAAGTAAAGTTTCAATGGCTTTTTTGAGTTGGTCGATGCTATTTCGACCTTTGTGTACATAAGCATTGATGTTTTGTTTTTCAAAAAGCGATTTGATGGTATGTGCTTTATCTTCAACAGAATAAACAATGATATTAAGTGAAGGCTCTATTTTTTTGATGGCTTCAATAAGTTTGTCGCCTGAGGGGATTTCAACTTTTCTATAGTCTTCCACAAAAGATAAATCCGTTATTAGTAAATCAAAAGGTTCGTGATTTTGTTTTTCTTTTTTAAATTTTAATAAGGCATCATCACAATATTTTGCGTATTGTACTTCTTGAATACCTAAATTTTCAAGCGTTTGTTTTACGGCTATATTGATACTGTCAAAATCTTCTGCTATTAAAACCTTTTTAAACATCTTCAATTTATTTTGGAATTTCAATTTTTACTTTAAATCCTTTTTGAGGAGCTGTGTCAAAATTAATTTTTCCATTTAGAGAATGAATACGGTTTTCCACATTTTGAAGTCCATTTTTTAAAGTTTTTAAATGCGCAGTACCTATTCCGTTATCTGAATAGTTGATTTGTATTGTTTTTTTATCGGATTTAATTGAAATACTTGCAATTGAACAGTGACTGTGTTTTTTCATGTTCACCATTAATTCTTGAAGGACTCTGTAGATAATTATTTTAATTTCTTTTGAAATTTTAGTAGCCTGAAAATTGTAAATATTTACAATTATATTTCTATTGGAAGAATTATAAGTCGATAGCATTGATTTTAGTTTTTCTAAATACTGTTCTCCTGTATCGATATTTTTATTTTCATTAGAAATATTTCGTGTTTTATTGTAAATAGTTTCTAAATTTTCGAGCAAGGTTTCTTTATTACCAATGTTTTCTAGGTCTTGCGTTTCAGCAAATGCCATTGTATTATAAACATCATTAGCTAACTCATCATGTAATTTTTTAGCAATACGAGCTTCGGTTAAATAAGCGGTTTCCTTAATTCTCTTTTGATTTCTTTTTTTGATTTGGTAATACACTCCAAAACTTAATAAGCACACTAAAATTATTATTGCAATAGAATATTCTTTTAACTGTTTTTGTTTATCGAGTTCTTTTAAAGTTTCTTTGGAATCGTATTTTATTTTAGCAAATTGATTTTTAGCTTGTTGTCGAACAATTTTAATGCTATCGTTTAATTTTAAAGATTGTAATGCAAATTCTTTGGCATCATCAGCTTTTGAGAGTTTTGTAAGAAAATATAAGGCTTCAATTTTATCGTCGGGGTTATTTGTTATTTTAGCCATTTCATAGGCTTTTAAAGCATTACTTTTAGCAATATGTAGCTCTTTGTTTTCATAAAATTCGGCAAAATGCATGTAAGAAGCGGTAAGTCCAAAAATATCCTTTTCTTGTTCTCTAATTTCTTTTGATAGCGTTGCCAATTCAATTGCTTTTTTATCGTTCAATTTAAACATTGTGTAGCCTAAATTATCCAATACTCTAGCATATTCAAGAGGCAAAGACCGCAAAGAATTATTTTTAACCAATGGTTCTAATACCGATTTAGCTTTAGCATAGTTTTTTTGTTTCATGTAATTGTAAGCCAAATTGTTTTTGATGATGCATTTTGAAACTTCATCCGAAGTAATACTTAAACTTTTTTGATAGTAGTATTGAGCTTCATCATAGTTAGCTTGTTCTAATGAAGCCAAACCTAAACTATTGTACATGAAAGTTAAATAGCTTTTTTTAGTGTCTTTATTTACATATTTTAAAGCTTCGGTAACTGTTTCTTCACAACCCGAATAATCATTTTTTATTCTTTGAATCTCAGACATCATTAATATTGGATAAATGATGTTTTTATTGTCATTTTGACTTTCGCAAATTAACTTTGTTTTTTGATAATAGTAAAATGCCGAGTCGTATTTGCTAGATTCAAAAAATGCCTCAGCTTTTTGATAGGATTTTAAATAGGTAGTATTGTTTTTTATATTTGATTCGCAGGAAAATAAACTGAAAATCAGTATTATAAAATAAAATAACGGGAAATGGATTTTTTTAATTGCCATTCCCCGAAATTAGATAATTATTTTTTATTGAAGAAGAAAATTAGGGCTTAATTGGAGTAGAACCGCCCTGTCCTCCTGTATCTAAATCATCACCAGGTTCAGGATTTGTTGTAGTGTTTGTTACAGTTTCGTTATTTAGTAAAGAATCTCCTTCTCTTAATACTGTAGAATAATCGAATTTTTGAGGTTCAACATTTAACTTTGAAGACGGCATAATATCATTATCCGTTGTGCAAGAAATTGTAAAACTACCAATAGTAATAATTGCTAGAACTAAATATTTTTTCATTTTTTAAACTTTTAAAATTGGACATACTTTTGGCTGTCTGGAATTCTTCCAGAGACAGTTTTTGGGTTTAATTCTCCCTTGTTTTGAGTACTCTTTTTGTTTTTTTGGGAAGTTTAAGCGTGCTAAAACAGAACTTTCATTTTACACTTCCCTGAATAAAAATTCGGCTCTGTATAGCAACACTTTTTTGAAATCAGTTTTGTACATTTGTTATGATAGCAAGTCAAAACGAGAACTGATTCTGAAGCAAAGGAATTGCGTTTTTGTGTGTGTGTTTATAAGGAATTCCTGAAATTCCTTGAAATCCAAAAGATTCCTAATTGTTCCTATATGACAACAAAAACTGAAAGTTTAGAAGTTTATAAAAAGGCTATTAAAGTTCAATATGAATTTGAAAAAAACGGAAAATATTCTAACTTTTTGATTCATCCATCAAGAGCAAAATTAAGGCAGTTGTGTGAGGAAAGGTTAAAAGAGTCAAATGATAAAGAAGACAAATTAAGTTTTAGTTTGGTTTTTGGTTTTGAATATGAATTAGGAAATAGAAATAAATTAAAATCTTTAACCGATAAGTTTCGGCCAATAGAAACTTTTTTAAAAAGAGAAACCGATTTATCAGACATAGAAACGATAAATATTGCAGCTTTATTAGTAGATTTTAAACCAAGACCATTTCGTATTTTTATTTCAAAATCTTTTGAGAATAATTTTTTGAGAGAAGAACTAGAAACTATTGAAGAAGAAAAAAATGAAAGAGAAGTGAGTCAATTTTTTGAAGGGATTAAAAATGTAAAGTCCAAGAATACTCTCAAAAAGAAATTAGGAATAGGATTATTAGGGTTGATTGGAATTACATCAATTGGATATACAGCAAAGGATATTATTTTGCCTCAACCACAATGTATGCAATGGCAAAACAATCATTATGAAGTTGTCGATTGTAATAGTGGAAAACAAAGTTTATTAAAACAATATGATATAATTCCTTATGATGAAAATCAAAGTAAACTGATTAAAATTGAAGTTTCTGATACGACTACATTTTTTAAAAATGGAAAATCTTTATATTGGTATAGTAAAGTAAATGGGTAACCTGAATTGTTCAATAAGCATGGTGTGGATCCGGAAGGAGTAAAAGCTTTAAAACAAGGTAGTAATTAGAAAAAAGAGACGTAATTCAAAAAA
>JAIXHM010000159.1 GCA_030145825.1 Flavobacterium sp.
ATTCTATTCTTAATCGTTTCTGCCTTAACATTAGGTTTAACATCATGTAGTAAAGATGATGGAGATTCAGCTTCAATCGTAGGAGATTGGGAATATGTACAAACTGGTTATAGATATGCTGGTGAAGAGGTTTTAGAAGCATATGATAATGATTGTTCAACAAGTAAAGACTACACTTCATTTAATGAAGATGGTACAATGACTGATTATTATTTTGATATGGATTGTGATGTTTATGCTGATTCTGGTACATGGTCTAAAGATGGAAAAAATTTAACAGTTACACTTTATGGACAAACTGAAACTGCTAAAATTGAAAAATTATCTTCTTCTACTTTGAAAGTAAGTATTATTTATAATGAAGGTGGAGAAAATTATGAATATGTGCAAGTTTTCAAAAGAAAATAATTGTAATTTAATAAACAAAAAAATCCCGATGAAAATCGGGATTTTTTTATTGTATTTCAGCACTTAAACCAGCGTCGAGTAAAGCACTGCATTTGGGTTGTAGCTCTTTAATTGATCCTGTTTTTACAGTACATTTTCCTGTGTAATGTACTAAAATTGCACATTGTTCTGCTTGCAAAGGATCGTGTTCACAAACCTTAATTAAAGTTTCAATCACATGATCAAAAGTATTTACATCATCATTAAATAAAATAATTTCGTTAAGATTACCAACTAATTCTTCTACTAAAACTTCTTCTTGTACTTTTTCTATTGTGCTCATAAACTGTAAATTAATTCTTCAAATTTAAGAATTTTTATTATATTTTAAAGACATCCAATTGTTTCTAATTATGTCTTTTTCAAAAGTTAAACCTTTAGAAACGCAACTTTCGTTTATAGCTTCAAAATCTTCTATGTAAAATCCGCTTAAAAATAAAATTCCATTTTCATTTAAACAATCTACATAAGTTTGCATATCGTTTAAGAGAATATTTCTGTTAATATTTGCTATTATTACATCATATTTTTTTCCAACTAATAATGAAGCATCTCCTTCATAAACCGAAATTTGTTTACAATTGTTACGCTCTGCATTTTCAATAGAATTTAAATAACACCAATTATCAATGTCAATGGCATCTATAGGTTGTGCTCCTTTCATTTCGGCTAAAATGGCTAAAATAGCAGTTCCGCATCCCATGTCTAAAGTTTTTTTGCCAACTAACTCGGTTTCTAATAAGTGTTGAATCATCATATGCGTAGTTTCATGATGCCCTGTACCAAAACTCATTTTAGGTTCAATAACAATTTCGAATTCTGCATTAGATTTTTCATGAAATGGCGCACGAACATAACATTTTCCATCAACATCAATAGGAGTGAAGTTCTTTTCCCATTCTTCATTCCAATTTACTTGCTTTATCTCTTCAAACTCATAAGAAATTTTAAACTCTTCATTTTCTAAAATATAAATATCGTCTAAAATATTTTCGTTCCAAAACTCTTTTTGTATGTAAGCCGAAACTCCATTTTCAGTTTCAATAAAACTTTCAAAAGGTAATTCTCCTAATTCTGCAACTAATATTTCAGAACCTAGTTCTTTTGGTTCAACCGTAAAATGATAACCAATGTATATGTTTGACATCCTTATTTTTTTTGCAAATTTAGTTAAACTATAAGATTTGCTAAAATTTTTTATTTTTGCACGCTAAAACAACACAACAATGAAACTTTTTAGCTATTTACTACTATTCCTATTCTCAGTAATAGGCTTTTCGCAAGAAAAAAATGATTCTTTAAAAACTTCCAACGATTCAAAATTAGCTGCATTACCTTATTATAATTATGGTAAAGGATTAGGAATAACTTCAGCAGATAGTTTATTTCAGTTAAATATTCGTTTTAGAATGCAAAATAGGGTAACTTATTTTAGTGAAGAAGGAAAAGATAATAGATATGAAGCACATATTAGAAGATTACGACTTCGTTTTGATGGATATGTTTACAATCCTAAATTTATATATGTAATTCAACTTTCTTTTGCTCCTGGCGATGTAGGTGAAATACAAGAGGGTGAAAATATTAATATTATTAGAGATGCTGTTTTTTATTACAGACCTAATAAACATTGGAATATATTATTTGGGCAAACCAAACTTCCGGGAAACCGTCAGCGAGTAAACTCTTCGGGAGCTTTACAATTAACAGATCGTTCTATTAATAATGCAAAATTTACTATCGATAGAGATTTTGGTGTTCAAGTTTATTATTTACAAGAGTCTCCAGAAAAATTCTCTTACAATGTAAAAACTGCAATTTCGAAAGGAGATGGAAGAAACTGGACACAAACTTCTGATGATGGAGTTGCGCTAACAGGAAAAGTTGAAGTATTCCCTTTTGGATCTTTTGCTAAAAATGGTATTTACTTTGAAGGCGATTTAGTTCGTGAGAAGAAACCAAAATTAATGTTATCTGGAGTTTTTCAACAAAATAACAGAGCAGTAAGAACAAATGGTCAACTAGGTGAATTACTTTTCGAACCAAGAACTATGAAATCTTATTTTGCAGATTTAATGTTTAAATACAATGGTTGGGCTTTTATGTCGGCTTATATGCAAAGAGAATCAAAAGATTTAATCACTTATAATCCAGATGATTTTACCGATTTTAATTATGTTTTTGCTGGAAAAGGTATGGATTATCAGTTAAGTTATTTATTTAAAAACGATTATGAATTAATAGGTCGTTTTTCAAATCAGTTTGTAGATAAAGAAATTAGAGTTTTTACACCAGATACCAAACAATATAGTTTAGGAGTTACCAAATATATTAGAGAACATGCATTTAAACTTCAAGCAGAAGTAACAATGGATGAAAAAACATATTATGATGGAACTACAAAAAATAATTGGTACGTAAGAGCTCAGCTTGAAATAGGAATTTAATGTAGCTTATCCATTTCTTTTGGCTACCTTTGTTCTAATATTTAAAAATTATGCTAAAAATAGGTCAATACAATACTTTAAAAGTATTACGACATACAAAAGTGGGTTTGTTCTTAGGAGACGAAGAAAATGATGTACTTTTACCAAATAAGTATGTACCAAAAGAATATTTTATTGGTGACGAAATGAACGTTTTTGTTTATTTAGATCATGAAGAACGTCCTGTTGCAACGACACTTAGACCTTATGTAAAACTTAATGAGTTTGCACATTTAAAAGTGAATTTCATTAATAAATTTGGAGCATTTTTAGATTGGGGATTAGAGAAAGATTTGTTCGTTCCCTTTAAGGAGCAAGCAGTTAACATGGAAGTAAATAAACGCTATTTAGTTTATGTTTACTTAGATGAACAAACAAATCGTTTGGTTGCAACAAGTAAGGTTAATAAATATTTCTCGGAAGATTTTCCAGCTTATGAGCCTAATCAAGAAGTTGAAGTAATGATTTCACACTTTACAGATTTAGGTGTCAATGTAATTATTGAAAACAAGTATAAAGGATTAGTTTTTGCAGGTGAAGTTTTCAAAGATTTAAAATTAGGAACCAAAACCAAAGCTTACATAAAACAAGTTCGTCCTGATGGAAAAATTGATGTTACTTTTAAAAAAATAGGAATTGAATCTATAGACGATGATGCTGAAGTTCTATTAAAAGAATTGAAAGCAAACAATGGTTATTTAGGTTTAACAGATAAAAGCCATCCTGAAGAAATTAAAACGGTTTTACAAATGAGTAAAAAATCATTTAAAAAAGCAGTTGGAAATTTATACAAACAAAGATTAATAGATATTAGAGAAAACGGAATATCACTATTATAGTAAGCTAAACCTACAAATTTTTTGTAGGTTTTTTTAATTATACTTAAATATGCCATTCTTAGAAAATACAAGCTACAACCATCAGGTGCCTTTTTTGCACAAGAATGCACATTTTTCTACAATTTACGCTGGAAAGTTTAAAAAATTTAAAGTGCCCAATTATTCAAGAGATATTATTGAATTGTTTGATGGCGATTTTTTAGCTATAGATTTTCAAATTAGAAATACTAAAAAAGCAGTTATTTTGTGTCACGGTTTAGAAGGAAATTCACAACGTACTTATATAAACAGTTGCGCAACATTATTTCTAGAGAACGATTATTCAGTTTTTGCTTGGAACAATAGAACTTGTAGTGGTAAAATGAATCGTTTGCCAAAAATGTATCATCATGCTTCAATTGAAGATTTAGATGCAGTTGTAAAATTTACTTTATCTAAAGGATTTGAAGAAGTTTATTTAATTGGTTTTTCAATGGGTGGAGCTCAAGTTTTAAATTATTTTGGACGAATTAATGAAATAGACTCTCGAGTTAAAGCAGGAGTTTCAGTTTCTGTCCCTATTGAGATTAAGGCAAGTGCAGATTCACTTAAAAAGGGATTTAATAAAGTATACATGTACAATTTTTTAATTGGTTTAAAACATAAATTGAAATTAAAAGCAGCGCAATTTCCTGAAGTAATTACGATGGAGAAAGTAAAACAAATTAGAGATTTTGATTTTCTTGATGATAATTTTACGGCGCCTTTACATGGTTTTTTAGACAGACATGATTATTATTACCAAGTTTCTCCAGCTCGAAGTTTAGAAAATGTAAAACATCCTGTTTTAATATTAAATTCTTACGATGATCCATTTTTAGGTGAAGGATGTTTTCCTGTTCAACTTGCTGAAAATAAAACAAATGTGTTTTTAGAAGTTACAAATTATGGCGGACATTGTGCTTTTCCAGTTAAAAATTCTAATTATAGTTATGCTGAAATAAAAGCTTTAGAATTTTTTAGTTCAATTTAAAAATATTTACTACATTTGTATATACAAATATTGTATAGAAATGAATAGAAAGAATTTTATTAAATTATTAATAGGAGGCGGAGCAATGATAACAACAAATCATTTTTATAGTTGGTCTAAAGATTTAAACGAGACCGACACTTTAATGCCGGTTTTATTTATCGGTCACGGATCACCCATGAATGCTATTGAAGATAATGAGTTTTCACAACGTTGGCATAAAATGGGGCAAGAAATTCCAGAACCTAGAGCGGTTGTAGTAATTTCGGCACATTGGTTAACAAGAGGAACTTTTGTAACAGCAATGAATCAGCCAAAAACAATTCACGATTTTGGTGGTTTTCCACAAGCTTTATTTGATGTACAATATCCTGCACCAGGTGAACCTTCATTAGCGGTAGAAATACAAAAAATGATTACAAACCCAGCAGTAGAACTAGATCACGATTGGGGATTAGATCACGGAACATGGTCGGTAGTTAAACATATGTATCCAAATGCTGACATTCCAGTTTTACAATTAAGTATCGATTATCATAAGCCAGCACAATACCATTATGATTTAGCCAAACAATTATTAAACCTTCGAAAAAAAGGAGTCTTAATTATTGGTAGTGGTAATATGGTTCATAACTTAAGAATGGTCGCTTGGGATAAAATGAACGTCGATAATTTTGGTTACGATTGGGCTATAGAAATGAACAATATATTTAAAAACAAGATATTAAGTAAAGATCATAAAGCGTTATTCGAATATGAAAAATTGAATAGTGCAGCTAAATTAGCGATACCAACTCCAGATCATTATTATCCTTTAATTTATAGTTTGGCTTTACAAACTGATAATGATAAAGTAGAATTTTTTAACGATAAGTTAGTGGCAGGTTCCTTAACCATGACCTCGGTAAAAATAGGTTAATCTTCCTCTAATTCAAAAGGATAATTACCAAACAGAACAGAAAGTTGTTTTGTTTGGTAAACTTTTCTAGTAAATTTATTAGAAAGTCCTATGATAGTTACTGTATCTTTCTTCAAAGTTAAATAAGAAGTTGTGCTTCCATGCCACCATCCATTGTGATAAAACATGGTAACATCATTTTCCCATTCTCGAAGTCTTATTCCTAAACCATAATTTTTTACACCTTTACTTTCGTAACTATAACCTTTAAAAATTTTGGCTCTTAATGAATCGGAGAAAAATTTGTTAGAATAAGTTGCTAAATCAAACTTTAATAAATCTCTGGGTGTCGAATATATATTTTTTGGTGGAATTGTTTTGTTAATTTATAATTATGTTGTTGATCTATATATAAGGAAAAAAATAATGTATATATATCAATATAAATTTTTCAGTTTCACTAATATTTTCTCATAAAAAAAAAATATTAATCGTCAACATATATACATATTATACTGTATTAAATCGTGATATACATAAATACATATTATACTGTAATAAATAATAATTTCCTGTTTCTTCAAAAATCCTGTGA
>JAIXHM010000160.1 GCA_030145825.1 Flavobacterium sp.
CTCCAATCACAGAAATACTCCTAGCTACTAAAATGGTCTTTCCAAAACTATTAAAGAAGAAGAACACAATATAAAAATAATGAGGCGGTATTTGTTCTCCTTTAAGCACTTCGTTATAGACTTCAAAAAAAGACCATTTTGGATTGGACTCTATAAGAGTATGAATTTCATCTAACCAAGCACTTTGAAAACCTAAATTAAATACTCTTAAAACAAATGCTAGTAAAAGTATAATTACAATCCATTTGTTCTCTTTTAAAAAAATATTTCTCATTTTTTACTCAATAAAATCTTTATAAATTTTTGTATTTGGAACCTGAATGTTTTTTCTTGAACTTAATTGTAACAATAACACAATAAGAGTTACCGAAAACAATTGTAAAATAATTCCAGAAATAATTAAAATAAGACTTGAAGCCCAGCCTGGTATAGCATTGCTTGTAAATAATTTTTGGTACAAAATATAAAAAACCGCAACTAAACAAATAGCAATTCCATAAAGTGATAATTTCAAAATTCTTACTGATAATAAATCAAAATAAACCGAAATAGAACTTAAACCATGCAGTACTAAATTATTGAAATTCATTTTAGATTGTCCTCTATAGCGCTTACCTCTATCTAAAAGTACTTTATCATAAGGAATTTTAGCTTGAATAATTCCTCCCGAATAATGGTTCCATAAATTACCTTGGTGCACTACTTTACTAAGTAATTGTTTAGGAATTATACTATAATTTCCAAAATTAATAGTTTGACCCGTTAGAAATTTAAAAATTGCTTTGTAAAAAAAATAACCTATTCTAAAAACAAATGATTCTGTACGTTTCTTCCTTTGAGCAAAAATTATTTTCTTAGATTTTTCTTCTTCTGCTTTGCTAAAAAGCTCTACAATATGTTCGGGTTTGTCTTCTCCGTCGCTATCCATTACAACAACATAATCATAATCGTTTTCTTCATTAAACACATACTGTAATCCAACTCCAATTGCTCTTTGATGGCCAATATTTATTTTTAAATTAACAATTTGTAAGTCTAATCCAAATTCTGGATTATCTTTTATATAAACATCAGTAGATCCATCATTAATAGCTAATATTTTAATTTTAAAACTGTTGCTATCTTGAATTTTCTTGAGTTGTTTAACTAATATTTCAAAACTTTCCCAATCGTTAAATACAGGCGTAATACATATTATTTTAGTTTTATTCATCATTAATTGTAAATTAAATGTCCCGTAAATAATTGCTCTACCTCAACTTCAGGCGGATTATTTTTTAAAATTACATTTCCTGTTGAAAGTATTTTACCTTCTATTCTTTGTATGGGTTTTACAATCATATCATTTGAACCTATTTGAAATATTTTTATAGTTTGTACTTCAAAATTTTCTCCATAAAAACGACAATCATCAAAATAAAAATTTAAAAGCATTTCGTTACAACTTCCATTTACATAAAAATTAGAAATTGTATTGCATTCTACAACAAATTGACCACCAGATTGATAGTTAATATAAAAATCACTTGAACCCGAACCATCGCCATCTTCCCCTATGGAAAACAATCGAACTATAGGTGCGTGTAAAACTCCATCGGAAATAATTTTCTGTTCGGTTTTCGAATGTAATTCTAATTCTTGTATTAAAGGATTTAATGTTCCATCTGGAATGGTAACATAAACTGTGGTTTGCCCATAATCTCGAGCTATATTACAAGTAGAATTATCTTTAACAACCAACATTTCTCCTTGTAAACTAACTTCTATATTATCTTTAATGGTTGAACGCGTTTCAATCTTTACCTCATATGCTGGCCCTTCCTTTACAACTAATCCAACTCCAGTATACACTTTTATTTTTGTGAAACCTTCTAATGGATAAGATACGGTTACTTTTGAACCATTTCCGCTTAAACAATCTTCAGAAATACCACAACTAGTAGTAATTATTAAAAGTAATATGTAAATTATTTTGTTCATATTAAATTTGATAAGATGCTCCGTCAAACTTAGCAAGACAAAGTCTTTCTTCTTTGTTCTTTTCTCTATTTTCTATTTATAATCTAATTCCTAATGTTGCTTCTATAGCTTCTGCTCTTCCAGCATGTGCTTTTAGGCCAACTCCAGTAAACCATTTTTTGTATACATAATATTTTAAACCTATACGCTGGTAAATATCAATCTCATAATCAAAAGGTTTATAAATATAATATCCTAACTGGGTTTCAATTGACAGTTTATTAATAAACAATTCATGACCCACAAATAAACCTACACGCTTATAATCTGTATTCGGATTTGTGTGTTGACTATTTCCCTCTGGAAAAGCAACCGAAACAAATTTAATGTAATCTTTTAAATATCTCGAGAAGAAAATATCTGTCCCTAACTGTAAGGCACTTTTCCTTCCAATTCTTTTATCGGCATAAAGCCCAATATGATAAAACTGTCTTTGTCCTAAACCTACAACAGAACCCTCTGAAATACCTGTCCTAAAAGCAAAGTTGTATTTTATTCGTTCTCTGTAAGAAGCATTAGAAGGCAAACTATCTTTAATAAAACTTTTTTCTTCGCTAAAATTATAATTTACCCCCACATTTAATGCAACTGTGTTAATACCGCTATTAGGCGCTTTAAATCTTCCGTTCGAAAAATGTGTTAAAAATAATCCAGCTTGCAAGCCAAATCGTCCAATAATATTTTGCTTTTGATATTGTAATAAGAAGTAATTATTATCTAAAATTTTTGTTCCAAATGCATTATTTTTATTATTAATTTCTTTATCATAAGGATTAGATGTAATTCCAATTCCTTGTGAAATTCGTAACATTAAATGCCTTTTAAAAAAATAAAAATTATAATGAATGCCAATTGCATGATTATTTCCTATGTAAGGATTTTTAAAATCTATGTATTGATAGGAAATTCCATAATCAGGATAATTGTAAACTTGTTCCCATTCTTTATTTCCAAAAGTTTTCCAATTATAGCCCAGCAAAACACCTTCTGGATGATTTGAAATTAAATGTCCAACATAATCGGCATGTTTTATAATATTTCCTCTAAAAATTTGGGCGTCAATATAAGTTGAATTTTTGTCCTCTTCTTGCGAATGCAACAAACCGATATAAAAGAAAAATAAAGAAGAAAGAATTCTACGCATAACTATATTTTTGAAAGACAAATACTTAAACTATCTTCCCAGTTATTAATTGTTAAACCAAATATAGCTTTTATTTTGGTTTTATCTAAAACACTATATCCTGGTCTTTTTGCAGGTGTAGGATAAGCTGATGTTGGAATTGGTTTTAAATCTATTTTAATTTCTTTTCGGATAAAAATTTCTTTTGCAAATTCATACCAAGAACATTGGCCTTCATTGCTGAAATTGTATATACCGAATATAGATGCTTCGACAAGCTCAGCATGACTAATAATATTGATTAAAGCATTTGCTAAGTCTACAGCATATGTTGGTGTTCCAATTTGATCCTTAACCACAGAAAGTGACTCTCTTTCTGAAGCTAATCGCAACATCGTTTTCATAAAATTGTTACCAAATTCAGAATATACCCAAGAAGTTCTGATAATAAAATGTTTTTCCCAGGTCGATTGAATAGCTTGCTCTCCTTGTAACTTTGTTAAACCATAAACTCCAGAAGGAAAAGGTACATCGGTTTCTTGTAAACCTAATTCACTTTTTAAAGGCAATCGCATTTCTCTGTCGTAAAAAGCTTTTCCATTTGAAAAATAAGCGTCAAAAACAAAATCTGTAGAAATGTGCAATAAAATAGTATCCAATTCTTTACAAACAATTGCTAAGTTTTCAGCACCATTTGTATTGACATCAAAAGCTTTATCAGGTTCGCTTTCAGCTCTATCAACAGCCGTATAAGCTGCTGTATTGATACAGAAATTAGGCTTATATTGATTAAAAACCGCTCGACATTGTTCAAGATTTGTTATATCTAATTCCGATGAATTACAAAATACAAAATCGATTGAAGGATAATTACCTGCAACCGATTGTAAAGCTTGCCCTAATTGGCCATTACCGCCCGTGACTAAAACTACCATACTTTTTTAGCGTTTTCTAGTGTGGGTAAAATAGTGTCTTTTTCAGAAATTATCAATTCCGATTCTTCAAAATTCCAGTCTATATTTAAATTTGGATCATTATAAATAATTCCGCCTTCACTTTCTTTATTATAGAAATTATCACATTTATAGAAAAAGGTTGCTGTTTCAGATAATACTAAAAATCCGTGAGCAAAACCTCTTGGAACAAAAAACTGCTTTTGATTTTCACTTGAAAGTAAAACGGCTTCATATTGACCAAATGTTTCTGATTCAGGACGTAAATCAACGGCAACATCTAAAACTTCACCTTGTAAAACACGAACTAATTTGGCTTGAGCGTGTTCGCCCGATTGATAATGCAATCCTCTTAATACACCTCGTGTTGAAAACGATTGGTTGTCTTGAACAAAGGTTACTTTTTGACCAATTCCTTCCTGAAAAGTTTTTGCATTAAAACTTTCCATAAAATAGCCACGTTCGTCTTTTATAATTTTTGGCTCCAGGATAAAACATCCTTTAAGTTTGGTTTCTGTAAATGTCATATGCTACATAATGTGCCAATTTTCAATATGTCAATGAGTCTAATTTATTTTCATTAGCATATTGTCACATTGACAAATTGACTAATTAAATAAGGCTCATTAAATGTTTTCCGTAACCACTTTTTAATAAAGGTTCTGCTAAAGCTTTTAACTGATTCGCATCGATAAAGCCCATTTTGTAGGCTGCTTCTTCAATAGCGCCAATTTTCAATCCTTGACGTTCTTCAATAACCTCAACAAACTGTCCGGCCTGCATTAGAGATTGGAACGTTCCAGTATCTAACCAAGCGGTTCCTCTATCTAAAATACTTACTTGTAATTTACCTCGATTTAAATATTCTTTATTCACATCAGTGATTTCTAATTCGCCTCTATGACTTGGTTTGATATTTGCCGCAATTTCTAAAACATCATTATCATAGAAATAAATTCCAGGAACAGCATAATTCGATTTTGGTTCAGCAGGTTTTTCTTCTATTGATAATACTTTTCCGTCTTTATCGAAATCTACAACGCCATATCGTTCAGGATCATGTACATGATACGCATAGATAATTCCACCATTTGGATTATTATTGGCTTGAAGTAATTCCGCTAAACCAGTTCCATAGAAAATATTATCACCTAATATCAAGGCTACTTTATCATTCCCAACAAATTCTTTTCCAATAATAAATGCTTCTGCTAATCCATTTGGGTTTTCTTGAACGGCATATTCAAATCGGCAACCTAATTTACTTCCATCGCCTAATAATTGACGAAATAAAGGTAAATCATGTGGTGTCGAAATAATCAAAATTTCACGAATTCCTGCCCACATTAATGTCGATAATGGGTAGTAAATCATGGGTTTATCATAAATTGGCATCAATTGCTTACTCACCGCTAATGTTAACGGATGTAAACGAGTGCCTGAACCTCCAGCTAATATAATTCCTTTCATTTCTATTATTAATAAGTAGGTAGATACTTCATAGATATCCCGTACATATCCCGTACATATCCCATATAAACCTTATATGTTGTTTATTTATTTTTGAACTTTTCTAAATACCAACGAACCGTTTTTACAATTCCAGTTTCAAAATTTTCATCGGCTTTCCAACCTAACTCTGTTTCTATTTTAGTGGCATCAATGGCATAACGTAAATCATGACCTGGTCTATCTTTCACAAACGTAATTTGGTCTTGATATTTTCCCTCTGATTTTGGTTGTAATTCATTCAAAATAGAACAAACAGTGTCAACGATATATAAATTATTACGTTCGTTTCTTCCTCCAATATTGTAAGTTTCTCCTGCTTTTCCTGTCTTAAATGCCAGTTCAATTCCTTTACAATGATCTAGAACATATAACCAATCGCGAACATTTTTTCCATCTCCATAAATTGGAATATTTTCTCCTTGTATTGCTTTACGAATAATAGTTGGAATTAACTTTTCATCGTGTTGTTTTGGTCCGTAATTATTAGAACAATTGGTCGTTACCACATTCATTCCATACGTATGAAAATAACTTCTTACAATCATATCTGAACCCGCTTTTGAAGCCGAATAG
>JAIXHM010000161.1 GCA_030145825.1 Flavobacterium sp.
TTCATTCCTGCATCAGCAGATTCTGCTGCCATTGCATATGTTTTGTACATTGGTCTAGGATAATTCGCCTGCGTATTATCTGAAATTGTAATTGCCTTACCAACTTTTTGATTTAAAACTGATACAAAATCTTCTGCTTTCTTTTTAGCGTCTAAAATAGCTTCCTTTCTAGCTTGTGTCTCTAACTCTTTAATCTTTGAAGATTTGAATTCTACATTTTGAATAGCATTAACTCCAGAATCAACTAAATCCATCATTAAAGCATCATATTTGTTTAAATCTTTTAAATAAATAGAAATATTTTGACTTGCCTGAAATTGATTTTTTTTCGTGTTATAATCGTATGTTTTGTATAATGAAACTCGCTGTGTTTGAAAATCAGTAGTTGGAATTTTATGTTTCTTAATTACTTTTAAAACTTTATCTACAATTTCGTCGTTTTTCTTTTTAACTTCAGTAGCATCTTTACCCGAATTTTCTACTCCAAAAGAAATTATTGCCTCGTCAGGCGTTACTTTAATTTTTCCTTCACCAGTTACACTAATTGAAGGAACTTGCTTTACATCTTGTGCTTGTACCATTGCTGAAATAAATGTTAGTACTAAAATTAACTTTTTCATATAATTATTTTTTTAGTTTGAACTTTTACAATAACAATGCCAAACTACAGCTTGTTTTTCTTTTGAAGGTAAAATAAAATAACTATTGGTATTAAAACTAAAACCACAATTAGGGTTTCATTATAAATAATACTTGGATCTTTTATTAGTGTTATTACATAACCTCCTATTGCACCTCCAAAATGAGCTGTATGTCCAATGTTATCGGTTCTTGATTTCATGCCATAAATTGAATACAACAAATATCCTATTCCAAAAATATAACCTGGAATGGGTAACACATAGAAAAGTAAAATTTGCATTTCAGGATATAATAAAATAGAACTGTATATTATTCCTGAAACAGCACCTGAAGCTCCAACTGCTCTATAGTAATATTCGTCTTTATGAATGTATAAAGTAAGCAAACTTCCTGCTAATAAACTTCCAAAATAAATAACTAAAAAATAAGCGCTATCAAATTGATTGATTACAACAGGTGCAAAAAAATAAAGTGTAAGCATGTTAAAAGCTAAATGGGCAATATCTACATGCAAAAAGCCAGAAGTAATCATTCTTATTTGATCTCCTGCTTTTATACTTCCTATGTGAAACTCATATTTTCTAAAAAAACTTTGGTCGTCGAAACCTTTTAAACTTGCTAAGACATTTACAACAATTAATACAATAAGAACTAAACTCATACTCTTAAATTTTAGTAAAATTACAAATACAAAACAGATTTATAAAGTATATTTGTAAAAATAAAATTACATGCAGCGAATAGTTTTTTATTTAGTTTATGCCTTATTGTGGTTAATTTCTATACTACCGTTTCCTATTTTTTACTTTGTTTCCGATTGTATTTTTGTTTTAATTTATTACATAATTGGATATCGTAAAAAAACGGTTCGATCAAATATTCAACTTACACTACCTCATCTTTCAAAAAAGGAACAGTTACAAGTTGAAAGAAAATTTTATAAATATATGTGTGATATGTTTATGGAAATGATCAAAACCCTAACAATTTCGGAAAGTGAAATTAAAAAAAGATTTTCTTTTACAAACATAGATTTGTTTCATGAATATGAAAACAAAAACAAAAGCATTATTTTGTTTTATGCACATTACGCTAGCTGGGAATGGTCGGTTACACTTGGTTTCTATACTAAATTTAAAGGATATGGCATTTATAAAAAATTAAGAAACCCATATTTTGATAAATTAGTTAGAGATATTCGTTCAAAATTTGGAGCCACATTAATCGACACAAAAGACACAAAAAAATCTATTACTGATAACGAGAAAAATGGAATTTTAGGTGTTTA
The DNA here is from genome assembly GCA_030145825.1 of Flavobacterium sp. Lineage (GTDB taxonomy): Bacteria > Bacteroidota > Bacteroidia > Flavobacteriales > Flavobacteriaceae > Flavobacterium. Next base: position 1,931 of record JAIXHM010000161.1, read on the forward strand.
TGGTTTTATTAGCGATCAAACTCCAACAAGACAAAAAGCTAAATATTGGGACACTTTTATGGGACATGAAGTACCTATTCATACTGGTGGTGAAAGTTTAGCGAGAAGCTTAGATATGAATGTGCTTTATATGAAAGTAAGCAAGGTAAAAAGAGGATATTATGAAGCCACATTTATCCCTATTACTGATAATATAAACGCTGAACCTGAATTTGAAGTTTCTAAAAAATTCATTAGAGAAGTAGAAAAACAAATTTATGAAGCACCAGAATATTACTTTTGGACACACAAACGTTGGAAACATAAAAAAGCTCAGTAATTACTGAGCTTTTTTATTAAAATTGGAACCAACTTTCTACTTTATCTTTAATAGTATTTTGTTGACTTATGTGTGTAAATTCGTTTGTTTTATTGCTATATGTATAATCTTTACTCCATTCTTTAAAATTTGAAGCTAAATCTAGAATAGCATTACAAACATATTCGATTTCTTTATTAGTTGTTGTAGGATGAATTGACATACGAATCCAACCTGGTTTCTTTTCTAAATCTCCATCTGAAATTTGACAAACAATAGAATTAGAAGTTTCCTGATCTACATGCAATAAATAATGTCCGTAAGTTCCTGCGCAACTACAACCGCCACGTGTTTGAATTCCAAAACGATCGTTTAGTAGTTTTACACCTAAATTATAATGTAAACCATCAATATAAAAGGAAATCACTCCTAACCTATCTTGATGTTGTGGAGCCAATATATTTATATTCTCAACATTACTTAATTTACTAAAAATATAATCAACTAGCTCATGTTCACGATCAAGTATATTTTGAACGCCCATTTGTTCTTTTAGCTTAATTGCCAAAGCGGTTTTTATAACTTGTAAAAAACCCGGAGTTCCACCATCTTCACGCTCTTCAATATTGTCGATGTATTTATGTTGACCCCAAGGATTTGTCCATTTTACAGTTCCACCACCAGGACAATCGGGTACATTATTTTTATATAAATTTTTATTAAAAACCATTACACCGCAAGTTCCGGGTCCACCTAAGAATTTATGAGGCGAAAAGAAAACAGCATCTAAATAAGCTTCTTCATCATCTGGATGCATATTAATCTCTACATAAGGACCAGAGCAAGCAAAATCTACAAAACACACACCTTTATTTTGATGCATAATTTTAGCCACTTCATAATAAGGCGTTTTAATTCCTGTTACATTGGAACAAGAAGTTATTGAAGCAATCTTAAAAGGTCTGTCTTTATACTTTTCAACAAGAACTTTTAAATTTTCTAAACAAAATAACCCTTCATCATTTGCTGGCACAACCTCAACATCTGCAATTGTTTCTAACCAAGAAGTTTGATTAGAATGATGTTCCATGTGCGAAATAAACACAATTGGTTTTATATGTTCTGGAATAGCTGTAAAATCTTTTAAATTTTCTGCGATACGAAGACCAAGAATTCTCTGCAATTTATTCACAACTCCTGTCATTCCAGTTCCATCAGTAATTAAGACATCATTATCATTTGCATTTACATGCTTTTTAATAATATGACGTGCTTTATGATAAGCCATAGTCATTGCTGTACCTGTTACTGAAGTTTCGGTGTGAGTATTCGCAACAAAAGGTCCAAATTCATGTAACATTTTCTCTTCAATGGCATTATACAATCTACCACTGGCAGTCCAATCGGTATAAATTATTTTTTGTGTACCAAAAGGCGAATCAAAAGTTTCATTAACCCCAATAATTCCTTCTCTAAACTTTTGAAAATACTGTTCTAGTTGTGTCGTTTCAGTAGTTATCATAATTGCATTAATCTTCTTCTTCAAATTGTTGTGCTTTTGAGTATACTCTCCATTTTTCTATACAATCTTGTATATCTTGTGGAATTTCACATTCAAAACGCATAAATTCTTTAGTTATAGGATGTTCAAAACCTAAAGTTCTTGCATGTAATGCTTGTCTTGGCAAAACTTTAAAACAATTGTCTACAAATTGTTTATACTTTGTAAAAGTAGTTCCTTTTAAAATTAAGTTTCCACCGTAACGTTCATCATTAAAAAGTGTATGTCCAATATATTTCATGTGCACACGAATTTGGTGTGTTCTACCAGTTTCTAATTGGCACGAAATAACTGTAACATAACCTAATCGTTCTAAAACTTTATAATGCGTAACAGCTGGCTTACCTCTTTCTCCATCTGGATAAACAGCCATTTGCATTCTATTTGTAATATGACGATCTATATTTCCTTCAATTGTTCCTTCGTCTTCTTCTAAATTTCCCCAAACAATTGCAACATATTCTCTTTCAGATGTTTTTTCTGCAAATTGTTTCGATAAATAATCCATTGCTAGTTCTGTTTTAGCAACGACTAATAAACCTGAAGTATCTTTATCAATTCTATGAACTAATCCTGGACGATTAGAACTATTCATGGGTAAATTATCAAAATGATAGGCTAACGCATTAACTAAAGTTCCGCTGTAATTTCCGTGACCAGGATGCACCACCATTCCTGCAGGTTTGTTAACTACAATAAGTTGGTCGTCTTCATAAACAATATCCAACGGAATATTTTCGCCTTTAAGTAAATGTTCATAAGGCGGATGTTCCAACATCATTTGAACTACATCACCAGGTTTTACCTTGTAATTTGACTTTACTGATTCATCGTTTACTAAGATATTTCCATTATCAGCCGCTTTTTGAATTTTACTACGCGTAGCATTTTCAATAAGATTCATTAAAAATTTATCTACACGAAGAGGCTGTTGCCCTTTTGTTACTTCAAAACGGTGATGTTCATATAATTCTTCGTCTAATTCTTCAATACTATTGTGCAGCATCTTCTACAGGTGTTTCCGTTTCAGGTTGTGTTGGGGTTGAACTTTCTTCTTCAAAAGTATCTGCGCTATATAATTCTTTTCCGTCGCCCAAAACAAAATCAAGCGTAGAGTTCTTTTTTACTTTATCTCCAGCTTTTAAACGTTTTCCGTTTTGAGACACTTCTAGTACTACATCTTTAGCAATATGTTCTTTGTAAGTAATTTTACCTTCATTTAGTCCAAGCGCTTTAATATTTGCACTAACTTGTCTAAATGTTTTATCTTTTAAAGCAGGTAGTGTAACATCCATAAATTCTCCAGCATTTACTTTAACATAAATCTTTCTACCATCTTTAACTTTGATTGCAGCTTTTGGATCTTGCTCGACTATAGAAAAAGGAGGCATGTCTTTTCTAAAATCTACAGTATCTAATAAAATTAGTTCTAATCCTAGTTCATCTATTTTTTCTATAGCTGCTTGAACTTGCATTTTAGACAAATCGGGTACTTCAATTTCTTCACCATGATTGGTTCTAAAATCTAAAAATTTCAATAATAAAAAACTTAAAATCAACAAACTAACTAGAGCTATTGCCAGTTGTATAAAAAAGGTTTTGCTGGTTAAAAATTTACGTAAACTCATAAACTAGTGTTTTGGCAAAGATAACATTTATAGTTATCAATAAATAATGTAATTTTGTTTTTATTTAATAACGTATTTTAATGACAAATGTTGCTATTGTAATGGGAGGTTACTCGAGTGAGTATCAAATTTCCTTAAAAAGTGGAAATGTTGTTTATCAGCATTTAGACCAAAACAATTATCGTGTTTTTCGTGTCCATATTTTACCCGAAAAATGGGTTTATGTAAACGATAGCAATGAAGAATTTACTATTAATAAAAATGATTTTTCTGTTGAAGTGAACGGTTCAAAAATAACTTTTGATGTTGTTTTTAATGCTATTCATGGTACGCCAGGGGAAGACGGATTATTACAAGCTTATTTTGAGTTATTAGGAATTCCGCAAACATCTTGTGACTATTATCAAGCTGCTTTAACTTTTAATAAACGTGATTTACTTTCGGTATTGAAACCTTATGGCATAAAAACAGCCACTTCTTTCTATCTCAATTTAGGAGAATATATTGATGCAAATGAAATTATTGAAAAAGTAGGTTTACCATGTTTTGTTAAGCCAAACAAATCGGGTTCTAGTTTTGGTATATCTAAAGTAAAAACTCTAGAAGAATTATTACC
>JAIXHM010000162.1 GCA_030145825.1 Flavobacterium sp.
GCACATTCCAGCTCCAAAAGTTTCAGAAGGTACTCCACAATTATTAATCACATCTTTAGATTACTATTCATTTACAGGTCGTATCGCAATTGGTCGTTTACAACGTGGTGAATTAAAAGAAAATCAACAAGTTTCTTTAGTAAAACGCGATGGTAAAGTTATTAAAGCAAGAATTAAAGAATTACATACATTTGATGGTTTAGGTCGTGTAAAAGTTGAATCGGTTAAAGCTGGAGATATTTGTGCATTAGTAGGTTTAGATGGTTTTGATATTGGAGATACTGTTGCTGATTTTGAAAATCCAGAAGCATTACAAACAATTGCTATCGATGAGCCAACAATGAGTATGTTATTTACCATTAACGATTCGCCTTTCTTTGGTAAAGAAGGTAAATTTGTTACTTCTCGTCATATTAAAGATCGTTTAACAAAAGAGTTAGAGAAAAACTTAGCATTACGTGTTAATGAAACGGATTCTGCTGATAAATTCATGGTATTTGGTCGTGGTGTATTACACTTATCAGTTTTAATTGAAACGATGCGTCGTGAAGGTTACGAACTTCAAATTGGTCAGCCTCAAGTTATTATTAAAGAAATTGACGGTATTAAATGTGAGCCGGTTGAAGAATTAACTATCGATTTACCAGAAAATGTTTCAGGTAGAGCAGTTGAATTTGTAACAGTTCGTAAAGGTGAAATGTTAAGTATGGAACCAAAAGGTGAGCGTATGATTATTAAATTCAATATTCCTTCACGTGGTATTATTGGTTTACGTAATCAGTTATTAACAGCTACTGCTGGTGAAGCTATTATGACTCACCGTTTTATTGAATATCAACCATACAAAGGAGAAATTCCTGGACGTATTAACGGTTCATTAATTTGTATGGAAAATGGTAAGGCAATTCCTTATTCAATCAATAAATTACAAGAAAGAGGTAAGTTCTTTGTAGACCCAAATGAAGATGTTTACGAAGGTCAGGTAGTAGGAGAGAACTCTCGTGGTGATGATATGGTTGTAAATATTACAAAAACTAAACAGTTAACAAACTTCCGTTCTGCTGGTGCTGATGATAAAACTAGAATTGTTCCTGCAATTAAGTTTACATTAGAAGAAGCATTAGAATATATTCAAAAAGATGAGTATGTAGAGGTTACACCAAAATCTATTCGTCTTCGTAAAATATATTTGAACGAAAATGATCGTAAACGTTTCAAAATAGACTAATTAGAAGTTATTATAAATAAAACCACAATGTAAAAGTTGTGGTTTTCTTTTTTAACGAAAAGTTTAAAATATAATAATTAACTTTATTAAAAATTTAAAAATGGAAGTAAGATTAAAATTTGGATTAGATCAATTGCTATACGGAATGAAACAAAACAACGTAGAGCAAATTTATGGCAAAGCTGATTTTCAGTTTTTTGATGAAGATGAAAATGTAGTTTTAGTGTATAACAAATTAAAAGCAAAACTTACTTTTTATGCAGATGAAGATTTTAAATTAGGTTATATTACCACTTCAAATAGTGAACTTACATTTTTTGGAGCAACTGTTTTAGGAAAATCTAAAAGTGAAGTTTTAGAGCTTTTTAAAGCTAATAAAATAGAAAAATGGGAAACTGAAATTGTAGAAGGTGAAGAAATGTTGTTTAATGAAGATAATTGGGTTTTCTTATATTTTGATTATAACGAATTAATTAAAATTGAAATTGGTGCTGTTTTCAATAATCAAGATGAGTTTGATTGGAAGTTTAAAGCATAAAAAAACCACGCTAAGCGTGGTTTTTTTTATTTTACTTCAAGTAATTCTACTTCGAAAATTAAATCTGCATTTGGTGGAATGACACCGCCAGCACCTCTTTCACCATAAGCTAAATTTGATGGAAGGTAGAATTTATATTTTGCACCTTCTTTCATTAACTGAACACCTTCTGTCCAGCCTGGAATTACTTTGTTTAAAGGAAATTCAACTGGTTCTCCTCTTTGAACACTACTGTCAAAAACTTTTCCGTCTACAAACATTCCTGTATAATGAACTTTTACAATATTTGTATCTAAAGGTTGCTTACCTAAGCCTTCTTGTAATACAATATATTTAATGCCGCTTGGAGTAGTTGTAGCAACTTCAAATTCTTTTAAAGCTTTTGCTTTAGCTTCTTCTAAACGTTTTGCTTCTAAAGTTTCTTTTGCTTTACGTTCAGTTTCAATTGCTTCGGCTTGTTTCTTTTTAATGTCTTCGTTTTTAGCCGCAATAATTTTATCTTGGTTTGCCTGGTCGTCCATGTAAGCTTTAAAAACTTTATCAGCATGGAATTTTTTAGCTAATTTACCATTTCTAATAATCGTAACTTTTTCAATTACGTCATTTTGTTGAATTTTATTTACCACTTCTTGACCTGTTACTACATATCCGAAAACAGTATGTTTTCCATCTAACCAAGGCGTGTCTTTATGTGTAATGAAGAATTGAGAACCATTTGTTCCTGCACCAGCATTTGCCATTGAAAGAACACCTGGTTTATCATGTTTTAAATCAGAAATTTCATCTGTAAATTTATAACCAGGTCCACCAGAGCCATTTCCTGCAGGATCACCACCTTGTATCATAAAGTTTGGAATAACACGGTGAAACTTTAAGCCGTCGAAAAAAGGTTTTTTCTTTAAATTCTCTGAAACAAAATCATTTTTTCCTTCAGCTAAGCTTACAAAATTTGCTACTGTAATTGGAGTTTTTTCAAACTCAAGTTGTAATAAAATTTTACCTTTATTAGTAGTTATTTCAGCAAATAAACCATCTTGTTTTACAGCTTGTGCAAATGTAAAAATAGAAGCTAAAGAAAATAATACGATTAATTTTTTAATATTCATTTTTTATGGATTAGGAAGATTTTCTAATAATTCGATTTCAAAAACAATATCACTATTTGGTGGAATTACATTTCCAGCACCTTGAGTTCCGTAACCTAATTTTGAAGGAATATAGACTAATATTTTATCACCAAAAGACATTTGTTCAATACCTTCTATAAAACCTGGAATTAAACCTTGTTTATCACCATAAGTGAAAGGGAAAGGTTGGTAACCATTTTGAGCGGCTCTGTTAGCATCAAATTTTCCAAATTTTTCTGCAACACTTGCGAAACTAGTATCAAACAATTCGCCAGTGCTTTGTAGAAAACCAGCATAATTAATAAAAACTTTAGTTCCATTTGCAGGTTTTTTGCCTTCACCTTTGTTTAAGAATTCATAAATAATTCCTGATGGAGTTCTTGTACCGTTTGTTCTTAAAGCTTCAATTCTAGCAACATTTTCTGCTTTAGCTGCTTTAGATTTTTCTGCCATTATTTTATTTGCTTCGGCTTCTTTAGCATAATAATCTTTGAAGATTTTAACGGCATCAAATTTTTTAGCTTCAGCTCCATTTCTTAAGATTGTTATTTTTTCGATAACATCATTTTGAAGAATGGTATTAATTATTTCTTGACCTTCTACAACGTGACCAAAAACAGTATGTTTACCATCTAACCAAGGAGTTTCTTTAATTGTGATAAAAAACTGAGAACCATTTGTGCCTGTACCAGCGTTTGCCATAGATAAAATTCCACCTTTATCATGTTTTAAATCGGCATGAAATTCATCTTTAAATTGATATCCTGGTCCGCCAGAACCGTCTCCCATTGGATCTCCACCTTGAATCATAAAATCTTCGCTATCTCCGTTTGCAACAGAAATAACTCGGTGAAATTTTAAACCATCATAAAAAGGTTTTCTTTTATACTGTTCTTCAACAAAAGGGTTTTTTCCTTCAGCAAGAGAAACAAAATTAGCTACTGTTACGGGTACTTTTTCGTATTCTAACTGTACGATAATGTCACCTTTATTCGTAGTGATTTGAGCAAATATACCATCGCCTAAATCGGTATGTTCATTTTTGCAAGATAAAAGTGAAGCAAATACTAAAATACTTGCTAATAGTTGTTTTAAGTGTTTCATTTTATTTTGTATTAGTAGAGTCAATTTTAATATCGTTTAGGGTAACGGTATAAATTAAGGGTTGATTTGAGCCAATTTTTTTATCATCGCCGTGGTAACCAAATGCCATGTGCGATGGGAAAAGAAAAGTTACAGTTTCTCCTTTTTTCATTAATTTAATTCCATCTTGTAGTCCTGTAATCATTTCTTGTTTATCTACATAATATTGTTGCGGACGATTTTCATCTTTTGTGTAGATAATTTTATTCAACATATTTTTAACTTCATAATCAAAAAAAGCAATATCACCTCTTTTAGGAAATGGAGTAGAATCGTTAACTTTTGTTATGTATTTGTACCAATATCCTTTATTTGAAGCTATATAACTATTGATGCTGTCTTTTTTGATGACATCGCTAATTAATTTTTCTTCATTGGCAATCAATTGTTTATTTCTAGCAATTGATTCTTTCATAAAATTGTTTGATGTATAAGATACAGGTTTTCTTGCTTGTTGTTTTGAACAAGAAGTAAGTATAGATACTGCTACAAGGGCAATTAGCAATTTTTTCATTTAAGATTGTTTTTCTTTTGCTAAGTTAGCAATAAATTGGTTTACAGTTTCTTCTAAGTTTGAAAAAGATTTTCCACCGGCAGCGTTTATGTGTCCTCCACCGTTGAAATATTTACGAGCAAACTGGTTTACATCATAATCACCTTGCGAACGGAATGAAATTTTAATAATTCCTTCGTCTTTATTTTCAATAAAAATGGCAGTTACGAAAACATCTTTTATAGTTAAACCATAGTTTACAATTCCTTCAGTATCTCCTTTTTGGTAATTAAATTCATTTAATTCATTTTGAGATAAAGTGATATACGAAGCATTAAATTCTGGGAGTAATTTTAAATTTTGTAATGCTTTACCTAATAGTTGTAATCTGTTATAAGTAGCATTATCATATAGTAAATTATACACTTCACTATTATTAACTCCTCTTTCAATTAGTTGGGCAACACATCTATGAGTTGCCGGTGTTGTTTTAGGGAATCTAAATCCGCCAGAATCGGTTAAAATTCCTGTGTAAATACAAGTTGCAACTTCTTTATTTATTAAATTATTGTAATCTAATGCGTTTATAAAGTCATAAATCATTTCACATGTAGAACCGTAATTGGTATTCGAAAACAGGTATTTTGCATAATCATCTGGAAGTTCATGATGATCTATTAAAATCATAGTATTCGATAAAGTTTTCATGAAATTACCCATAAAATCTCCAGTTCTATGAAGTGCATTAAAATCTAGGGTAAAAATTAAATCTGAACTTTTTAAAAGTTCTTCTGCAATATTTTGTTGTTTTTCAAAAACTACAATATCATTAGAATTTGGCAACCAAGCTAAAAAATCGGGAAATTCATTTGGGGAAATGAAAGTTACTTGGTGATTTAATTGTTTTAAAACATGGAGTAAACCTAGAGAAGAACCCATTGCGTCTCCATCTGGATTTCTATGTGAAACAATTGTAATTTTTTTTGGTTCAGCTAAAAATGATTTTAACTCGTTTAATTCTGAAGATGTAAACATAAATTTATTTCGCTAAATATATTCCGATTCCAACAAAAAGTATTCCAATTATAATACTTAAAGCGGTATAGCTTAATGCTGTAATAAAATTATCGGATTGTATAAATGAGTAATTTTCTAGTCCAAAAGTAGAAAATGTGGTAAAACCTCCACAAAATCCAGTTACTAAAAGTAGTTTTAAAGTTTCGTTATTTGGCTGACTTTTTTGAAGATATCCAATTAAAAAGCCAATTAACAAACAACCAATAATGTTTACTAAAAATGTGGCATAATGTAACTTTCCAGGAAGGTTTTTTGCAATAGTAACATTTGCTAAATATCGTAAAACACTTCCTAAACCTCCACCTAAAGCAACAAAAAGTAAACTCTTTATCATATTATCTCAATAATGCAAAGTGACCTTTTATGGTTGTTCCGTTTGCTAATTCTAAAATG
>JAIXHM010000163.1 GCA_030145825.1 Flavobacterium sp.
ATATAATCTTTAGTAGACTTTGTAGAGTCGGCTTGTATTTTAGAAATATTAAATGGAATTAATAATACTAATTCCTTTTGAGTAGCATAATCGATACTATTTAAAAGATTTGCTTTTGGTTTTTCTATAGTAAAAGTATTTTCTATCTTAATTTCTGAAGGAAGTTTTAATTTCATTCCTTCTTTTAAACCATAATTTAATTCAGGATTTAAACTAATAAGATCGGAAGCAGAAATATTAAATTGCTTACAAATACTAAAAAGCGTTTCTTTTGGTTTTACGATGTATAAATTTTCATCGTTATTTATTTGGGTTACGGCAATTTGATTTTCTTTTTTAATCTTAATAGTATCACCTATTTTTAAACCTTCATCTTTAATTTGAGGATTTAAACTTTCTAACTCATTTACAGAAACACCATATTTTCTAGAAATGCTATATAATGTTTCTTGAGTTTTTACAACATGTGTAGAAACCGAAGTAGAATGTTTAACTTCTTGCACTTCAGAATAGTCGACTCCCGATGTAGGTTTATAAGTCTTAGAAACAATTAAATCTTGTCCAATTTTTAAACCATTTTTCTCTACTTCAGGATTCCACTCTTTTAAGTCGGCTACAGATACACTGTATTGTTTTGCCAAACTAAAAAGGGTTTCTTTTGGTGCTACCTTGTGAGTTTTTACATCTGAGGCACTCTCATTGTTTTGACCTTCAGTTGTATTAACAGTACCGTTTGGAATTAACAAAGTTGTATTTTCTTTTATACCATCTTTAGCATCAGGATTTAACCTATAAATATCAAATGGTGTCACATGATATTTTTTTGATATTGAGTAAACAGTTTCTCCTTTTTCAACTAAATGTTTTTTGTAAGGATCTTGTTTAGCAAATAATACTGCAGAATTTAAAAAGATAAAAAATACAACTTTAGCTAATTTCATATTGTTAATTTAATTATTCCCATTCAATTGTTGCAGGTGGTTTTGAGCTAATATCATATACTACTCTGTTTACACCTTTAACTTTATTAATAATTTCGTTTGATGTTTTCATTAAAAACTCATACGGTAAATGCACCCAGTCGGCCGTCATACCATCTGTTGATTCAACTGCTCTTAATGCCACTACTTTTTCATAAGTACGCTCATCTCCCATTACTCCAACGCTATTTACAGGAAGTAAAATTGCACCAGCTTGCCAAACTTTATCATACAAACCGTGTTCTTTTAATCCGTTGATAAAAATAGCATCAACTTCTTGCAATATACTAACTTTTTCTGGAGTAATGTCTCCTAAAATACGAATTGCAAGTCCTGGACCAGGGAAAGGATGTCTTCCTAATAATTCATCATCAATTCCTAATGTTTTACCCACGCGACGAACCTCATCTTTAAACAACATTCGTAATGGTTCCACAACTTGTAGCTTCATAAAATCAGGTAAACCACCTACATTATGATGCGATTTAATTGTCGCAGAAGGTCCTTTTACTGAAATAGATTCAATTACATCAGGATAAATTGTTCCTTGACCTAACCATTTTACATCTGTTAATAAATGTGCCTCATCATCAAATACTTCAATAAACACACGACCAATTGCTTTACGCTTTGCTTCTGGATCTTCTAACCCAGCTAAAGCATCCAAAAAGCGTGCCGAAGCATCTACTCCTTTAACATTTAGCCCCATATCTTTATATTGATGTAATACTGCATCAAATTCATTTTTACGTAATAAACCATTATTTACGAAAATACAGTATAAATTTTCACCAATAGCTTTATTTAACAAAACAGCAGCAACTGTAGAATCTACACCTCCAGATAAACCTAAAACAACTTTATCGTTTCCAATTTTTTCCTTTAATTCAGCTACAATATCTTCAACAAATGCATTTGGTGTAAAACTTTGTGGCACTTCAGCAATTTTAACCAAGAAATTTTCTAACATTTGTTTCCCATCAGTTGAATGATAAACTTCTGGATGAAACTGAATTGCATAAGTTGTTTCGCCTTCAATTTTATACGCAGCATTTTCAACATCTTTTGTACTTGCTAAACGCACACCGTTTTCTGGCAAAGCTTTAATTGTGTCTGAATGACTCATCCAAACCTGACTACCAATATTAACTTCTTCAAAGAAAACCTCATCTCTTTTTATATAAGACAAATTAGCTCTTCCATACTCGCGAATATTTGAAGGAGCAACTTCTCCACCTGAAAAATGTGCTAAATATTGTGCACCATAACAAACCGCTAATAACGGCATTTTACCTCTAATTTGAGATAAATCAGGATGTGGCGCATCTTCAGCACGAACTGAAAATGGACTTCCCGACAAAATTACCGCTTTGAAAATTGATAAATCTTCTGGCGGATTATTGTACGGATAAATCTCGCAAAATATATTTAACTCTCTTACTCTACGCGCAATTAACTGCGTGTATTGTGAACCGAAATCTAAAATTAAAACGTTGTGTTGCATTGTTGTTGTTTAATGTTATCATTTTGTCATTAGCTTCGCTCTGTTCGGTTTCACCTCGAGTTTGAACGAAGTGAAAAATCTCATAAAGATGCTTCGACAAGCTCAGCATGACAACCTTTTTAATATTCAAAAACTCCGTATTCGGAAGTTATGGTTAATTTCTTCTCTGTTGAAGCTTCAACTCTACCTACAATTTGAGCATCAATGTTAAACGATTTTGAAATAGTCATTATATCTTGAGCAATTTCTTCATTCACATATAATTCCATTCTATGTCCGCAATTGAATACTTGATACATTTCTTTCCAATCCGTTTTTGATTGTTCTTGTATCAATTTAAATAACGGTGGAACAGGAAACAAATTATCTTTTATTACGTGAACATCTTCTACAAAGTGAAGCACTTTTGTTTGTGCACCACCACTGCAATGAACCATTCCGTGAATATCTTGTGAATTGTATTTTTCTAAAATCTTTTTGATAACAGGCGCGTATGTTCTCGTTGGAGAAAGTACTAATTTACCAGCGTCAATTGGACTATTTTCAACCTCATCAGTTAATTTTGTTTGTCCAGAATACACTAATTCATTTGGAACAGAAGCATCAAAACTTTCCGGATATTTTTCGGCTAAATATTTAGCAAAAACATCATGACGAGCCGAAGTTAATCCGTTACTTCCCATTCCGCCGTTATATCCTTTTTCGTAAGTTGCTTGTCCGAATGAAGCTAAACCTACAATTACATCTCCAGCTTGAATATTTGCATTATCGATAACATCTGAACGTTTCATTCGAGCCGTAACAGTAGAATCTACAATAATGGTACGCACTAAATCGCCAACATCGGCAGTTTCTCCACCGGTTGAATGAATAGTAACACCGTGTTCTTTTAAATCAGAAATTAATTCTTCGGTTCCATTTATAATTGCAGATATCACTTCACCTGGAACTAAATTTTTATTACGCCCAATAGTTGAAGACAACAAAATATTATCGGTTGCACCTACACAAAGTAAGTCGTCGATATTCATAATCAATGCATCTTGTGCAATGCCTTTCCAAACAGACAAATCTCCAGTTTCTTTCCAATAAAGGTAAGCCAAAGATGATTTTGTACCCGCACCATCAGCATGCATAATGATACAATAATCGTTGTCGTTTGTTAAATAATCGGGAATAATTTTGCAGAAAGCTTTAGGGAATAATCCTTTGTCGATGTTTTTGATTGCATTATGAACATCTTCCTTTGAAGCGGAAACCCCTCTTAGATTGTAGCGTTTGCTATTTTCAGAGCTCATGAAATAGTGTGTTGTGTTGTGAGCCGCAAAGATAGTTTTTATAATTAGAATTTAGAAATTAGAAATTGGAAAAAATTAAAAGAAAACTATATTTTGAGGCATTTTTTAAATTTTAACCTTGTGAATTCCATTTGCTTCCTCATTTTCTCTATATAAAAACTGAACCTGATTTACTTTGTATAGCGTATAACATTCTTCTTTTTTAGCTTCAGTTGAATATACTACTTCAAATTCATCTTCATTTAATGTTTCCGGATTGTTTAATCTTACAAAAACAGTATCATTTTCAACCACAGCATTAGTTAACACAACATGTAAAATATTACTATCAACTATTACCTTAAATGGTACATCATTATCTTCAACATCTTTAATTGTTAATTGCTCTTTTAAATAAGTAGAATCAGTAAATACATTTTCTAATGTAGTTTCATCTACTAAATCTATAAATAATGAAGGAGAAGATGGTGCATCTGCATTATCACAATTATCGTTACAACTAACAATTATTACTGCTAAAATTGGTATTATATAACTAATATATTTTTTCATGAATATTTTCTTTAGATACTGAAACAAGTTCAGTATGTCAAAAATAGTGATTTTACTTACTCAAAATTTCAATTTCAACTCTTCGATTTGCTGCAGCCTGTTCTTCATTCTCTTCGGGAATTGGGTAAATTGGCTGCGAAGTACCAAAACCAGTAACGGTAACCCTATCTTGTACAATTCCTTTCCACATTAAAAACCTACGAATTTGTTTTGCTCTATCTAAAGATAAGTTTCTTCTATCTAAATCGACACAACAAATATGACCTTGAATTTGAATTTTTAGTGATGGATTATTTTGTAAAACAAACAACAAATCGTACATCGCAGCTTGCGACTCGGGAGTTGTTTGAAAAGTATTTTGAAAGAAATTGATGTTTTTTAAAGTAATTTTTGTTCCCACTTTTGCTAGTTTCACTTTTTGAAACAAAGGCATATCGTCTGTAATTGGAATTTCCTCAATCTCTAAACCAAGTACTTCGTTTTCTTTTTCTAGATCTTTTTCTTGTAAATAAAAAATTGAAGCTCTTCTGTTTTTGGCTTTTATTTTATCTCTTTGAAACTTTTCACCAAAACTGATGGTTTTAAAATCCTCGCGAATAGTTACCCTATTTTTAACTTTCGAAAAAATATAATGCACTCTATTTTGAGACAAAGTATCGTTAGCCTGCATAGTTCCAACCTCATCTGTAAAACCATGAATAGCTAAAATTTTAGATTTAGAATTATCATTAATCCATTCTTCTAGCCTTATATTTTCAGTGCTATTCAACTCGTATTTACCAGAATCGAAATAAAAAGATATAGTATCTTGACTATATCCTAAACTGAAAAATAAAAAGAAAATACTATAAAAAATATGTTTTTTCATAATTACCTACGAAGTAACAATATTTTATTAAAAGAAAAAAATCCTATTCAAAATTAATTGAATAGAATTTTTTAAAAATTAGAAATTAAACTACACTATTATCTTAAGAATAATAATTCTCTATATTTTACTAGTGTCCACATTTCGTCGTCTACTAATAATTCTAATTTATCAGCATGGTAACGAATTTCTTCAAAATATGGTTTTACTTTATTACAATAAGCTTCAGCCATTTTTTCTACACTAGAAAGATTGTTTGCCTTTTTACGCTCTTCAATCATTGCTTCAGTTTTGCTGTTAATTCCTTCAATGTGCTCAGAAATTTCTTTGATAAGTGACATTTGTTCTTTAGCCAATTTCTCGAAGTCTTTACCAAAAATTTCTTTTAAACCTTTTACATTTTCAATTAATGTATTTTGGTACTTAATAGCTGTAGGTATTACATGATTACGAGCAATATCTCCTAAAACTCTACCTTCTATTTGAATACGTTTTGCATATTCTTCTAATTCAATTTCGTAACGAGCTTCTACCTCAACATGATTCATGATTCCTAATTCTTCAAATAAAGCAATTGCTTGTTTAGAAACTTTTGCTTTTAAAGCCTCAGGAGTCGTTTTATTATTACTTAAACCACGTTTTTTAGCTTCTTTTTGCCATTCATCACTATAACCATCTCCTTCAAAAAGAATAGCTTTTTTTTTTTTTATATATTATCTTAAAAAATTAAAGATAGATTAGTGTTTTTTTTATTGTTTTTTATATATTTATTAATATACTTA
>JAIXHM010000164.1 GCA_030145825.1 Flavobacterium sp.
TCCTAAAAACGAACTAAAAATTCATATTATTGAAGCATTAAGGAGCACCATTAATGGAGTTGTAAGAGGCGCAATTGCTTTTCAAGATGTTGAAATTATTAGTCCAAAATAAAAAAGTAGCTTAAATAGCTCCTTTTATCTTATTAATTAATATAAATCATACATTGCCTTAATTCAGGTTTTTCTTCTGTAAACTGTAACAACCAGTCTCTCAATTGGTCTATTTCATAAGGTAACAGACTTCTCACTGCTTTTTCAAGTTCCTTACAGAATAGTTTGGGGTCAAAACTTACTCTTTCAAGTATAGATTTTGTGTACGAATACATCGATCTTGGCATACTTAACTTAAATCAAATTGGTTAGACTAAATAAGAACGTTATGTAAAAATATAAAAAAATATTTTACGAAATCGTTTTCGGTATATAATATTTTGTTAATTATAATTTAGTTGCTTTCAACATCTCTCTCTTACCAGGCGCGCCAGGCAATTTTTCAATTTTAAAACCCGCTTTAAGCATCGCGTTTTTTATACTCGTTCTACAAGCATAGGTTACTAAAACCCCTTTTGGTTGCAATGCATTATACATTTTTTCAAAAATAGCTTCACTCCAAAGTTCGGGTTGTACGGTAAACCCAAAAGCATCAAAATAAATTAAATTAAAAATGCCTTTGTCATCTATATCTTGAAAAAGTTGTTGGCGTTTTGTTAATTCAAATGTTTCATCAAGCTGCATGTTTTGGTTCCAAGGCATTTTATGCATTGTTTTAAAAACTTCCTCATATTCTAAAGCTTGTAACTGTTCCACATAGTTCAGTTGGACAACTTCTTCTTTTAGGATTGGGTAAGCTTCTACTCCAACATATTTTACTTTTAAACTTCGTTTAATGTGCTCTAAATAAGTTATAAAAGCATTTAATCCGGTGCCAAAACCAATTTCTAAAATTGCTACTTCATTTGAGAATAAATCTAAACCACTTTTTATAAAAACATGATAAGCTTCTTGTATGGCGCCATGTTTAGAATGATAACTTTCATCTAAATCTTCTATATGAATGGTTACCGAACCGTCTTCTGTAGTTATAATTTTTCTATTCATTTACATTTTTTTATCAAAGATACATTTGTGTATTTTTTGAAATCGTCAATTTGAGTGAAATTCTTATAGAATTTTGTATCGAAAATAAGATTTTAAAAAAGTTCTCGATATTATTTTCTAACGAAAATCACTCGAACTGACTAAAAAAAAAGTTTAAGATTGCTCTTAAACTTTTACTAATTATTGAATGTATAATTTCTTAATTTTCGGAATAGGTCCGCCACATTTTACTTCGTGACATTTTATACAAGCATCTATTCCATTATTGAAATGTTCTTTAGCATTTTCAGGATCTATATAAATTTGTTCCTGAGCTACAATAAACTTTTTAGCTTGTTCATTAAAAAACTGATCCTTGTCGGTTTCATCTGTCAACACTGCTTCATGAATACGCATAAAATGCTGCGGAAATTTACCTATTGTATCGCCTTTTAAGATTCTTTCCTTTAATCTTTGATTGTCTACATACATCTGCTCCATTAAAGCCGCCATTTCACTCATTTCATACATTTCAAAACCATCTTCGGTTTTAGTTGAATCTGAAGTACAAGACGCTTTATCTTCAATTTTAGCTTCCTCTTTTTTGTTTTGACAAGAAACTAAAACAAATGCAGTAATTACTAAATATAAAAAATGTTTCATTATTGTTTTGCAATTAAAACGCCATCAGCCATAAAAGAATAAGTCACTTTTGGCTCTACAATACTATCAATTGCTTCTTGAGATTTTCCTTCGTCTTTAGCATAATGTTTTAACTCATCTACACCAATAATACTCACAAATGCTTTTCCGTTTACTACAACGTCTTTATTTTGAGCGTTTTTAGGAACAAAGAATCCATAATCTTTGAACTTAACGAAAGCTTCTTTATCATTATCTAAGCCCAAAGTCATCCAACAACCTTTCTTTTGACACACTTCGTTAATTGTTGAATGGAATTTTACATTTACAGTATCTCCTTCTTTCAAGTTATTAAATTTTTCCATCATTTCTGCATTAGACAAAGCGCCATCTGCAGTTATTGAATCTCCAAAAACTGCATACTCCACAAGAGGCTTTTCTTCTTGAGACGCTTCTTCTACTTTAACATCTTTACAACTGAATACACTTACTAAAATAGTAACAGCAAATATTTTTTTCATCATGATTCTTAGATTTTTTTTATAATTAAGATTTTGTGTAAAAATATCTATATAAAGATTATTAAAAAAGAAATTCGTAAAAAAATATCAACAAACTAATTAAATGTTTGATTTTTAAGCTAAAATTTTACTATTCTCAAAAAAACTAAAAATAGTTTGATAAAATCTGATTTTAAGTTATAAAAAATATTGTTTTTTTGCTTACTTTTGAAACTCTCAATCCTTAAAAAGAATTACTAATGGAAAACAAAACTCTTAGTGATATTAAAATAAACTTAGTAGAACATTCAAAAATTAATGATATTGATTTTGAAAACTTAAGTTTTGGAAACGTTTTTACCGATCATATGCTGGTTTGTGATTACACAAACGGTGAATGGAATACACCCGAAATTAAAGCATATGCTCCTTTTACAATAGAGCCATCGGCTAGAGTTTTTCATTATGGGCAAGCTATTTTTGAAGGGATGAAAGCTTATAAAGATGAACATGATGATGTTTGGCTTTTTAGACCCGATCAAAACTATGAGCGTTTTAATAAAAGTGCTACTCGTTTAGCTATGCCAGAGGTTCCTCAGGAAGTTTTTATAGACGGTTTAAAGAAATTACTTCAAATAGAGAAAGATTGGGTAAAACGTGGTAACGGAAAATCGTTATACATTCGCCCTTTTATGATTGCAACAAGCTCTGGAGTTATTGCATCGCCCTCTTTAAATTACAGATTCTGTATTATTTTATCGCCAGCAAAATCTTATTATTCTGGTGAAGTAAAAGTAGTAATTGCAGATCATTACAGTAGAGCCGCAAACGGAGGAATTGGTGCAGCTAAAGCTGCTGGAAACTATTCGGCACAATTTTACCCAACAAAATTAGCTAACGAAAAAGGATTCCAACAAATCATTTGGACCGACGATGCTACGCATACAAAACTAGAAGAAGCAGGAACTATGAATGTTTTCTTCCGTATTAACGATACACTTTACACAGCGCCAACAAGCGAAAGAATTCTTGATGGTGTTACCCGTAAAAGTTTAATTGAATTAGCAAAAAGAGAACATATAAACGTAGAAGTAAAATCGGTTTTAGTAGAAGAATTAATTGCAGCTGCTAAAGATGGTTCGTTAAAAGAAATTTTTGGAGCTGGAACTGCTGCTGTTGTAAATCCAATTGCTGGTTTTGGTTACAAAGACGAATATTTTGAGTTACCAAAACTTGAAAAATCGTTTGCATTACATCTAAAAGAAAAATTAACCAACATTCAAACTAAAGTAGAACCCGACACTTTTGGTTGGACTGTTAAAATATAGTTTACAGTACTCGGTTTACAGTACTTGGTTTAGAGTAAACAGATGAAAGGCTTCCAAATGGAAGCCTTTTTTATTTTTATCAATGATTAATTGATATGTTATAGAACTTTAGTAGATTTGATAAAAGAATGAATTGTATATTTAATTTACGTAATACTTCTTTGTAAATAATAATTTATAATTGATTAATTAATGTTATTTAAAAACAAAACTATTGTAAAGATTAGTGTAAATTAAATTAGTAATAAACCCAAATAACTCCGATAAATGAAAAAGAAATTGACTTCTATAAATCATTCAATACCAACATATGCATATTTAATTGGGCAGATTCATTGGTTGTCAGAACAAAGAAAAGAAATAAAAGAACCTAGTATTATAAGAGGTATAAACCTTTCAATAACCATTTTACTTTGTACTTACATTGAATCATCTTTAAATGAATTATTGATATCTGTAATTACGAATTGTAAAAAAAAATCGAATGATGAACCTTATATACGTCTTTTAAATAACCTTGAAGAGCGATTGTCAAAAGCAACTTGGACTCAATATTTAGATATTGGAAAAACAATATTGCCTCATCCTTTAATATATTATTCAGATAATGATACATGGAAAGGGATTTCAATTTTGTTTAAATTAAGAAATCAATTAGTACATGGGAAAAACATAAAAGCTACTATAGAATTTGACAATCAAATTCTACAATTAAAATATTCAGGAATATATAAAATTGCTTATGATTATTTTAAAGAGAAAAATATACTAAGACCAAATGAATTGAATTCTCAAAATCATAAAATACTTTCAACAAGAACTACAAATCATTTTGTTAAAATTGGTCAAAATTTTATTGACATAATCTTTATTAAAATAAATAAGGAACAAGAAATGGATTACTTAGGTGAATTTATGGCATTTAAGGATAATATCATATCTGATTTTGGAATAGATTACAAACAAACTAAACTTTTACAATTTGACAATGATATTCCAGACGGAATGCCATTCTGAAAAAGAATATAGATAATAGTTAAATAAAAGGTAGTCTGTATCAAAACATAATCCAGATAGCACAGATTTAAAAACCGTGAACCTACAACAAAAAAGCACAGAAAAAATTTCTGCGCTTTCTATTTTACAAAACTATTTGTTACTTCAAGATCTCTTCAAAATTTGGTTTAAAGTAATTCGGTCCTTTCATTACTTTACCATCTTCGCGGTAAATAGGTTTTCCATCTTCGCCAAGTTTACTCATATTAGAACGTTGAATTTCGTCAAAAACTTCTTCTATTTTATGTTGTAAGCCGTGTTCTAAAATTGTTCCACATAAAATATATAACATATCGCCCAGTGCATCTGCAATTTCAACCAAATCGTTGTTTTGAACCGCTTCTAAATATTCTTCATTTTCTTCTTTCATTAAGTTAAAACGAAGTTCATTTTTTAAAGCTCCTAAATCGGCTTTCATGTCTTCACTAACGCCTAAACCATAGGTTTCATGAAACAATCTTACTGCATTTAATTGTTTTTGCATAATCGTAATAATTTTTACTAAAAATAACATTTAAACAAACTTCAATAATTACTTTTGTATAAAATTTATCAGCATGTTTTCAACAGGTCAATTATATTTTGCCATATTTTTTGTAATCGTCTTCATTATTGCCATGATTTTTGTTTACAAGAAAGATTTAAAAGAAATGAAAAATCAGTACAACAAAACCTATTTAATTTTAATTGGTTTTCTTTCTTTCATTGCTTTACTATTTGTTATAAAAATCTTTTTAAAAGATTAAAATAACTTTTTATTATATTTTTGAATTTTTTAAATAAAAAATGTATTTTTGAGAGAAATCTCTTATGCCCCAATGAAAATTGCAAAGTATTTATTTCTCCTTTTACTTTTAGCTTGTGTAGCAGCTTTTGTTTTTATTGCTACCCAACCTAATGACTTTGCTTTTACTAAATCATACACTATTTCAAACAACAAAGATCAGGTTTATGATTATGTGGCAGACGTTAAGAGTTGGCCCAATTGGTTTCTTGGTTTTAAAGAATCACAAACAAGTTTTAAAGCAGATAGCACTTCTGTTTTTTGGGAAAGTTCGCCTTTAAATAAAATTTCAAAAAGTAATATTCATGCTAAAGATTCTATTGATTTTGAAATTACCTATGAAGATTTTGATGCTACAAGTCAAATTAAATTCTTGAATCGAAAAAAGGAACAAACCGAAATTATTTGGAAACTTGAAGGAAAACTAAATTTTAAAGCCAAACTTTTAGCTTTTTTAAATGGCGGCGCCGAAAACATGTACGGTTCTGAAATTGAAAAATCGTTACGAAACATCAAAGAAAACTTAACTTCAACTTTTAATCAGCATACAATTACGATTAATAGTTTTGTAA
>JAIXHM010000165.1 GCA_030145825.1 Flavobacterium sp.
AAATTCCTTGAAGAGCCCTTGGCGCGGGACGTTCTCAGTGCGCCAGCAAGATAAAAAAAAAACTATTCTGAAGTCCCCACTGTTGCGATTCATATGAATTCAACCTTTCGTTTTTTTTAAATTATATACGCAATAAAAATTAATTTTTTAAAGAAAATTTAATACATTATTTGTGGTTTCATAAGAAAATTTATGCTAGTAAATTAGTAACTACAAAAGGAGAAAGTCTCCAAATTTTAAATTTCGGTCAATATTTAGAAACTGCAGGTCCTGATTTTTTTAATGCCCAAATTGTTATTGGAAATCAAAAATGGGCGGGAAATGTAGAAATGCATGTTAAGTCTTCAGATTGGTATTTGCATCATCATGAAAAAGATAATGCTTATAATAATGTTATTCTTCATGTAGTTTGGGAGCACGACCAAGAAGTTTTTTATTCTAACGATGTTGAAATTCCCGTTTTAGAATTAAAAAAAAGTATTGATGTAAATTTACTTACTAAAATAGATACTTTGTTTGCAAGTAAATCTTGGATTAATTGTGAAAAACAAATAAATATGGTTTCCAATTTGAAATTGGGAATTTGGAAAGAAAGATTGTTTTTTGAACGTTTAGAAGAAAAATCAAAATTTATTTTAGAGATTTTTGAAAATCAAAATAGAGATTGGGAAGCTACTTGTTTTATAGTTTTAGCAAAGAATTTTGGATTAAATATTAATGGAAATTCTTTTTTGGAATTGTTTTCTAAAATACCTTTTTCAGTTATTAGAAAAGAGTCGGGTTCCTGTCTTAATTTAGAAGCTTTGTTTTTTGGAAGCGGAAATTTTCTGAATAATAATTTTGAAGATAATTATGCCAAAGAACTCAAGGAAATTTGGAATTATCAAAAAGCTAAATATAAACTTTTAGAAGATAATACTGTATCTTTTCAATTTTACAAATTAAGACCAGATAATTTTCCTACAATAAGAATAGCTCAGCTTAGTGCATTGATGGCAAAATTTCCCGATATTTTCATTAGAATTATTGAAGCCAATGATTTAGAAATATATTATAAAATCTTTGATGTTGTAGTTTCGAAATATTGGCTAAACCATTTTAATTTTGATAAATCTACTAAAAACTCAAATAAACGAAAACTATCTAGAGAATTTATTCAACTGCTAATCATTAATACAATCTTACCTTTAAAATATGTTTATGTCAAACAGCTTGGTTTAGATTTTGATGAAGATTCTTTAGCTTTAATAAAAGAAATGAAAAAGGAAAGAAATTCAATTACTTCACGATTTGAAGAGATTGGGATTTCAAATGAAAATGCTTTCGATTCCCAAGCTTTGTTGCATTTAAAACAAAATTATTGTAATAAAAATGATTGTTTGAAATGTTCAATTGGATTAGATGTTTTGGGTAAAATTTAATACATTTGAAAAAAAATAAATGGTTACAAATCTTTTACATTTTTTTGAAAAACATGGTTTTTTTGTTGCACAACGATTAGCTGAAAGGTTAGGAATTAGAGCAACAAATGTACGTTTGTTCTTTATTTACATTTCGTTTATAACAATTGGTTTAGGTTTTGGCTTTTATCTTACTTTGGCTTTTCTTTTACGCTTAAAAGATATGATTCATACTAAGAGAAGCTCAGTTTTTGATTTGTAATAGCGGCATTTTTTAACTTTTCTTTGTAATTTGGTTACTTTTCTTATCTTTGGGGAATTATCAACCAAATTAACTTATGTCTACAAAAACAGAATCTTGGGGTTCAAGAGTTGGCCTTATTTTAGCTATGGCTGGAAATGCTGTAGGATTAGGAAATTTTTTACGTTTTCCTGTTCAAGCAGTTCAAAATGGAGGAGGAGCATTTATTATTCCATATTTAGTTTGTTTCCTAGTAATGGGAATTCCCTTATTATTTATCGAATGGTCTACAGGTCGATATGGAGGTAAATTTGGTAACCACAGTACTCCGTATATATTAGACACAATGGCTAAAGGAAGAATTTGGAAATACATTGGTGTTTTCGGAATCTTTACTAACATAGCTGTAGCAGCATATTATTGTTATATTGAATCTTGGACAATGTCTTATGTATACCATTCTATCGTTGGTACCTTTAATGGAATGTCTCAGGGTGATGTTGCTAATTTTTTCAATTCTTATGTAGATGTAGCGCATTCTACTACAGGAATTCCTTATGAAGCAGTTGTTTTTTATGTAATATGTTTACTTTTAAATACTTATATTTTATCTAAAGGGTTAGGTGGAATTGAAAAAGTAGCTAAAATTGGTATGCCATTATTAATATTGTTTGGTGTGGTATTAGCAATTAGGGGATTAACACTAGGGACTTCAGGGGCATCAGATATTTTTCCAAATGCTAATGCTTGGGATGGTTTAAACTTTTTATGGACACCACAGTTTGATTCTTTAACTAATCCAAAAGTATGGTTGGCAGCAGCTGGGCAAATTTTCTTTACATTATCTGTAGGTATGGGAACAATTCATTGTTATGCCGCTTATTTAAAAGAAAGAGATGATATTGCTTTAAATGCTGTTTCTGCTGGTTTTATGAATGAATTCGTAGAAGTAGTTTTAGGTAGTTTAATTGTTATACCTATCGCTGCGGGTTATTTAGGTTTAGACTGGGTTATTCAAAATGCAGGTTTTGGTATGGCGTTTCAAACAATGCCTTATTTATTTCAACAATGGGGTGAAGTATTGGCAATTTTTGCTGGAGTATTTTGGTTTGGATTATTGTTCTTTGCGGGTATTACATCTTCGTTGGCAATGGGAACTCCATGGATGGGCTTTATGAGAGATGAATTCAATTGGAGTAAAAACAAAGGAGCATGGTCTTTTGGTTTTTTAGCATTAACAATGGGATTACCAACAGTAATATTTTTTAACGAAGGATTGTTTGACCAATATGATTATTGGGCAGGTACTGTAAGTTTGGTTGTTTTCGCATTTTTAGAGACTATTCTATTTTCTTATATATTTGGAATTAAAAAAGGTTGGGCTGAAATCAATAAAGGTGCCGATATTAAGCTTCCAGGTTTTTATAAATATATCATTTTAATTGTAACTCCTGCTTTATTAGGATGGGTTTTAATATCAAGTGTTCCTGATTGGGTTGATAAAATAAAGGATAATGATACTCATAATAAAGAGTGGTTTGCTAATGAATATTTTGCAGAAAATTTTGAATCAACAGGTAAAATAAATGGTAAAGTTGTGGAAGCTACTTCACAATATTTAAAAATTGCTTTTGATAATGAGAAGAAAGTTTTTGATAAAGCAACCGGAGAGGTAATTAAAGTTCCTTTTACAGATTATAAAGAATATAATTTTAAAGCTGAAAAGAACCAGCAAGTAATAGTTAAGGTAGATCAAATAATTTCTCCAGCAGATAAAATTGCTACCGGTAAGTTTACAAACAATACTTTATACAAATTCTTAGGTAGAATGTTATTATTAGCATTGTTTATATTTATTTCAATCGTGGTATTATTAGCCTACAAAAAAAGAGTAAAAGAAGGGAGAGCAACATTATGAATTCAACAGCAATTATAACTATGGTTTGTGCACAAGGAATTGTTATTGCCTTTGCATCATATTTTTTCTATAAAGTTCTTACGATTCCACCAAAACAAGAACCAGATTCTTACAGTGAGAATGATGAAGAATTAGTTAGACAACAAGACTAATTATTATATAAAATGAAAAAAATAAAATCCTATTTCGTGTTTTCATCGGAGCACCGAAATGGGATTTTTTTATTATTGGGAATAATAGTTTTTCTTCAAATTATAATTTTGAATTTTAATCGAATTTATAATTTTTTTGATGATAAAACTGACGTGAGTAGATCTCAAGCGGAACTCCAATTTAAAAAAGAAGTCGATAGTTTACTTCAAATTAAAGAGACAAGTATCAATAAAATTTATCCGTTTAATCCTAATTATATTACCGATTATAAAGGCTATATGTTAGGAATGTCAATTGAAGAAATTGATAGGCTTCATAAATTTCGTTCACAAAATAAATTTGTAAATTCTGCTAAAGACTTTCAACAAGTAACAAAAGTTTCAGATGAACTTTTGCTTAAAATTTCTCCTTTTTTTAAGTTTCCAGATTGGGTAGTCAATAAACAAAATTCAACACGTTCTTCTCACAGTTTCGTAAAGAAAGAATCAGTTGTTCAAATCAATTTAAATTCTGCGACAAAAGAAGAGTTGATGAAAGTGTATGGAATTGGGGAAAAACTTTCTGATAACATTCTAAGCGAAAAAAATAAATTAGGAGAGTTTGTTTCCATTGATCAAATTTCTTGGATGTGGGGCATTACTCCAGAAACATTTGAAAATGTAAAAAAGCAATTTTTTGTTAAGCCAATTTCTGGCGAATTAAAGAAGATTAAAATAAATTCAGCATCTTCTAGAGAACTTTCTCAATTTCCATATTTCAATTATGCTATTTCTAAAGAAATTGTTACTTATAGAAGTATGAATGGCGAAATTAGAAACATTGAGGATTTAACAAAAATTAAAGGAATTTCTGTTGATAAAATAAAAATAATAGTTTTATATTTGGAATTTGATTAAAAAAGCGTAAAAACCAAATAATCAACTTCAATACAAACTATGAATTCGTTATATTTTACAGAAGAACATCAACTATTTAGAGAAAGTTTACGTGACTTTTTAAATAAAGAAGTGGTTCCCCATATCGAAAAATGGGAAAAAACAGGAACTATCGAGCGCTTTATTTGGAAAAAATTCGGAGAAATGGGCTTTTTTGGAATCCGATATCCAGAAGCTTATGGTGGTTTAAACTTAGACTTATTTTATACCGTAATATTTTTAGAAGAACTTCAAAAAATTAAATCTGCTGGTTTTGCTGCTGCAATGTGGGCACATTCTTACTTAGCAATGACTCATTTAAATGCAGAAGGAGATGATCGTATTAAGAAAGATTATTTAGCGCCAAGTATCTCTGGAGATTTAATAGGTGCATTGTGTATTACAGAGCCATTTGGAGGTAGCGATGTGGCCGGAATGAGAACTACAGCTATTAAAAATGGAGATAAATATATAATTAATGGATCAAAAACTTTTATTACAAATGGTGTTTATGCTGATTATTATGTTGTAGCAGCAAAGACAAACCCTGAATTAGGTAATAAAGGAATCAGTATTTTTCTTGTAGATAGTAAAAGTAATGGGGTATCCGCTACTAAGTTAGATAAATTAGGATGGAGAGCTTCCGATACTGCTGAAATTGCTTTCGATAATGTAGAAATTCCATTAGAAAATTTAATGGGAGAAGAAGGCAAAGGATTTGCTTATATCATGCAACATTTTGCTCTAGAAAGATTAATTATGGCAATTAATGCACATGCAAGAGCAGAATACGCAATAGACTATACATTAGAATATATGTCGCAACGTGAAGCTTTTGGAAAAACAATCGATAAATTTCAAGCGTTACGTCACAAGATAGTAGAGCATGCTACTGAAATTGAACACTGTAAGTTGTTTAATTATGCTGCTGTTTATAGATTAGATAAAGGAGAATATGTGGTTAAAGAGGCTACAATGGCAAAATTAAAGTCAACCAAGGTCGCAGATGAGGCTATTTATGATTGTTTGCAAATGTTGGGCGGTTATGGCTATATGGAAGAATATCCATTAGCTCGTTTGTTTAGTGATAGTCGTTTGGGACCTATTGGTGGAGGTACTTCTGTAATTCTTAAAGAAATTTTATATTAAAGTATTATTTTTAATAAAGATTATGAAC
>JAIXHM010000166.1 GCA_030145825.1 Flavobacterium sp.
GTAACCAAGTAGGTGAAGCTATGAAAAAAGCAAATAACCAATCGAAAACAAAATCAAATAAAAAAGATGAATTTGGTGGAACTGAAGATTCAAATGAATAATAGATCTTAAATCAAATTCTTAATGACAAAAATAAAATCCATCAGTTGAAAAATTGGTGGATTTTTTATTTATATACAAAAACTATAGATTATAAAAACTAAATAGTTTATAGTAATGTAATTATGCTTTTTTTTGCTGAAACTTAAAATAAAGGCTTTAAATCAATTTTTAAACCTTAATTCTTAAAATCATATTAGCTAATTTTAAAAAGGTTTTAAAATAAAAATATGTAAGTTATTTTTAAAAGTAAAAATTTATAAAAATATATATAATTATAAATTTTAATTATTATTTACTAAAACAATGATTTATAAAATTAGTATAAAAATAAGTAATTATAAAATTTAGATTCTTACAGAATGACAAATTTTATAATTCTCTTAAAATTTAAAAAAAAGTATAGTTTGTCATTTTGTAAAAATCTAAACTATACTTTTTAAAGACACTTCGACAAACTCAGTGTAACAATTTTATTTTATAATAAATATTACTGTTGCGAAACTTTTGCCCAAGTATCTCTTAAACCAACTGTTTTGTTGAAAACTAATTTTTCAGCAGTTGAGTCTTTATCAACACAAAAATATCCTAAACGTTGAAACTGAAAATGATCTAGTTCTTTAGATTGTGTTAAACTTGGTTCCACATAACCAGTTATAACACTTAAAGAGTTTGGATTAATAAATTCTTTAAAATCAACTTCTTTATTTCCATCCGGATTTTCATGTGTAAACAAACGATCATACACACGAACTTCTGCTTCTTTTGCATGTGGAATAGAAACCCAATGAATCGTTCCTTTAACTTTTCTTTTACTAGCTTCAGTACCACTTCCAGATTTAGAATCTACATCATACGTACAATGAATTTCTGTAATATTACCATTTTCATCTTTTACAACTGATTCACCTTTAATAATATACGCATTTTTCAAACGAACTTCAGTTCCAAGTGTCAATCGGAAAAATTTCTTGTGTGCTTCTTCTTGAAAATCTTCTCTTTCGATATATAATTCTTTAGAAAAAGGCACTTTTCGATACGTCATTACTTCTTCTTCCGGATTATTTTCGGCTTCTAACCACTCTTCTTGTCCTTCAGGATAATTAGTAATTATTAATTTCACCGGATCTAAAACCGCCATAACACGAGGTGCAATTTTATTTAAATCTTCACGCACACAAAACTCTAAAAGCGAAACATCAATTAAATTATCGCGTTTAGCAATTCCTATAGTTTTAGCAAAATTACGAATAGAAGCTGGCGTATAACCGCGTCTTCTCATCCCCGAAATCGTTGACATTCTTGGGTCATCCCAACCTGTAACATGCTTTTCTTCAACTAATTGTAATAATTTACGTTTAGAAACTACAGTATGTGATAAGTTTCTACGAGCAAACTCACGTTGTTTAGGTCTCACTTTAGAAGTATCGTAAATATTGTCTAAGAACCAATCGTATAATTCACGATGTGGTAAAAATTCAAGTGTACATAAAGAGTGTGAAACTTGTTCTAAATAATCACTTTCTCCATGTGCCCAGTCGTACATTGGATAAATACACCAATCGTTTCCTGTTCTATGATGATGCGCATGCATAATACGGTACATAATAGGATCGCGCATTAACATATTTGTAGAGCTCATATCTATTTTTGCACGTAAAACGTAACTTCCGTTAGGAAATTCTCCTTTTCTCATTCTTTCGAATAAATCTAAATTTTCTTCTACAGAACGATTTCTATTAGGACTATCAGTACCAGGTTGAGTAGGCGTTCCTTTTTGTTTCGCCATCTCTTCAGACGACTGATTATCTACATAGGCTTTACCTTTTTTAATTAAAACTACAGCCCAATCGTATAATTGTTGAAAATAATCAGAAGCATAACATTCTTTGTCCCATTTGTAACCCAACCATTCTACATCACGCTTAATGGCATCTACATATTCTTGTTCTTCTTTAGATGGATTTGTGTCGTCGAAACGAAGGTTAACTGGAGCATTATAATCGATTCCTAAACCAAAATTTAAACAAATAGCACTTGCATGACCAACGTGTAAATAACCATTTGGTTCTGGTGGAAATCGAAAACGTAATTTATCTTTTGACAAACCATTTTTTAAATCTTCTTCAATGATTTGTTCTATAAAATTTAATGATTTTTCTTCAGTAGACATTGTCTTTTTTTTACTTTTGACAAAGATAAAAAAGTTTATGGTTAATAGTTTATGGTTTTAACGAAGTTTTTTAGAACTATAAACAAATAACCATAAACCATAAACATTAAAATTATGGGAACAATAAAATTAAATAATATTCGTACTTTCTCTTATCATGGGTGTTTAATAGAAGAAGGAAAAATAGGAAGTGATTATAGAATAGATTTAGAAATAAAGACGGATTTACGAAAATCGGCAGAAACAGATGATCTACATGATACAGTAGATTATGTTGATTTGAATAAAATTGTAACTGAAGAAATGGCTATAAGAGCGCATTTATTAGAACATGTGGCACATAGAATTATAACTAGAATTTTTGCAGAATTACCGCAAGTAGCTAGAATAAAAGTAGCAGTTTCTAAATTAAATCCACCAATTGGTGGCGATGTAGAAAGCGTAACCATTGAAATGGAAGAATTTAGAAACTAAAACTAGAAGTAGTAATTAGTTGACATTTAAAATATTATTAATTTTTACTAGAAAAAAATATAGTAAAGTGTTAACTTTTAAACTTTAAACTTTCAAACTTTAAACTTTTTATATACATTTGCAGTCCGTTCAAATAATGGCGTCGTGGCCGAGCGGCTAGGCAGCGGTCTGCAAAACCGTCTACCCCGGTTCGAATCCGGGCGATGCCTCTAAAAGAGTTTCAGAAATGGAACTCTTTTTTTGTTTTAATTTTCTAATTTAATTAGTATTGGAACTACTTTTTTTGGTAATGATTCAGGAGAATGAGGATACATTATATCAGAAATAATTATAAATGAATTTTTCTTTGCTTTTTTAATTAAATTATAAGCTTCATCATTTATTTTATTACCAATTATATTAACAATTTTGTTTTTATAACTCACATTAAAGGAAATTACACTTGGACGAAACTCCCAATAAAATTCTAACATTTCTATTCCGATTTCAGCATCAAGAAAATTTTCTCTAAATTCTACAATAGTTCCATCTATTGAAAAATTATTATTGAAAGTTCCGATGAGTTGAGGTATTCCTTTTATTTTAAACTCATGTTCTTCAACAACTACAGTATCATCATTTTTAGTAATTTCAACATATACTTTCGTGGTTAAACCAGAACCTGGTGCTAGAGTATAATTTCCTTTATCATCTTGTTTAACTCCATTTCCATACACTTTAAATGATTTTGCATCATTCACTGCAATAGAAATAGGATTGGGAATTCCACGATACACCACATTCATTTTATCTAATGCAATTACACTTTTTGTTGCTGGAATAGTATCTTGAGCATAAATTGATAAAGTAATTAGAAAGAAAAAAATGTGTTTCATAAAATATAAAAATTAAACTTCTTTTTCGACTCTTTCAATTTTCTTAGTAAGATCGTTTTTCATTTTTGGAAACAAACCTTGAAGCATAAAAAACAAACCAAATATTAAGATAATAATACTTATAACGCGTTTAATTTTATAAATATTTTGTGGGGTAAGTTTATTTTTTAATTGTTTGGCTAGTAATATTTTAGCAACATCAAAAAGTAAATAAAAAGCTAAAATAGCGGTAAAGAAAATAGATATTCTTTGTGTATTCATATTCATTTGAGGACCGTAAGTAATGATAATCATCATCCAAAATCCTAATACGCCAATGTTTATGAAATTTAAAAGGAAACCTTTAAAGAATAATCCGAAATAATTGTTTTTAGGAATATTATCGTCGTCTTTTTCTTCTTCTTGTTTCTTTTTAAAATTACGTTTTAACATAATAAAAGAAGCTAATCCGTAAACGAACATAATTAAACCTCCAATAATAAATAAAGCAGGATTATCTTTTAATTGTTCTAGAAGTTTATTAGTACTTAAATAAGCGATTAAAATAAAAAGTACATCGCCAAATACAATTCCTAAATCGAAAGTAAAAGCAGCTCTAAATCCTTTTGTAATACTAGTTTCTAATAAAACAAAAAAACCAGGACCAATTGAAAATGCTAATAAAAGTCCCCAAGGAATAGCAGTTAATATATCTTGAAAATGCAAGTTTTTAGTGATAAGCGAAGAGTAATAAGTGAAAAGTCACAATACTCTTTAAATTAAAAATATAAAATTAATAATTTCTATATAAAAAACACTAATCACTAATTACTTTTTACTAATTACTTATTTAGCTTGTTCAATACTACCGCCAGCAATAATTTTTTGATCAATTTGTTTTGGTTTACCAAAAATAACAATATCACCACCAGCTCTGACTTTTGCATTTACATAATCAGTGGCATGAATTTTTGCAATCCCACCAGCATTTGCAGTAATTGTAGTTTGCTTAGATTCTAATTCATCAGCTTCATATTTTGCTCCAGAATTAACCAAAATATCAGTAAAATCAGCATGACCTTTTAAAGTTAAAATACTTCCATTAGATGTACGAGCTGTTAATTTATCAACGTTTAAATTCAATTTAACTTCTGAACCTTCTTTAAGAATAATATCGAAATGAGAACCAGAAAAAACATCAGTTGATGCAATTCGAGAACCTTCATTAGCTTCTACAGCTTCTAAACTAGTGAAATATAAAGTTGCTGAGATATTATCACCTTGTAAAAGCTTTGTTAGTGGCATTCTAATTTTTAATTCGCCATTTTTATTTACAACTTCAACATCGCTAGAACCAGAGCCTTTAATAATTATTTTATTTTCTGTTGATTTAACTAATTGTAAATCAATTTGATCAAATGATGTTACTTTATGAAAATCGCCTAAATTCTTTTCTACTTGGGAAAATCCAAATGAAAAAATAGAACAAGCTAAAATATTTAAAAAAGTTTGTTTCATAATTTTGCAATTTTAAGATTCTGAAACAAGTTCAGAATGACAAATTTTATTAATCTTCTTTTTTCCTTAAAAACCAATAATCTAGTTGTTTTTTAACTAAATCTGCATTTTTTACTTTAACGTAAACTTCGTCTCCTAATTGTAAAATATTTTTAGAAACTTCTCCAACTAATGCATATTGTTTCTCATCGAATACATAATAATCGTCTTTAATTTCACGAATACGACACATTCCTTCGCATTTATTTTCGATAATTTCTACATAAATTCCCCATTCGGTAACTCCAGAAATTACTCCTAAAAACTCTTGATCTTTATGATCTTGCATGTATTTCACTTGCATGTATTTAATAGAATCTCTTTCTGCATTTGCAGCTAAATTTTCCATTTGTGAAGAATGCACACATTTCTCTTCATAATCTTCTTCACTTACACTTTTTCCACCATCTAAATAATGTTGTAACAAACGATGTGCCATAACATCAGGATAACGACGAATAGGAGAAGTAAAATGACTGTAATAATCAAATGCTAATCCGTAATGACCAATATTATCAGTAGAATAAGCAGCTTTACTCATACTTCTCATTGCTAAAGTATCTACTAAAGTTTGCTCTTTTGTACCTTGTCCTTCAGTTAATAAATAAT
>JAIXHM010000167.1 GCA_030145825.1 Flavobacterium sp.
ATTAAACAAAGAAACAGGAAAATTTTTACATAGATTTTCTTGGTTAGATGATTCTGACATAGGAAATTTACCTCCTATATACAATTGGTTAGTGGGTTGGTATAAAGAACCTAAAGACGGCACACCTAAAATATTACACTACACAGAAGGCGGTCCTTGGTTTGAAAATTATAGAGATTGTGAATATGCTGACGTGTGGAAAAAAGAATTAATTAATCTATTCAGTTCATAATCGATAAAAACATAAATCATTATCTTTCATTAAAAATAAATTGAAAGTAATCCTGTTTGTTGTTTGGTTACTCTCGTAGGAATGCCACGTCTTACCCCTGTGTCCACAAAAGATAAAAGTAGTATTTGGAATCCATTTTGCTTCTTTTACAAATGCATCATCACGTTGTTCTTTATACATTTTTGTTCCAACATTTTTTTCTGGTGTAATATATGTTACAGAACTCCAGATTTTTTCTAATCCTTCTTGATGTATATAAAATTTAAATGGTAACGGTGGTGTAATTGATATATGTGCATTAACAGCCAAATTTTTAAACCATCTGTATTTTGGATATTGTTCGCATAATATTGTAGCATTTTCTAAAATATTTTTACAAATATCAACAGTTTCGTTATAAAAATTTATATTATATTTTTTATAATCTTTTGGATAGATATGCACGGTTTCGTGATGAGAAATATTTAATTTCTCACATTCTTTACGTAAAGACTCAAATATATTTGACGGTAAACTATCTTGAATTATTTGGTGTGGCCATGGTTCTAATTCAACTTTAGTCGTTTTACATTTATTATAAAAATATTCGCCTATCATTTTAAAATTTCAATTAAATTATTATAGGTATTTAAATCATAATTAATTTGAATGCAAGGTCTTCTAATATAAAAATTTTTATTTTTACGTTCTAAAATTTTAATACAAGATTCTTTGGTTTGTTTAAACATTAAAAAAGTATTTGGATAATACACTAACAATTTGCTTTTCCAATTTTGAAATAATTTATTATCTGATTCATTTTTATAATATAATTCAATATCAGTTTTTTTATCTCTATCGGCTCTTTCAACAAAAAACCATAAAGCAATAATTTGTTTTGACAAGTCTATGTCGCGTATATCTTCTAGAAAATTACAGTTTAAATTATATTCTTTTATAAAATCTTTCCAATATTCATGGTCAAAAGTATTCTGTAATTCATATAATCTATCATACGTATCTATTTTAATTATTTGTTTACAATAGATATGTTCAAATGGATCTTGTCGTAAATGTGTTTTTTTAATGTTTTTAAAAAATTTCATTATTTTACAAAAATATAATTGTCTTCTTCAATATTTCTTTTATGTTTAGACTGTATTTTAAATCCCATTCGTTGTATTTGATCTACAATAATTAAATTCTTTTTATCTATTTCGATAAGAATTGATTTACAATCTGACAATGTAGTTAAAGCACCTTCAACCACACGATTTTCATATCCGTCTACATCTATTTTAATATAGTCAGGTTGGGGTAAAATTTTTTGACTTACTAAAGAATCTAAAGGTAATTCTATACAACCATGATAATAATCTCCAGTTTTTCCTACAATATTATCAGCAACTCCTTCATTCATATTTTTTACGTCTATAGATGACAAATTAACTTGATTACTAACAGCAAAACAATATGCTTTACAATTTTTTAATTTATTTAAATTTATACTATCTAATAAATTTTTATAATTTACACTGTGTGGCTCAAAAGAATAAACTTTATTTTCATGAATAATTGCACTGTATAATGTATAAATTCCGATGTTGGCTCCGATGTCAAAAAATATTGATTGCTTAGAAAACGATTTTATCCAATTAATTGTTTCAGGTTCTTTAGATAAAATTCTATCTACTCTATTTTTAATATATGTTGGTTGCGTTGGATTATTTGCAAATTTTATTTCTTTAGAACCAATTAATATTTTAAATTCTTTATCTAAAAATTGCTTTAACTTAGGCATTATAACATTCCTTTATCTAAAAGAGTTTCAACTGCAACACCGTTTATAAATTCTTCAGGAGTAAATTGTTGGTATGCTAAACTATATAACCATTCCTCTGATCCAATTTCAAAATAAGGATTTTCAATGTCTACAAAATCATTAGCAGAAACAGGTTCCGCAAAACTTTTTTCATCACATATAGTCGGTACACCCATACACTGAGCCTCCACAGCACAAATAGAACAAGATGTTACACATACCCAAGCATTTTTTAACTCTTCTGACAGTGGAATATTTGCTTCGCTTGGTCCCGATGTTCCGCGACCTCTAGGTTTCTCTCTAATTTTAATTGGTCTGTCTGTATGTTTTTTAATTTCCTTAATGGTTTCATTTAACCAATTAGGTCTACCTAAATAATTATGAATGCTATCAGAACTAGGACAAACTAAAATATTTTTTCCTTTAACGTTGGGTGTTTTAATTTTCATTCCAAACTTCTCAAATCTATCAGATTTACATCCTTTTATAAAAGGAACGTGTATTCTATTTTTGCAAATACGCCAATAATGATTGTCTGGTTTTAAATTATTATTATCAAATCTTCCAAAATATGGAGTATCAGTAAACCAATATGTTTGTCTACGTGCTTCTAATAATTTAATCAGTGCCATATTATTATTAACAAATCCCCAAAACATTGAGTTAGGCAATACGTCAATAGCAGTATTATCAATTACCTTAACCTGTTCAGGCCAAGACTTTTCAATTCCATTAAAAACTTCCCACGCCTTACTATTAGGATTATTAAACGGTGCGTAAATTGTTAGCATCTATAAATTCTTTCAGTTGTTTTGCCCATTTATTATGTCCTTCTATACTTGGGTGTGGATCGGTTGGACTTACAATTAAATTTTCAGAAGTTACAAACTCATAATGACTTGTTTCTGGTTTAAAAAATCTTTTCAAATCAATTACTTTTGACATAATTTTAAAATCTTTAATATTAGGATTAGAATAATTTGGCATAGCATTATACATAACATAGGGAATTTTTTTTAATTTAAAATAATTTTGTAAATTTAAAACAATATCTAGAAACTTCATTGTAATGGTACTTTCAATATCCCATCCTTGTTGACTTTTAATCCAACTAATATTGTCGGTTACTTTCCAAGTACGCCAAGTTAACTCCATGTTTGGTATTCTTCCTTTTTTCCAACCATCATTAGTTACATAATCGTTTCTCAACATACTCGACCAACCAATTACAACAAAAGTATCATTAACTCCGTTTTGTTCAAACCAAAGTTTTGTGGTGAAACTAATCCTTTCATTTCCTCTACCACCCATAGCAAGATTAAATAATTGTAAATTATATTGTTCAGCAAGTATTTTTGTTACAAATGTATTAACACCGTCTTTAGGACGTGTACTAAGAAAACTACAACCATTTGAAAACAATTTAGACATACTGCTATTTTATAGTATAATTATTTAAAATGCAAACAGTGAAAAATATTACCAGCATAAAATACTTTCTAAATCGCTCTAATACTATTGGACTTGATCCTGAATATTCTTATAACGTCAATTATCATCCTGACGCACCTAATAATCGTTGGCGTAGTTTGCCAACTTTTGTTACTGAATTTTATAATTGTTCTGTACACAGTTTGCCACTGCTTATTACAGAAGACCAACATTTAGTTACTGAACACGTATGGCCATTACTACACAAATATAAAAACAAACCACAAAAAACACACGGCTTATGGGATTCGTGGGGTGAAGAAATTAATATAAACTTGCCTCCTATCACTAAACAATTTAACAATTCTCGCAAATTTGTTTGGTTGCCAGTTGATGAGGAAAGTGCTAATAATCCATGGCACATATGGATCGATGTGATATCAAAATTTCGTTTGCTTGAAAGGCGAGGAACAACACACTTTACAAAATACGTTTACATTATGTCAAATCCAAGCAAATATTTTGATAAAGTTGCTAAAGAACTTTTTCCCACATTAAAATATTATGTAATGCCAAAAAATGCAGTATGGCGATTTCAACATTTATTTGTTCCGTCAATGAGTAATCATAATGATGGTGTAATAACTCCGCCTCTTGCACCTTGGCTGAGACATTTTAAAGGTTTATTTGTAAAAGACATAGTACCAAGAAGAAAAATATTTGTTTCACGTACAAATGCAAAAACAAGAAAATTAGTAAATGCTGAACAATTATTAATGGCATTAAAAGGTTGGGAAACTGTAACCTTAGAAACAATGTCATTTCGAGAACAAGTTAGAACTTTTGAAGAGGCATCACATATTCTAGCAACACATGGAGCAGGATTAGTTAATTTACTTTGGTGTGCAGAAGGAACAAAAGTTATCGAAATACAAGATAAAAAAATGTTACATAAAAAAGTTTATCCATTACTTTCACATCATTTAAATCTAAAACACGAAGTATATTTGGCAGAAACAATACAGGTACCAACACAAAATAAAATAAAACCCAAAGGTGTAAAAAGATTAAACGATTTAATTAATTT
Organism: Flavobacterium sp.; assembly: GCA_030145825.1. Lineage (GTDB taxonomy): Bacteria > Bacteroidota > Bacteroidia > Flavobacteriales > Flavobacteriaceae > Flavobacterium. The sequence continues at coordinate 4,552 of JAIXHM010000167.1, forward strand.
TAAAGTTAATATTACTGACTTGTTAAAGCATCTAGACTAACTTCAGGAAAAGTATCTGCTAGGAAAGTATGTATTTTAGAAGTGCTATGATATTTTTCTCCACCGGCTGAATGTAAAAAATATGTCGTATTATAATTCCAATGTCTTTTTAATCCATTATTTTTTACATTAAACATGGGTTCTATATCTTGATATTTTACTTTGCTCTCAATTACTGCCCAATTTAAAAACTGTCCATCATCACAATCAAATTCTTTATAACGCTCTATCCATGGCATCATTTGATCTCTAACACTTTTAGTAACCATCCAAACACCTGTTTGAAAAAATGTGTTTCTTACTTTTTTTGGGTCACATTGTTTTATTATTGTATCTTTAAAATTTGTTTGTATTGCATTTAAAGACATTCCTCGATATTTTTTATATGCTGGAGACTTAAATGTATCTAAATTATTATATCGTGCAAATATATCAGGTGCATGATCTAATGCAAATACATCTGTATCTACGTATAATATTTGATCGTATTCATCTAACCACGTTGAATTAAACCAAAGATCAAATCTTTCCCACGTGGGGTGCTTATAACCAATTGCTGGTTTGGTAACTCTTAAAAAATCATGTCCAAATTTAGCACAATATTTCTTAAAACTATATTCTGAATATTTTTCTACTGACGTTGAACTTATACCATTAAAACTTGGTTGTGAATAAAGATTAATGTCTATATAATATTGAATAATGAGGGTTTTCATTTTTAATATTTATAAACTGGAAATTACATAATTAAATTTAAATGATCTATTGCGTTAAAACCGACCGACATAACACAGAAAAATATATAGAAAGTGCTAATAGAGGAATTCATGATTCAAAAATAGTACCGTACAACGAAGCAATACAATCTAAAGATTGTGAAAAAGTTGTATTCATGGGATTTTTACGAGGAGGTAATTTAGTATATAGATGGGCAGAACTAGTCGGTATAGATTTTTATTACATCGATCGACCATATTGGGGTGAAAGTAGACGAACACCTTATTTTATGAGATGTACAAAAAATGCTCATGTAAAAATTTTTAACGACAATCGTCCTGACGACAGATTTAAAAAATCGTTTAAAGACCCAATACTACCATATCATAAAAATGGCAAATACATTT
>JAIXHM010000168.1 GCA_030145825.1 Flavobacterium sp.
ACATAATCGTGTCACAGTAACTGAAGATAACGTTGCTGATGTAGTTTCTATGAGGACTGGAATCCCTGTAAATCGTATTGCACAAACTGAAAGTAACAAGTTAGCTAAACTACCCGAACTAATTAAAGGTAAAGTAATTGGGCAAGATGAAGCTGTTGAAAAAATCGCAAAATCTATTCAACGTAATAGAGCCGGATTAAAAGATCCTAACAAGCCAATTGGTTCATTTATTTTCTTAGGCTCAACAGGTGTTGGTAAAACACAATTAGCAAAAGTTTTAGCAAAAGAATTATTTGACTCTGAAGATGCTTTAGTCCGTATTGACATGAGTGAATACATGGAAAAATTTGCAATTTCGAGATTAGTTGGTGCACCTCCAGGATATGTAGGTTATGAAGAAGGTGGTCAATTAACTGAAAAAGTTCGTAGAAAACCATATTGCGTAGTACTTTTAGATGAGATCGAAAAAGCGCATCCAGATGTTTTTAATATGATGCTTCAGGTATTAGATGATGGACATTTAACAGATAGCTTAGGTCGTAAAATTGATTTTAGAAACACTATCATTATTATGACTTCAAATGTTGGAGCTAGACAATTGAAAGATTTTGGATCTGGTGTAGGTTTTGGTACAACTGCAAAAACTTCTCAAGCTGAAGAACACGCAAAAGGAGTTATAGAAAACGCTCTGAAAAAAGCATTTGCCCCTGAGTTTTTAAATCGTATTGACGATGTTATAGTATTTAATCCGCTTGAAAAAGAAGATATCGATAAAATTATTGATATTGAAATGGCAAAATTATATGACCGCGTTAAAGATTTAGGTTACGATTTAAGACTTTCTGAAAAAGCTAAAGATTATATTGCAGATAAAGGTTTTGATAAGCAATTTGGAGCTAGACCTTTAAAACGTGCTATTCAAAAATATGTTGAAGATGCTCTTGCTGAAGAAATTATAACTTCTAAAATTCATGAAGGAGATGAAATTTTTATGGATTTAGATGAAGAAAAAAATGAACTTACAATTCAAGTTAAAACAAAAGAAAATCCTGCTAAATAAGCAGGATTTTTTTTATTAAAAAAAATTAGTACTTTAGATTAAAATTATAATCAATAAATGTTAGATAAAGTAATTGTTGGTAGTGAAGAATGGTGCTCTTTCCCTACTCTTGGTATTCCTACTATTAAGGCTCGTGTCGATTCTGGAGCAAAAACTTCTGCACTTCATGCCATAAATATTAAGCCTTTTCAAAAAGATAATGAAGAATGGATAAAATTTGATATTAACCCTATTCAAAATAATGCAAAAGCTGTTATTCATTGCGAAGCAAAACTAGTCGACCAAAGGGTTGTAAAAAGTTCGAGTGGATTTAGAGAAAAACGTTATGTAATTAAAACAACTTTAGAAATTGGTTGTAAATCTTGGGAAATTGAAGTTACTTTAACTAACAGAGATTCAATGGGATTCCGTATGCTTTTAGGAAGAGAAGCTATGTCGGGAAGAATCTTAGTTGATCCTGAAGCAAAATATTTATTAGGCCAACCAACTAAAGAAAAATTAAAAGAATATTATTATTCAGATGTTGAAGCTAAAAAAGGTTTAAAAATTGCCGTATTAGCAAGTAATCCTGAACTTTATAGTAATAAAAGAATTATTGAAGCCGGAGAAATGCGTGGACATGAAATGCATTTCTTAAACTTAAAATATTGCTACATGAAACTTGATGCTGAAACTCCTGAGATTCATTATCGTGGTGGTAAAATTTTAAATGATTTTGACGCTGTAATTCCTAGAATTAGACCGAGTATGACATATTATGGCTGTGCTTTAACCCGTCAATTTGAAGCATTAAAAGTTTTTGCTTTAAATGGTGCTGCCGCAATTAGTCAGTCAAGAGACAAACTATTCTCTTTACAATTATTATTAAATAATGGTGTTGATATTCCTACAACAGGTTTTGCTAATTCTCCATTGGATACTGACGATTTAATTAAAATGGTTGGTGGTTCGCCATTAATTGTAAAACTTTTAGAAGGAACACAAGGTAAAGGGGTTGTATTAGCTGAAACTAAAAAAGCTGCAGAATCGGTTATAAATGCTTTTAAAAGTCTTAATGCTAATATTTTAGTTCAAGAATTTATTAAAGAAGCGAACGGTAAAGATTTACGCTTATTTGTTGTAGATGGAAAAGTTGTAGCTGCTATGCAACGAGAAGCCGCACCAGGAGAATTTAGAGCTAACATTCACATGGGAGGAACTGCATCAATAGTTAAAGTTACTGCCGAAGAAAAGAAAATTGCGATTAGAGCTACAAAAGCAATGGATTTAAAAGTTGCTGGTGTAGACATAATTCGTTCTTCTAAAGGTCCATTATTATTAGAAGTAAATTCATCTCCAGGTCTTGAAGGAATTGAAGGAGCAACTCAAAAAGATATTGCTGGTGAAATGATTAAAGCTATTGAGAAAAATTTTAAATGGAAACAATAGATGGAAAACAAATATAAGTTTCCTTTAGTTTTTTTCTTGCTTGGATTTGCTATAACAATTATAGGCGCGTTATTCAAAATAATGCATTGGCCTGGTGCCAAAATTCTATTATTTGTTGGAATGCTTTCTGAAGTTATTGCAATTCTAAACTTAATTGTAAATATTTTAAAGACCAAAAAATGATTATTGCAAAAGTTTTAATAGTAATTATAGCATTCCTTCACCTCTATTTTTTGATTTTAGAAATGTTTTTATGGACAACTCGCGGACCAAAAGTGTTTCGTAATTTTCCGAAAGATTTATTTGAACCGACAAAAACCTTAGCTGCTAATCAAGGGTTGTATAATGGATTTTTAGCAGCTGGATTATTTTGGTCGTTGTTGATTTCAGATGAAATGTGGCAAAAAAATATAGCTTTATTCTTTTTAAGCTGTGTTGCAATTGCTGGATTTTACGGTGCTTTAACAGCTAGTAAAAAGATTTTTTATATACAAGCATTGCCAGCTATTTTGGCAATTGTTTTGTTTTTGGTTTAAAATAAAATTGTCATTTCGAACGAACTCGGAAAACGTAAATTCAGCGAAGCTAAATCTCATTATTTGATTTAGATTATCAGATTCCTCGTTTCATTCGGAATGACAAAAATAATTACCAACTTTGTTTTTTACCGCCACTACTCCATGGATATGAAAACGGTCTATCATAATGCAATCTTTTATTAAAAGCATTATTTAATATTTCTACAAAATCTCCTCATCTACTTGAAGTGTTTGCAAATAACTGATTGATTTTTCAATATCGTAATGTAATAATCGATCCACTTCTACAACAGGTACTTCTTCTCTATACGATTTTAAGAACATTTCGATAAACTCACTCGATTTTAACGGACGTCTAAATTCTATAGCTTGTGATGCATTTAGTAATTCAATCGCTAAAATACGCTCTAAGTTTTCAACAATACGAAGTGTTTTTGTAGCAGCGTTTGCTCCCATACTTACATGATCTTCTTGTCCGTTACTCGAAACAATACTATCAATACTTGCTGGAGTTGCTAATTGTTTGTTCTGACTCACAATACTCGCAGCTGTATATTGCGGGATCATAAATCCTGAATTTAATCCTGGATCATTTACTAAAAAAGCTGGTAAATCTCTTAACCCTGAGATTAATTGATAAGTTCTTCTTTCAGAAATACTTCCTAGTTCAGCAACGGCAATTCCTAAGAAATCTAAAGCTAAAGCTAATGGCTGCCCATGAAAATTTCCACCAGAAATAATTAAATCTTCACTTGCAAAAATATTTGGATTATCAGTAACCGAATTTATTTCCGTTCTAAAAACCTTCTTCACATAATCAATTGTATCTTTTGACGCTCCATGCACTTGAGGAATACATCTAAAAGAATAAGGATCTTGGACATGTTTTTTAGGCTGATTAATAATTTCACTATCTTCTAAAAGTTCACGAAAACGTTCTGCAGTTTGAATTTGACCTTTGTGCGGACGAACCAAGTGAATCAAATCAGTAAATGGTTCAATTCTACCATCAAATGCTTCTAATGAAATAGCCCCTATTACATCTGCTAAATAAGAAAGTTTAGAAGCTTTTATTAAAGCATAAACTCCATAAGCGCTCATAAATTGAGTTCCATTTAATAAAGCCAGTCCTTCTTTAGATTGTAATTTTATGTGATCGTAACCTAATTTGTCTAAAACTTTTTGAGCGGGTTGTCTAAAACCTTCATAATACACTTCTCCATCACCAATTAAAGGCAGAGATAGATGTGCTAAAGGTGCTAAATCTCCCGAAGCTCCTAGAGAACCTAATTGATAAACCACTGGCAAAATATCATTATTGTAAAAATCAATTAATCGTTCTACAGTAATTAATTGTACGCCCGAATGTCCATAACTCAAAGATTGAATTTTAAGTAATAACATTATTTTTACAACTTCGTGCGGTACTTCTTCCCCTGTTCCACAAGCATGAGAACGCACTAAATTTTCTTGTAATTTCGATAAATTTTCCTCCGAAATTTTAACGTTACAAAGCGAACCAAAACCTGTATTTATTCCATAAATTGGAGATTCATTTGTCTCCATTTTTTTATCTAAGTAGGTTCTACATTTTGCAATTAAGACTTTTGCTTCTTCTGATAAAGCTAATTTTAAATTTTGAGAAATTATAGTATTAATTTTCTCTATTGTTAAGATATCAGAACTTATATAATGAACAGATTCCATTTTTATATTTTTAAGACTTCAAAATTCAGCAAACATTTGTTAAAATGCAAAATTTATTATTAACAATAATAAAAAATAACATTTCATTAATTTTTAAATCTATTTAAACTTACAAATTGAAGATTTTTAAATAAATTAGCACCAAATTTTTTAAACAATTACAATGAAAAATACAGCTTTAACTCATGTTCATGAACAATTAGGTGCAAAAATGGTTCCTTTCGCAGGCTTTAACATGCCTGTTCAATACGAAGGAGTAAACGCAGAACACGAAGTGGTTAGAAATGGTGTTGGGGTTTTTGATGTTTCGCACATGGGTGAATTTTTTTTAAAGGGAGAAAATGCTTTAGCCTTAATTCAAAAAGTAACTTCTAATGATGCTTCTAAATTAGTTAATGGTAAAGCACAATATTCTTGTTTACCTAATGCTGAAGGCGGAATTGTTGATGATTTAATTGTTTATAAAATTGAAGACAATAATTATATGTTAGTTGTAAATGCTTCTAACATTGAAAAAGATTGGAATTGGATTTCTAAACATAATGATTTAGGTGTTGAAATGATCAATGCTTCTGACGAATATTCTTTATTAGCTATTCAAGGACCAAAAGCGGCTGAAGCGATGCAATCTTTAACATCTATCGATTTAGTAAATATGGGATATTATACATTCCAAATTGGTGATTTCGCAGGTGTAAAAAATGTTATTGTTTCTGCTACTGGTTATACTGGTTCTGGTGGATTCGAAATTTATTTCAAAAATGAAGATGCCGAACAAATTTGGAACAAAGTTTTTGAAGCAGGCGCTGCATTTGGTATTAAACCAATAGGTTTATCTGAACGTGATACTTTACGTTTAGAAATGGGATTCTGTTTATACGGAAACGATATTAACGACACTACTTCTCCACTTGAAGCAGGTTTAGGCTGGATTACAAAATTTGATAAAGAGTTTACCAATTCAGA
>JAIXHM010000169.1 GCA_030145825.1 Flavobacterium sp.
TCAGTATAGTGTTCGTTTTAATTTCTTTTTAGCATAAAACCATACACTTCATTCCAATAAAAATCTATCAAAAAAGTAAAAGCAACTTGGTCGCCATTTTTTGCTTTCTCAATATTGCTTTGAATGATTTCGGATGTTATTTCCAATGTACTGGTTTTGAAAAAATGTTAGTAATGAAAACGTTTAATTGTGTGAATATAAGGAATAATTCAATAAAAGGAAACCAATACATTACATCTTTTTCTTTCAACTTTCCAGCGGCAAAACCTAAAGATAACCAAGTAAAAATGTAGCGAAAAACTACAATTGGTAACACAATCATCCATTGGTATTGAAAAGCTAAAAGAATTACAGCTAGTAAAAAGAAACTAATTTGTGTAAAAAAGAATAAGCCTAATTGAAATTTATCGAAAGCTTTATAATGTTTAGCCGTAGAAACATGACGTCTTTTTTGGTTAAACCATTCTTTAAAAGTTTTTCTTGGTTCCGAATAAGTAAAACTATCTTCTGAAAAACAAATTGTGGTATTTTGTTTATTTGCTGCTTGATTGATAAATAAATCATCGTCTCCAGAGCGAATTTTCATGTGATCCATAAAACCACGAACTTTAAAAAATTCTTCTTTTTTGTAGGCTAAATTTCGACCAACTCCCATGTAGGGTTGCCCCATTTTTGCCCAAGCAAAATATTGCGTAGCAGTTAATAAAGTTTCAAATCGAATAATTTTATTTAAGAAAGAATTTTTAACTTTTTCATAAGCACCATAACCTAAAACTATAGTTTTATGCATGGTAAAATGCGCCGTCATTTCCGTAATCCAATTGTTTGAATTTGGGTAACAATCGCCATCAGTAAAAAGTAAATATTCGTTTTTAGCAGCTTTAATCCCTAATGTTAAGGCATATTTTTTATTACCCCAAAAAGCTTCATTGTTGTCTACTTTAACTAGTTTAACCTTTGTGTTTTGTTTTTCAAAATACTCAAAAAGTTCTCTAGTTTCGTCGCTTGAAGCATCATCGATAAGCACAACTTCATAATCGGGATAATTTTGCTCTAAAAGTAGCGGAACAAACTTTTTTACGTTTTCGGCTTCATTTTTAGCACAAACAATTACTGAAATAGGAATTTTCTTAGTTTTAGCTTCGTGCTTTTTAGCAAAACTAAACCTTCCGAAAAAAACGATATAATAAATAAATTGCAACAAAGTAACTGTTGCAAAAGCAATGAGTAGAATTTCAAAAACCATAAAAGAAGAAAAACTTAAGAGTGTGAAGGTTCGTTACAATCTTTATATTGTTCTGGAGTTCTTCCGCAATAGCTACAAGTTTCGCCTTCTTGGTTTAAAAACGGACTTTGACTAGCACATGTTCCTGCGAATTTACCATCTTTTTTACCCCAAATTTTAATGGCAATTCCGGCAACTGCTAATAATAATAATCCTATGGTAAGTAATGCTAGTTTCATGATATTCTATTTTGATGCAAATTTACAAAAGAAAAATGATTTATAATTGATAATTCGTAATTGATAATTCGTAATTGATAATTCGTAATTGATAATTCGTAATTAATAATTCGTAATTAATAATTCGTAATTAAATAATATTCACTTCGGCTTCAATAACAACTCCAAATTGTTCTAAAACCGTTTTTTGAATTAGTTTCGATAAATCGTAAATTTCTTTTCCTGTAGCACCACCATAATTGACTAGAACTAAAGCCTGGTTTTTATGAATTCCTGCATCGCCAAAACGTTTTCCTTTAAAACCAGCCTGCTCAATAAGCCAACCCGCAGGAACTTTAACTTCATTATCTGAAACTTTATAGTGTGGCATTTCAGGAAATTGTTCCACAGCTTTGTCATATTGTGCTTTAGAAATAATTGGGTTTTTGAAGAAACTTCCGCTATTTCCAAGGTCTTTCGGGTTTGGTAATTTACTACTACGAATGGCAATTACCGCTTCACTAATTGTTTTTATAGTAGGTTTTTCAATATTCATTTTTACTAATTCGGCATCAATAGCGCCATAAGAAGTATTGAGGTTGTGGTTCTTTTTTGTTAATTTATAAATTACCGATGTAATGATAAATTGTCCTTTTAATTCGTTTTTAAAAATACTTTCGCGGTAAGCAAATTTACATTCTGCATTGGTAAATGTTCTCACTTTTTGAGTCGCAATTTCCATAGCTTCGCAACTAAACATGGTGTCTTTAATTTCTACACCATAAGCGCCAATATTTTGAATAGGTGTAGTACCAACATTTCCAGGAATTAGCGATAAGTTTTCGATACCACCAAAATCTTTTGTAATACACCATTGTACAAATTCGTGCCAGTTTTCGCCAGCGTTTCCTTTTACCCAAACGAAATCTTCGTCTTCTTGTACAACTTCAATTCCTTTTAAATTTACATGAACAACTAGTTTTTCAATGTTTTGAGTTAAAAGCATATTACTTCCGCCGCCTAAAACAAAAATATCTTGATTTTCCTTTAAAACTTGTGCTAATTCTTGCTCATTTGTAACTTCAATAAAAGATTGTGCCGAAGCCTCAATGCCAAAAGTGTTGTAGTTTTTTAAAGAGAAATTATGTTGGTAGTTCATGTTTTTTATTTTTTTACTTCTCGACTCCGCTCGAAGTGACAAGTTGGAATTAAAATTATCTTATTTTTTCAATTATTGAATCTTTAAATCTAAAAGTCTAAAGTCTAAAAATCTTATACGATTGATGGGTTTGTTTTACAATGTTTTCAGTGCGTTCTTCATGTGTATCGGAAATAAAAATTTGTCCAAAAACATCATTATTTACCATGGTTACAATTTTTTCTACTCTTGAAGCGTCTAATTTATCAAAAATATCGTCAAAAAGTAGAATAGGGGCAGCGCCACTTTTTTGTTTTAAAAATTCAAATTGTGCAAGTTTTAATGCTATTAAAAATGATTTCTGTTGACCTTGTGAACCAAATTTTTTTACAGGATAATCTGTTATTTCAAAATTTAGATCGTCTTTATGAATACCAGAACTCGTGTACTGAAGTGCTCGATCTTTGTTTAGATTTTCCTTTAAAAGGTTGTCAAAAGATTTTTCTAATAACTGACTTTGGTAAACCAAATTTACATCTTCTGCACCGCTTGAAATTTCAGTATAATATTTTTTAAAAATTGGGACAAACTGCGCTAGAAAGTTTTTTCTTTTTTCAAAAATTTGATTTCCTAACGGAATAATTTGTTCGTCGTAAATGGCTAAATTATCTTGATCAAAAACATGGTTTACAGCAAAATATTTTAATAATGCATTGCGTTGTGCAATAAGCTTTTGATATTGTAATAGTTCGTTTAAAAATAAATTATCTGAAGTAGCAATAACGCCATCTATAAATTTTCTTCTCGTTTCACTTCCTTCTGAAATTAAATCACTATCGGCAGGCGAAATCATAACAAGCGGAATTAAACCAATATGTTCCGATAGTTTTTCGTAAGGTTTATTATTGCGCTTGATAACTTTTTTTTGTCCTCTTTTTAAGCTACACGTTATTTTTTCGTCTTTGTTTTCTTTGTTAAATGCAGCGTCGATAAGAAAAAAATCTTCATCGTGTTTAATGTTTTGAACGGCTTGCGGATTAAAATAACTTTTGGTGTAAGCTAATTGATAAATAGCATCTAAAATATTGGTTTTACCAATACCATTTTTACCTACAAAACAATTTATTTTACTGTCGAAAATAAAATCTTGTTGGCTTATATTTTTATAATTAATTAAATGGAGTTCTTTTAAAAACAAAATGATGCGATTTTAAATGCAAAAGTAACAGATTATATAATTATTTGATTTAAATTTAATTTGATTTTGAATTTTGAATTAATTTTTTGTGCGAGTTTCAATAAAAATTATATTTTTGCACCTCAATAAATTTCTAATAAATGGCAACATATAACAAAAGAGGGTATAAAGCACCAAAACCGAAAGATGAAAACGTTGAAAATGAGTTCAATGAATTTGAAGAAGTTGTAGAAACTGGTGAAAGTACTACTGCAGAGGTTTTTGATACATTAGATGAAACTGCTAACAAAACAGAGGAGTGGGTAGCTAAAAATCAAAAAGTTATTTTAGGAGTTGTTGGAGCAATCGCAATTTTAACATTGGGATACTTCTTTTTCAACAAGTTTGCTGTAGAACCTAAAGAAGATAAAGCTTTAAACGATATTTACCAAGCACAAACTTATTTTAATGATGCATTGGCTGCTACAGATACGGCTAAAGATTCATTATTTAATTTAGCACTTAAAGGTGGTGAAGGTAAATTAGGATTTGTTGGTGTAGCTGAACAATATTCTGGAACAAAATCTGGAAACTTAGCTAATTACTACGCTGGGATGTCTTATTTACAATTAAAAGACTTCAAAAATGCTGAAACATTTTTATTGAAATTTAAATCTGATGATGCAGTTTTAGGAGCAATGGCACAAGGAGCTTTAGGTGATGTGTATTCAGAATTAAATAAAGTAGAAGATGCAATTGAAGCTTATAAAAAAGCCGCATCTATGAATGAAAATGATTATACTTCTCCAAGATTCTTATTAAAAGCGGCTCAATTGGCATTCTTAAACAATAAAAAAGAAGAAGCTCATAAATTATACACTCAAATTAAAGAAAATTATGAAGGTATGAGAGAATCAATGAATGTTGATGCTTATATCGAAATGACAAAATAAGCTATAATGGCTACAGAAAATAAAAATTTATCTCAATACGATAAAAACACAATCCCAAACGCGAAAGATTTTCGGTTTGGGATTGTTGTTTCAGAATGGAATGAAACCATAACAGAAGGATTGTTTAATGGTGCTAAAGCAGCACTTTTAGATTGTGGTACTTTAGAAGAAAATATTGTTCGATGGAATGTTCCAGGAAGTTTCGAATTAACTTTTGGCGCTAACAGAATGTTACAAACGCAAAATGTAGATTGTGTAATTGTAATTGGCAGTGTTATTAAAGGCGAAACCATGCATTTTGATTTTGTGTGTGAAGGAGTTACACAAGGAATAAAAGATTTGAATATTAAATATAATGTTCCTACAATTTTTTGTGTGTTAACTGATAATAATATGCAACAATCACTTGATAGAAGCGGCGGTAAACACGGAAACAAAGGAACAGAAGCCGCTATTGCTGCAATTAAAATGGTAGCGCTTAATAAGTCGATTTAAAATTCTGAACTCCTGTCTGCCGACAGGCAGGTGATTCAGAATCTAATAATATTAAATCCCGTCTCGTTAATTAAAACGAGACGGGATTTTTTGTTTTTACATAGTAATACATAAAAAAAGGAACACAAAAAATGAAATAGGTAATATCTGCATAACTATTAAAAAAAGCTGTTTCCAAGTCTATGTTAAATATCCAATATAAAAAGTAAATACTAATCGTTAAAAATAAAGCTATTCCTGAGTAGAAAAATACATCTAAATTATTTTTAATGAAATAAACTAAAAACAGGGATGCTATTATACAAGTTATGCTGTAATTAAAAGGTAATAAAGCTGAAGATTGAATAATAAAAGGATTTATTTTTAAAAAATCATTGTAGTGATTATAAATAAAGGGTAGAAAGGTTAAAGCAAAAGTCAATACAGAAATTAATCCTATTGTAAATAGATA
>JAIXHM010000170.1 GCA_030145825.1 Flavobacterium sp.
AAATAAGCCGTTTGATAAGCAATCCAAGCATAACATGTGGAGTGTGATTTATTGAAAGCATAACTCGCGAAAGCTTCCCAGTCTTTCCAAATTTTTTCTAAAACCGTTGCATCATGTCCTTTAGCAGAAGCTTGTTCGACAAATTTTGGTTTCATTTTATCCAAAACATCTTTTTGCTTCTTACCCATCGCTTTACGTAAGACATCGGCTTCACCTTTTGTAAAACCTGCCAATTTTTGGGAAAGTAACATTACCTGTTCCTGATAAACGGTGATTCCGTAAGTTTCAGCTAAATATTCTTCACAAGCATCTAGATCGTAAGTAATTGGTTCTTCACCATTTTTTCTACGAATGAACGAAGGAATGTATTCTAACGGACCCGGACGATATAATGCATTCATTGCGATTAAATCTCCAAAAACCGTAGGTTTTAGTTCCTTCATGTATTTTTGCATTCCAGGTGATTCATATTGGAATATACCAACCGTTTCACCTCTTTGGAACAACTCATACGTTTCCTTATCGTCAATTGGAAAATTATCAGGATCTAGTTCTACACCTGTGCGATATTTTACAAGTTTAACGGTATCTTTAATCAAGGTTAGGGTCTTCAGACCCAAGAAGTCCATTTTTAATAAACCAGCACTTTCAGCAACTGAGTTATCAAATTGGGTTACATATAAATCGGAATCTTTTGCTGTTCTTACCGGAACGTAATTAGTAATATCGGAAGGCGTGATGATTACACCACATGCGTGAATTCCTGTATTACGAAGTGACCCTTCTAAAACCTTAGCTTGCTGAATCGTTTCACCCGCTAAGTCTTCCGTATTAGCTATTTCGATTAATTCTTTAACTCTATCAAATTCTTCCGAACGAAGTGCTTTTTTTACTTCAGCTTCTTCTTCTTTTAAAAATCGAGCTAAATTCCATTTTGAAGGCATCATGCCTGGAATTAACTTCGCAATTCTGTCGGCCTCAAACAAAGGTAAATCAAGTACACGTGCAGTATCACGAATAGCCGATTTGGTAGCCATTTTACCATAGGTAATAATTTGCGCTACTTGATTGGCTCCATATTTATTAATTACATAATCCATAACGCGACTTCGACCTTCATCATCAAAGTCGATATCAATATCGGGCATCGATACACGATCAGGATTTAAGAAACGCTCAAAAAGCAAGTCATACTTAATAGGGTCGATATTCGTAATTCCTAAACAATAGGCAACCGCAGAACCTGCTGCTGAACCACGACCAGGACCAACTGAAACATCCATTTTACGAGCTTCGGCAATGAAATCTTGTACAATTAAGAAATAACCTGGATATCCTGAGTTTGAAATCGTTAATAATTCGAAATCTAATCGTTCTTGAATATCGGGAGTAATTTCGCCGTATCTTCGTTTTGCACCTTCCATTGTAAGGTGACGTAAATAGGCATTTTCCCCTCTTACTCCTCCATCAATAGCATCTTCAGAATTTTCAAATTCTTCAGGAATATCATATTTTGGAAGTAAAACATCTCGATAAAGCGAATAGGTTTCTACTTTATCAATGACTTCTTGAATATTGATAATCGCATCTGGCAAATCGGAAAAAAGCTTTTTCATTTCTTCTTCCGACTTATAATAGTACTCCTGATTAGGCAGTCCGTAACGATAACCACGGCCACGACCAATTGGTGTAGCTTGTTTTTCACCATCTTTTACACACAATAAAATATCGTGTGCATTCGCATCTTCTTTATCTAAGTAATACGTATTATTGGTTGCAATTAGCTTTACATTATGTTTTTTTGCAAAAGAAATTAATGTTTGGTTGACACGATTTTCATCTTCTTGATTATGTCGCATGATTTCCAAATAGAAATCTTCACCAAACTGTGCTACCCACCAAAGCAAAGCTTCTTCCGCTTGGTTTTCACCAATATTTAAAATTTTGCTAGAAATTTCACCGTATAAATTTCCAGACAAAACCATTACATCTTCTTTGTATTGCTCAACAATTGCTCTATCAATTCTCGGCACATAATAATAACCATCAGTATAAGCAATGGAAGTCATTTTCGCCAAATTATGGTAACCGTTTTTATTTTTAGCTAAAAAAACAATTTGGTAACCATTATCTTTTTTAGTTCGATCTAAGTGATTATCACAAACATATAATTCGCAACCTACAATTGGTTTTATTTCAACTTCTGCTGGTTCTTCACCAGCTTCAATAGCTGCTTCATTTTTAGCTTTTGCCGCTTTATTATGATTCATTACTGCACTCACGAAGTGAAATGCTCCCATCATGTTTTCAGTATCAGTTAAGGCAACAGCAGGCATTTTATGTTTTGCAGTAGCTGCAACCAAATCGGGAATAGAGATAGTCGATTGTAAAACTGAAAATTGGGAATGATTATGAAGATGCGCAAACTTCGCTAATCTTAAATCTTTTTTATCCGATTCAGAAACAGTCGTTTGTTGACTTTCCTGTTCAATTTTTTGAAGTCTGCGTCTAATTTCATCAGAAGCAGCTTTTAAATTGATGTGTTGTAATCCAATTAATTGAATTTCTTTCGGATTGTTTTCTCTAAATCGATTAAAATAATCAGGTGTTACATCAAGTTCTTCTTTAGTAAAAACTTCGCGTTTAATTAATTCTAAAAAACAACGCGTTGTTGCTTCTACATCGGCAGTTGCATTATGTGCTTCTGCAAATGGAACTCCAAATAAATATTCGTGTAATTCGGTTAGTGTAGGTAATTTAAATTTTCCACCTCGACCACCCGGTAATTTTAATAGCTCAGCAGTAGTTTCGGTACATGTATCTAAAACGGGTAATTGCGACAAGTCGGTTGTAATGCCTAAACGATGGAATTCACAACCCATAATGTTGACATCGAAACCAACATTTTGTCCAACAACATATTTTGCTTTTGATAAGGCAATATTGAACTTCTCTAAAACTTCAGACAAGACAATTCCTTGTTCTTGGGCTAGTTCCGTTGAAATACCGTGAATTCGTTCTGCATCATACGGAATATTAAACCCTTCTGGTTGTACTAAATAATCTTGATGTTCGATAAGATTTCCCATTTCGTCGTGTAATTGCCAAGCAATTTGAATACAACGTGGCCAGTTGTCGGTATCCGTTATTGGAGCCGACCAGCTCTTAGGCAATCCAGTAGTTTCGGTATCAAAAATTAAAAACATAACGCAGTAAATTCCAAATGGTTAAATTAAAAATCTTAAGAGATTAGATTTTCTTCAAAAATACATTTTATAAAATTGAAATTCAATTTAAGTTATCAACAGAAACAAAAAAACCATCTCTTTGAGATGGTTTTTTTGTATATTAAATTTGCTCTTTTAATATTGTATTATTGGAATTCTATAAAATATACCTTCAGAAATTGTTAATGTATTTCCTTCAGAATCTGATGCAGTAAATTTGAAAGTCCCTGTTAAAGTATTTCCATCTACACTTTCGATCTTAACTTCACCATTACTATTTTGAGTACTCAAAATTTTAACTTGAGCATTTGAATTACCGCCAGTTACCTTAACTACATCTCCTGCTTTATAATTATCACCTCTAGAAACAATATCAGCGGCAGTAATTCTACCATTAGTATTTACTTGAGTAGCTAATCTTAAACCTGCACCAGGATTTAATTGTGGATTATCAAAAAAAGTAGTTGCACTGTTGCTTAATACATAACCAGTACCTCCATTAACTATACTAACTTTAAAAGCTGGCCCATAAACAATACTTGTTTCAAAGTCTTCAACAACTTCTTCATCATCATAATAATAACTAGCAAAGTTATCTTGATTAGTTGTGCCTAAATTATAAGTTCCGGCATTTGTTGATGTCGTTCCTAATGTTACCTCTTCATAAGGAGTGTAAGCAGTAATCGTGAAACCACCACTACCATTTGAACGCGCTTCAGCATAATCGGCTCTCCAATAATTATTATTTAATTTACCTTGAAAAGACGGATTATTATCTTTTAAATCTTGAGTACAAGATTGAAAAAACAAAGCAATACCTACTATAGCTAAAATTTTCTTCATGTTGTGTTTGCTAAAATTTTTATGGAAAACAAAAATAAATGTTTTATTCTAAAAAACTACCACCTTGTATAAAATATTTACACTTATATTTTATTGTATTACAAAGTTTTGTATATTTGCGCCCTTAATAACCGAGGTCGGGAACCTCAAATTTAATCAAAAAGATTATGCCTGTAAAAATTAGATTACAAAGACACGGTAAAAAAGGAAAGCCTTTTTTCTGGATTGTAGCTGCGGATTCTCGCGCTAAAAGAGATGGTAAATTCCTTGAAAAATTAGGAACTTATAATCCAAACACTAACCCAGCAACTATCGATTTAAACTTAGATAGCGCTGTACAATGGTTACACAATGGTGCTCAACCAACAGACACTGCAAGAGCAATTTTATCTTACAAAGGTGCTTTATTAAAACACCATTTAGATGGAGGAGTTCGTAAAGGTGCTTTAACTCAAGAACAAGCTGATGCAAAATTAGCTACTTGGTTAGACGAAAAAGCTGGTAAAGTTGACGCTAAGAAAGATGGTTTAGCAAATGCTAAAGAAGAAGCTAAAGCTAAAGCTTTAAAAGCTGAAAAAGAGTACAACGAAAAGCGTGCTGCTGCAAAAGTAGAAGAGCCTGCTGTTGAGGAAGTTGCTGAAGAGGCTGCTACTGAAGAAGCTCCAGCTGTTGAAGAAAACAACAACGAAGAAACTGAAGCATAATAAATAGCGATTGATGCGTAAAAAAGATTGTTTTTATTTAGGCAAAATCGCAAAAAAATTCAGTTTTAAGGGTGAAGTGTTGATTTATTTGGACACCGATGAACCCGAAGTTTATGAAAATATGGAATCAGTTTTTGTTGAACTAAACAAAAATTTGGTTCCATTTTTTATTGAAAAAAGTCAGCTACATAAAGGTGATTTTTTAAGAACTAAATTTGAAGATATTGATTCAGAAGAAGATGCTGATGAAATATTAGGCTGCGAAGTTTATTTACCACTTTCGTTATTACCTAAATTAGATGGAAATAAATTTTATTACCATGAAATAGAAGGTTTTGAAGTAGAAGATACTCGACTTGGTTTCATAGGAACGATAGTTAGAATAAACGATAGTAATGCACAACCTCTTTTTGAAATTGACTACAAAGGCACTGAAATTTTAGTTCCTATGATTGATCATTTTATTATTGAAGTCAATAGAAAAGATAAAAAACTAGTACTAACTACTCCAGAAGGCTTGGTTGATTTGTATTTGCAATAGTCGACAGTTGCAGTCAAAATTTACAGATTACAGTTTTTTTAATTGTTTAAATTCAATCCTTTTTCATTTTGTTCAAATTCAAGCAATTTCACGTTAATCAAGATCGTTGTGCTATGAAAATTGGCACTGATGGTGTTTTGCTTGGCGCTTGGACTCCGTTAATTAACAATCCTTATAATGTTTTAGATATTGGTGCTGGAACTGGAATTTTGTCTTTAATGTTAGACCAATGAAGTAACGCTGAACAAATCGATGCTATTGTATTTAACTAAGATGCTTACGAACAATGAGTTGAGAATTTTGTAGCTTCGCCTTGGAGTG
>JAIXHM010000171.1 GCA_030145825.1 Flavobacterium sp.
AATTTAGCTCATTAAAAATTTCATTTGTTATATTTCTTTTTAAATCATCTTTTAGAATGTTAGATAAATTTAAAAAACATTCTTCAATTGGAACATTTACAAAAATGTTATTAGAAGTTGTTCTTAAACCACAATAGTTATAAAAACTATCTAAATCAACAAAAGGATATTTGTCATTAAATGTGTAAACATTGACAATTAAATTATCAGGGAGAATTTCTGAAACATTAATATGATTTTCATATATGTATGTAAGTTTACCATCATATTTCAAAGTATATATCTTTCCATTGTAAATAATATCAATTTCAATTCCATATTTAATATCTGTTTTAAATGAATCAAGATTTTCTTTAAATCTATATACATTATTAATAAATGAAGTAATTGCCTCTAAAAGCTGAGATTTTCCAGTTCCATTTTGACCTATAATTAATGAAATATATTCTTGATTATTAAATTCAGCTTTATCAACTAAATTTATTTCAGAATCATTTAATACTGGATGATTACTAAATTTAACTCTGGTAATTTTCTTCATACAACAACAATTTACACTTTAACCTTCTTCCCTTTTTTCTTAAGATTGCTTTGCTCCGCTCGCAAAGACTGTATTTGCTGCAACAACTCTTTAGCATCGCCATCACTATCCAACTGCTCGGTTAACTCCCCTTTAAGCGCTTTGTGTAAAATAGCTTGTGGCAAACTATCTATTTTAGCTTTTAAAGTTTCATATTGTTTTTCAATAGCATCTGCTTTGGCAAACAAACTTTCTACTCGATAAACGATTTCTTGTTGTTCTTTGAGAGATGGAAGATTAATGATAACTTTTCTTAAAACAGACAATAATAAGTTTGGTTGTGCTGTTCCCGTTGATATTTCTTTTATGTAATCAATTTTTGCATCAAAAAAACACTTAAGAAAAAATGGATTTATAATTTTCTCAATTGGTTTTACAATTGCAATACTTTTTTGTAAAGTAGATTTTGTAAATTCAATTCTTTTATCTACTAATGCTGTTTTTCCAATAGTTGCACCTGTACTAGAAATTAAAAGGTCATTTAACGATAAATTTGTTCTTTTATGAACTTCTGAAAATTCAAAAAAATTAATTTGACGAGCAGATGAAAAATCAATTGACCCATTCTTCATATTTTTAACACTTAAAAAATAATAACCAGAATTAGCCTCATCTTTACAATCACCGTGCTTGCCATCAGTAATTTTTGTTGATATAGATTCTAAAGTGTATTCCTTCCACTCCTCCAGCTCCTTCCCTTTTCTCCATTCCTCTGTCAACTTTCCTGTGACCGCTTGTGTTAAGACTTGTTGTCTGAAATCTTTTAACAATAACGGTACTTTTGCCATACTCGTTTTAATGGTTTCCAATTGGGCAAATAAAATATCTAATTTGTCTACGATGCGGTTTTGCTCAGCTAGTGGTGGGAGAGGAAACTCAATTTTTTTTGCATTTAAATCATTTATTGCAACTTGTGTTGTTCCTGAAGCCAATTCATCTTTCTGAGAATGAAAAAAATCAGATTTTAAAAAATATAAAACGTATTTTGAGTTAATTGTTTTGTTGAATGGCCTTAACTGAATAAATCCAGTTGAAAATAAACTATCTTTTAAACTTTCATTTACAAGTAGTGCCTTATCAGTGTAAGACATTCTTGCTTGCAATATATCACCTATTTCAACTTCCCTATTAGCTCTAGATGGTTTAGTATAATAATCATAAATACCTTCTTCAAATATTCCATTATCTTTAATACTTCCTGTTGAATAGTAAGATTTTATTCCATCATATATTTTCACTCCAGTTTTTACTGGTTCTAATACATTATATAGATAATCTGAAACCCAATTTTTTGGCAATTCCTTTTCCATTACTGTAATTCTTTAATCATGGCATTTAACTCCTTTGTAATGGCGTCTAACTCTTGCAAAGCTTGCTTGGCAATGTCAATGGGTTCGCCTAAATCGTCGCTGTTGGTTAAACTGCTGTCGGCAATTAAACCCAAATCTAAACTGTAGTTTTTCTTAGCAATGGTTTCAACGCTAATACTTTGCCAACGCTCGTCTTTTATTGTTGCACGTTTTTCGTGGTCAACAGTGCCATCGTAGTCGGTTTCTACTTGGTCTATAGTAATACCGCCAGTGTAGGCTGTTACAAAATCGGCAAAGGCTTTTTCTTCAAAAGGCGTGCGTTTTCCGTAGCTTGGTGCATTGGTACGCATGTCGTAAAACCATACTTGCTTGGTGTTGCCAGTTTCGCTTTTGCCTCGTGTAAAAAACAACACATTTGTTTTTACGCCTGCAGCATAAAAAATACCTGTTGGCAAACGTAAAATGGTATGCAAATCACATTTGTCTAATAAATCTTGGCGTATTTTGCGTCCGTCGCCATCTTCAAACAACACATTATCAGGCAATACTACGGCTGCTCTGGCTTTACCGTCTTTCTTTAAACTACGGTAAATGTGTTGTAAAAAATTCAACTGTTTGTTACTCGTAAGAAAGGTTAAATCATCACGTGTTGGGCGTTCTCCACCTTGTTTGGTTCCAAAAGGAGGATTGGCTAATACGCCATCAAATTCTTTTAAACTTTTACCAAACTCGGTTAAAGTATCGCCTAAATGAATCGTGCTTTCCATACCGTGTAAACGGGCATTCATCAACGCCAATCGGTGTGCATCGGGTACTAACTCTACTCCTGAAAAAGCATCGTGTACTTGAAAATGGCGTTCTTTTTCTTCTAAATCGTAATAATTATCGGTTTTGCTACGCAAGTAATAATCGGCTGAAATCATGAAACCAAAAGTTCCTGCTGCAGGATCGTTCCACTTCTCGCCTACTTTTGGCACCATTAAATCGACCATAATGTTAATCAAAGGTCGAGGTGTAAAGTATTGTCCTGCGCCACTTTTCTTTTCGCCAGCGTTTTTTTCTAGTAAGCTTTCATAAATATCGCCCATTACATCGCGATCGTCTTCTTCATACCAATCGAGCTTATCGATAGCGGTAACCAAAGAGCGAAAGTTTACAGGTTTACGCAAACTCGTAGAAGCATTGCTGTATATTTCTTGAATACTCGGGCTGGTTGATTTTGCACTTACCGTTGCTAAAAATTCACGGTATTTTGCAAAGGCTTCGTTGTTATCGTGTTCGTTTACAAAATAGCGCCATTGGTATTCCTCTGGAATGTGTTCGTCAAAACCTTTTACTTCACTTAGTTTTAGGAAAAGTATATAGGTTAATTCGTTAAGGTATTCGTGATACGTAACTCCATCATCTCGTAATACGTTACAAAGGTTCCAAAGTTTATTCGCTATTTCTTGTGCGCTCATAGTATGATTTTTTAATAAGTTGAATTACTCTTTTACAACTCCTTCTTTATAATTAATTTTTTCGATGGTATCTCCTTTAGCATCTTTGATACGTGTTTTGCCATGACGCAAACCATCTTTTATTTTACGTTCTTCAGTTGTTTTGTTTTCAGAATTTGCAAATATAAATTCCCCTGAATAAGGTTCGTTTTTCTTTAAATCATAATAAGTATCTGATTTAAAGACTCCATAATAATCATAATTTGTAGTTACTTTAACTTGTTGGTCATAATAAAAATCTTCCCATTTAGAAACTCTTCTATTGTTATCGAACTCTCCTTGAGATAAAGGTTTTCCATCTTTATCATATAAATCATAAAAACCATCCTTAACTTTGTCTTTATCTTCTAATTTACCATATTGCAGTGGAAAAAGAATATTGTTTAATTTAAAATCAGTATTCATTTCTATTTCATAGGTAATTGATTCTTGTCTATCTATAGAAAATGTAGTTTCTTTAATTTTTAACTTGTTTTTATAGTGATTTAAAATTTCTACCTCTAAACTTATTTCTCCTAAGGAATTGTATATTTCAAATTTATAAAACTCGCCTTGTCTAAAGTATTTATTAATGAATGGTATGCCGCCCTTTGAAAATGACGTATGCTTTCCATGAACTTGATTATCTAAATAAAAACAAGATTCGAGTAGAATATTATTTTCATCAAAACGTTCCCATTTTCCTTGCTTTAAACCATTAACATAGACTCCTTTTTCACGTGTATTTTCTTCACTATCATAAATCACGAAATCGCTATCAGTACTCTGTATCCATTCGCCATTTTCTTTGCCCTTTAAATAAATACCTTTAGCAATTATTTCTCCATCAATATTTTTAAGCTCATATAAACCTTCTAATTCATCATTAACATAATAAGAAGTTTCATTTACATAAATAATATCATTTCTAAAACATTCTTCTTCCGAGTTTTTATCTTTACAAGGTATTTTTTTTGGAATTGTATAGGAATATTTTTCAGTTTTACCATTTAGTTTACCTTTAGCGTAACTTGATACTGTATGTAGTTTTCCAGCGTATTCGATTTTATTCCCATCATCATCTTTAAAATTCTGATAGTAAAATTTCCATATTCCTGTTTTTAAACTGTCTTTATAAATTCCCTCTGCAATTAAACTTCCTGAAACATCAAATTCTTTTGCCTCCCCATTTAATTTATCATTAACATAATTTTGTTCAAGTAATAAGTGTGGAGGTGATTGCAAGGTGTCTATTCTTGCTAAACCGCCTAATAAAGAACTTTTTAATTCTAAAAACTCTTTATAACTACCATTTAGTTCACCATTAACATAAAATTTTTCAATAATTTTATTTTCTTTTGAAACCAATGCTCTTCCTTGTAATACATTATCCTTGAAATTAAAATACTCGAAAATGTATGTTTCATTTGGACTAACAACATAACGAATTACGTTTCCATCAATTTTACCATCTTTATAACTCGTTACAGTTTTAAGATATGTTTCTTTATTTTCTTCAAAATAATCAAAGTTAATTTGTTTTCCTGCTTTTATTCCATTTTTAAAAAAGACAATAGCTGCTTGGGTTCCATCTTCATTATAGACTTTTAATTCACCTTCCATTTTTCCATTTTTGAGAAAAAATTCAGAATGTAAGGCACCTCCATCGTAATATTCTTTTTTAAAACCATTATCAGGATCGTAAACTCCTCCTTTTTTGTAAATGCTTACTTCATAAACCGTATATGTTTTTTTATAAGAACTAGAATAATAATAATCATCATTGTCTGTTTCGTCAGATTCTCTATTATAAGCAATTTTTAATACAAATCCTTTATTTTGATAAGTTGCTGTTACTCGTTCATCAAAAATTGATTCATCCGTTTGATGATAACCAAATGATTTTAATTGAGAAATTATATTTGAGTAGAACTCTTTTTGTCTAAAACGATACATTATTTTGTGAGGTAGATTTTCGAAATTGAATACATAAAATCAACCAGTAGCCTTATTATTGTCATACATATTTCTACCATATGCCCATGAAATATTATCATAACTTATATCATGTCT
>JAIXHM010000172.1 GCA_030145825.1 Flavobacterium sp.
TATGTTCTATCCTCTTCTTCATTTTGAATATATTTTAAATAATCTTTCACACCGTGATGAAAATGAACATACTTACCTTCGATTATCGTGTAAATAGTACAATTTTCTTTATACTGCATGTTTGGGTGTGATAAATAAAAAGTTCCGATAGCTGGATTTAATGTAAATCCGTTTACGCCGTGACCTGTTGTATAAACCAACATCGTCGAAGTTCCATAAATAACGTATCCTGCTGCTACCTGATTAACACCTGGTTGTAAAAAATCTTCCATTTGTACCGGAGTTCCCATTGGCGTTATTCTTCTAAAAACTGAAAAAATAGTTCCAACCGAAACATTTACATCAATATTAGACGAACCATCCAAAGGATCCATCAAAACAACATATTTATTGTTATGGCTATTATCGGCACCAGCAACTGTAATATAATCGTCGTTTTCTTCAGATGCAATCCCACAAACAATTTCCCTGTTAATTAAAGTTTGTATAAAAGTTTCATTTGCAAAAACATCAAGTTTTTGTTGATCTTCCCCTTGAATATTCTGTTCTCCAGCAGCTCCTACAATATCAACTAAACCTGCTTTATTTACTTTGTAATTAACCACTTTTGCAGCTAATCTTATAGAATTAATAATTCTTGATAATTCTCCTGTAGAATATTGAAAAGCTTTTTGATTTTCAATGATAAACTCTCCTAGAGTGGTGTTTCTTTCTTGCATTTCGAAATCGTTGTAGTTGTTTAATTGGCACAAATATCGGATTTTTTGTGATAGGAAGAAAAAAATTAAAAAAGATGTAGTTCTTAATGTTAAATTTGCACCAAATTTACTCATACAATGATTGTTAGAAAAGGGGAAAAAAAAGATATTCCATCAATACTAGCCTTAATAAAAGAATTAGCAGTTTTTGAAAAAGAACCGGATGCTGTTGTCATTACCGAAAAAGATCTTGAAGAAGATGGCTTTAAAGAAAATCCTTTATTTAAAACATTTGTTGCAGAAGTTGAAGGCGAGGTTATTGGCATTGCCCTTTATTACTACAGATATTCTACTTGGAAGGGAAAAACTATACATTTAGAAGATTTAATTGTAAAAGAATCGAAAAGAGGAACAGGTGCAGGTTCGGCTTTGTATAAAAAAATTATTGAGCAAGGTAAATTAGAGGGTGTTAGAAGAATTGAATGGAATGTTTTAGACTGGAATACGCCAGCAATAGAATTTTACCAAAAAAGTGGCGCTAAAATATTAGAAGATTGGCGTGTAGTTCAAATGGATGAAAACGGAATAAATCAATTCTTAAATCTTAATAGTTAATACTTTTATCTTAATACGAATAGATAATGAGAATATATAAATTTGGTGGTGCATCAGTTAAAGATGCAAATGGCGTAAAAAACGTAGCCTCTGTATTAGAGCAAGTGGGCTTCGAAAACACTTTAATTGTAGTTTCTGCGATGGGAAAAACTACAAATGCTTTAGAAGTTGTAATAAAGAACTACTTTGAAAAGTCTAGTGAGTTAAATGCATCATTACAAGAAGTACGAAAGTACCACAACCAAATTATGATGGAATTATTTGACAATGAAGAACATGAAGTGTTTTTTGAGGTTACAGCTTTATTCGATGATCTAGAATATTTTGTAAGAAGTAATAAATCGCCAAATTACAGTTTCGTTTACGATCAGGTTATTGGTTACGGAGAATTAGTTTCTACTACTATAATAAGTTTTTATTTAAAAGAAGTAAACATTCACAATACTTGGTTAGATGTTAGAAACCTAATTAAAACAGACAATAACTATCGAGATGGAAATGTAGATTGGGAAAAAACTCAAGATTTAATCGTTAAATCAATTAATAAAAAATCGTTAACTGTTACACAAGGATTTTTAGGTTCCGATGACAACAACTTTACAACAACTTTAGGGCGTGAAGGATCTGATTATACAGCAGCAATTTTTGCTTACTGTTTGGGAGCAGAAAGTGTTACAATTTGGAAAGATGTTCCTGGGGTTTTAAATGCCGATCCAAGATATTTTGAAAATGCCGTTTTACTAAATCAAATTTCTTATAGAGAAGCCATTGAGTTAGCATTTTACGGTGCAAGTGTAATTCATCCAAAAACGTTACAACCTTTACAAAGAAAAGAAATTCCATTATTTGTAAAATCGTTTATAAATCCGCTTTTACCTGGAACTTCAGTTTCTAAAGGAGCCGATTTAGAACCACATACTTCTTGTTTTATTGTTAAAAAGAACCAACTTTTACTTTCATTATCGTCATTGGATTTCTCCTTTATGATGGAAGAAAATATTAGTGAAATTTTTGCTTTATTCCACAAGTATAAAATTAAAGTGAATCTAATTCAAAACTCGGCAATTAGTTTCTCTGTTTGTATTGAAGATAAATATTTAAATTTTAAAGAATTAAAACAAGAATTGGCAAAAAAATTTAAAATAACCTATAACGAAAATGTTTCACTTTACACCATTCGTCATTTCGATGATAAATCAACAGAAGTTGTAGAAACCAACAAAACGGTTTTATTAAAACAAATTTCTAGAGAAACCCTACAGATTATTACAAAAGAATAAATAAAATAAATCCCGCAAATTGTGGGGTTTATTTTTTCCATTAATAAATACTACTTTTGGTTTTCGAGAGTTATAGTATAATGGCAAAAAAGATTTCAATTTTATTAATTTGGCTGGTTTTTTCTGGAGTTTATGCTCAAGAAAAAGAAGCTATACGAAAATCGAAACTCATTGCGGTAACAAACGACACTATTTTTATTGAAAAGGAAAGTATTAACCCTAGCTATTTTAAAATTAAAGATCAATTAGACCAAACTATTGATTCTACTTTTTACGAAGTAAATTTTGAAAAAGGATTTATTATTTTGAATACAAATTCAATTACAAAAGATTCTTTATCAATTAATTATCTAACTTATCCTAAGTTTCTAACAAAAGAATATAGTGTTTATGATGACAGTAAAGTAGTACCTAATTCAAACGGAACTTTATTTACTACAAAAAATGAAAAATTATCAAAATTTAAACCGTTCGATGGCTTAAACACTTCAGGAAGTATTTCGCGTGGCGTAACTATTGGAAACAATCAAAACACCGTTGTAAACTCTAATCTAGATTTACAAATTACAGGTAAAATTTCCGATAAAGTTAGTTTACGAGCTTCTATTCAAGATAGTAATATTCCTTTGCAAGATGGTGGTTATTCTCAAAAACTAGATGAGTTTGACCAAATTTTTATCGAATTATTTTCCGATAAATGGAGCATTCGAGCTGGAGATTTATTTCTAGAAAACCGCGAATCTAAATTTTTAAATTTCAACAAAAAAGTTCAGGGTTTATCGACACATTTTACATTAGGTAAAGAAAATTCAAAAACCGACATTTATGCTTCGGCGGCACTTGTTCGCGGTCAATATGCACGAAGTACTTTTATTGGTCAAGAAGGAAATCAAGGCCCATATAAATTAAAAGGGAACAATGGCGAATTGTATGTTTTGGTAATTTCGGGTTCTGAGAGAGTTTATGTAAACGGAATTTTACTAAAAAGAGGCGAAAACAACGATTATACGATCGATTACAACGCTGGAGAAATTTCTTTTACTTCTTTATTTCCAATCACTTCCGAAATGCGAATTAACGTTGAATATCAATACACCGATAGAAATTACACACGATTTGTTACCTATGGAGGTGTTCAGCATGAAACCGAAAAATTCAAAATTGGCACTTATATTTACTCTGAAAACGATGTTAAAAATCAACCTTTACAACAAAATTTATCTGAAGAGCAAGTCGCTATTCTTCAAGCTGCTGGAGATAATCAAAATTTAATGAATGCGCCTTCTGCTT
This sequence comes from Flavobacterium sp., assembly GCA_030145825.1. GTDB lineage: Bacteria > Bacteroidota > Bacteroidia > Flavobacteriales > Flavobacteriaceae > Flavobacterium. The sequence goes on from JAIXHM010000172.1 coordinate 3,884, forward strand.
ATGTAGATTCTTACTCTGAGAACAAAATTTTATATCGAAAAACAATTGTTGGAACTACCGAAGTTTATGAATTTTCAACCGATGAAAACGAAACACTTTACAATGTGCGTTTTAGCTATATTGGTGAAAATCTTGGAAGCTACAATTTGGCAAGCAATAATGCTATTGGGAAAATTTACGAATATGTTGGTATTTCTATGGGCGATTATGAACCAACGGTTCCCTTAGTTGCACCAACAAAAATTCAAATTGCAACTGTTTTAGGAAGTTATAATCCATCTGAAAAAACAACAATCGATTTTGAAATTGGAGTTTCTAACAACGATAAAAATTTATATTCTACAATAGATGACAATGACAATAAAGGCATTGCCGCTAATATTAATGCAAACCAACGTTTATATACTGGAAAATTTTTAGTAGATGGTTTTGCAAATTTTAATCTTATTCAAAAAGACTTTAGAACAATAGAGCGTTTATTCAATATCGAATTTAATAGAGATTGGAATTTAAACAACCCATTAGGAAACCAAAGTTTATTAATAACAGGAACCAATTTTAATTTTCAAAAAAATGGAGTTGCCAAATATCAATTAGAAAAACTAGATTTTTCTGAAAATTTTTCAGGAACAAGACATATCGTGCAAACCGATTTACGTTTTAATAAAACCACTTTTTCAACTGATTTTAGCGCTTTAAACAGTGAAAGCGATTATGCCAATTCAAAATTTATTAGGAACCAAAGTATTGCAAAACATCATTTTTCAAAAAATTGGGTAGGTGCAAGTTTTAGAACAGAAAACAACAAAGAAACATTAGCTGCAACAAACTTATTAAGTAATTCAAGTCAGCGATTTACAGAATATGGCGCTTTTATTGGTCGAGGCGATTCTACAAAAGTATATGTAGAAATTGGTTATTTAAACAGAGTCAACGATAGTATTCAAAATAATATTTTGACAAAGGTTAACACTTCAAATTCTTATTATTTAAAATCGCAATTGATAAAAAATGAGAAAAGTAATTTGAGTGTTTTTATTAAATACCGAAATTTAAAGTATGAAGATATTACAAAACAAAACGAGCCTTCTTTAAACTCGAGAATTTTATATTCTGACAGCTTTTTTTCTAACATATTACAAAGTACAACAACCTATGAAAATGCATCGGGAACAATTGCCCAACAAGAATTTACGTACTTAGAAGTTGAGCCTGGACAAGGTATTTACACTTGGATTGACTATAATAACAATGGAATTCAAGAATTACAAGAATTTGAAATTGCACCATTTCCAGACCAAGCTACCTATGTTAGAGTTTTTCTTCCTAATCAAGTTTTTGTTAGAACGCATCAAAACAGATTTTCTCAATCTTTAAATTTTAATGGATTAGTATGGCAAATCGATACAGGACTAAAGAAATTTCTATCACATTTTTACAATCCATTTTCTTTTCTTGTAGAGAGCAAATTCAAAGGTAATGGAGATAACTTCGATTTAAATCCTTT
>JAIXHM010000173.1 GCA_030145825.1 Flavobacterium sp.
ACATATAAAGTGTCATAATAGCTAAAGTTGTAATCAAAAAAAATAAATTAATACTAATGATTTTTAAATTTGATTTTATTAAAAAATAACTTGATAAAAAAATCATAATTGGTAAAATAACATGTATGTGGCGCAATTTTAAATCTTGCCATATAATAATAAATAAACTTATAACCAATACAATAAAAAAGACCATTATTCCTTAACTACTTCTTTTAAAATCTTTTTATCGTTTATTTCCCATGTATTGTAGGCTCCGTCTCCATCCAAATCTGAAACAGAAGTAGCTCTAGCTAAAAATGAATTATTTGAAGCTTCAATTATTTCAATTCTATAAACGGCTTGACCACCATCTTCAACAGTTTGTTCTTGTTCAAATCCAATTTCTTCCAAATTATTAGAATATTTAGAAAAACGATAAAAATGACTTTTCTCTAAACCATATACTTGATTTAGCATAGCTTGCGCTTCAATTGCTTTTGCTTGACTAATAACTGATGTTTGATTAGGTAAAACCATTAAAAGTAAAATACCAATAATACACAATACTATCAAAATCTCAGTTAATGAGTAAGCTTTAACGTAAAATCTTGGAGAAGTTTTATTAATTGATTTCCAAGGCATTGTTTTCATATAACTCTTTTTGAATTGCGCAAAAATACAAAGTTTAAATCAACATAAAAACATTTTAAATAATATTTGAAATAAAATTTATTGTACCAAAGTACAACATTTTATTAGTCAATCATGTTTAGCCTTAGATTTGTTCAATCAACTCCTTTAAATCAATTTCTAATCCATCACAAAGTTTAAGAAGCATGTTTAAAGTCATGCGTTGTTTACCATTATAAATACGCCTAATGGAAGCTTCAGAGCAGTTCGATTTTCTTGCTAATAGAGAGTTGTTTCCATCAAACTTTTCAAGCGCCAACTTAAAAATCTTTTGAACGATTTCTTCTTCTATTTTATCAATTTTACTTTGCATTAAACAAAGGAAATAAACCCAATTATTTTTTTTGCTTTTACAACTCGTCACATACGACGAAATTTATTATATTTGAAAAATATAAACTTCAAATATCTTTATCATGTTACAATTTATGAACATCAATTACAAAATAGTAGAGCCAATAATTAATCAAATCTTGTTTGGTAAGTTAGATGGTCCAAAATTTGAAAATGGAAAAGTAGATTTATGTAAAGGTTTCATAGATACTAAAAAGAATACTAAAGTTGATTTTGCATTGGTTGAAACATATATAAGTGATCATGCAGAAATCATTTTAAAAGATTTTGACTTAAACGATCGATATACAGTTATTCAAATTATTTTGAGTAATGATACGTTTATTGGAACAATGATTTTTGATGTTCAGCATAGGGTTTCTAATCATGATATCAATAATATTCCAGCAATTAGACAAGGTATAATGGATAAAATTACAGAATACTATACTCAAAATGATGTCAATTATTTCGTTAAAAGGTTTTTCGCTATCTTTTTGTCTGACCTATTTTTAACTAACTTTATAAATGATAGCGAAATCACTGAGAATGAATATTTAGATATTCTTTCCAAATGCACAAAAGATAAAACTTTAGTATAATAGTAAATTCAAAGATATGATTACGGTAGATGAAAAATTAATTGTAACTAAACAAATTAATGAAGTTTTGTGTAGGTATGCGAAAAGAAATTTATTAAAAGAGTTTCTTTTCAGTTTTTCATTTCCCAATTGTTCTAAAGCAAATTCAAAACTTAAACCAAAAAATATTAATCCATTACTGGAAACAATATATTATTACCAAGGAGAAATTTATCCAGACACTTTAGAGGAAGTTGAAAGATATATAAATGCATTTTTAAGCGAACTAGATGAAAACGATTTAACCGCATTACAGTTTTTCACTCTAAATGAAAACTACCTAAATCATATTGATGAATTCGAAAATGAAGATAATACCAAGTATACTAAAGAAGAGTTCGAAATAAAACTAGGACGATATTTTGCTCAGAAGTTGTATAAACCTAATGAAAGTGGATTAAATGAAGAAGTGCAAGAACTGTTACAAAATCAAATTTCAAGATTAGCTAATGAAATCGATTTGAGTGTTATTAATAAAGAGTCAATTTCAGAAATATTACATGTAATCGATATAATGACAGACTAATTTCCTATTCATTATAAATACAATCAAAGACCAAAACTAAGGAACTCCAAACTTTCGGGTTGTCATGAAGCAAGCCATGTTTTCGCTAGCGAAAACGTGCTCCCTTCAGTCGCAGGCTTGGCAGGGTTGCACCCCACACCCCTATTCTATTATAATCTTTAAATTTTAAACAACTAAAACGCAAAATGAATCTATTTTAATGTGATATTGGATACTATTCTCTCGTCAATCAAAAAAAAATCAAAAAAAATGATTCATTTTACAAGGTTCTATTTATGTACTTTTACCTAGTGTTTATTTCTAAATAATTGATGCTTAATTCATTATTTAAAAAGTAGGTCTTTATACTTTTTAAAGGTATATAAATATTATTTATATTTTATTTTTTTTATAAATATTTTATATATAAACTACTGAATATCAGATTTTTATATTCAAAATATTTGTTTATTTTTGAATTAAAATCTATTTATATGCAAATAAAATTATTAGAAAGTAAAGACTACAATCGGGTTAGTTATAGTGAAATTTCAACTCGATTAAAAGAGCAAAATTCAAGTTCTATTCGATTGAATTTGGATGAGTTAAAATCAATTATTTCATTAATTTTTTCTTCACAATTTCATTCTTTAGAAGATAGGGAAAAATGGGAGGAACTTAACAATTTTATTGCTTCTGAAAAATCTGAAATACTGAATACAACCAGAGACTTCGGAAGACAAATATTAGAAAATCTTGAAGGCTTTAAAAAGGACTGGTTGGAATCTTTTGCAGAAAAGAAGTATGATCCAAATTATGTTTTCAATAATCCTGAAATACATGAATTCATCTCCGTAGCCATGTTAGATTATATGCCAATTAGAAGTTTTGAATATGGTGAACTTTTCATGAAAAATTTTTCTAATGTAATTATAGACAAAAGAGAGTTAAACTTTTATAGTGCTAAACTTCAGAATGCTTTGAAGAAAGAAGAAGATCCTATGGAAAAAATAGCGCAACAAATAATAAAGGCAGATGACTATAATTTTCCGCTTTCGGAACAGTTTTTAATTGGATTGTCCTTAAAAGAAAGATTGACAAACTCAAAGGGTAATAAAATGGAATACGGTTTGGTAACTAATGTAGCTAGAGAAAAAATGCATAAATTAATAATCAATCAAAATGTTTACAAAAAGATTATAAATAAATCTTTCACACTACGTTGGAACAACAATAGAGGTATGGGAGGGCCAAAACTATAATGGACTTAGTAACACTTTTTGAAGTTTTAGAAAAGTATGATGTAAAATATCATTCAATAATTAATGGTGATTCTTCGTTTAACTTAAAACTTCTTCAAAAATTTCTTTCAGATCTCAAAGATGCTGCAAACAGGCTTGACGGTTTTACTATTAAATCATCTTTATCAAGACGAAGAGCTCTTGTTGTTATACTTCAAGAACGATATTATAAATTAAATAGCTACGATAAAGAACTGATAAATTTTGATGAAATTGAAAACGAATCAAAACGAAGGTTTAAAATAAAAAACAGAGATAAATCAAAATTTAACACGCCACAGGAGACACATCCAAAAAATCCTTTTAATTATTATGGCAATGATAAGAATTCCTTAAAAGAGTATCGAGAAACCATAGGACTAATTGCGAGTATGCCAGATTTCTATATTGTAGGTGATGAAGCTCAAGAGGACATTATAAAACTTTATCATATAATAGAGGAGTAAAATTTGCCGTACAAGCATCTGTTCGGCAACTGTAGTATTAAAATGATAGCCCATCTAAATTTGTTCCAACGAATGAATTTAGATGGGTTTTCTTTTTCATGTTATTGATATCGAAAACCTAAATATTTAAAAAAAAAATTATGGCACGTCCAAAATCAGATATAACAGTCTTAAAATTATTTCAAGTGAATATTAGACTCACTTGTGAAGAGCAATTATTACTAGAAGAATATTCAAAAACCTATGGTCTTTCTGTTGTAGAGTATGTTCGAAAAAGAGCATTGAATAAACAGTTACCCAAGCATATTATATCTCCAATTAATCGTGAGTTGCTAATTGAGCTCAGTCGAATTGGAAATAATGTAAATCAGCTAGCGAAAAGAAATAATCAAAATTTTCTTGATAAATATGTATTCAACCGTGATTTGAAAGAATTGAAAGACATTTTAAATCTAATTAAAACAGAACTTTTAAAATGATCTCAAAACAAGTAAAAGGCAAGGATTTCTTTAATGTTTTGAAATATAATCAAGGCAAAGTAGATAAAGGTGAAGCAATTGTCTTGGACACTAATTTGGCTTCCCGTAAAGTGGTTATGCAAACAAAAGAGTTTAATGTAGTTAGACAATTACGACCAAATTTATCTAAAGCAGTATATCATACCTCTTTAAGTCTCCCCTACTCAGATTCGCTTTCAGATGAGGAATTTACAAACTTAGGAAAAGATTACTTAAAGGGAATGGGGTTTATTGATACCAATTATATAATTTATAAACACCTAGATCGGGATCATCGTCATATACATATAGTTGCGAATCGCGTGAAGTTTTCTGGTGATGTAGTTAGCGATTCACAAGATTACAAACGAAGTGAAGCGTTGGTTAGGAAATTAGAATTGAAATACAGCTTAACAGTTTTAGAAAAAAATAAAGAATCAAATGTGCTTTCTAAAGGTGAAATTGAAAAATGTTTACGCACTGGCGAAGCTCCAGAAAGATTAGAACTTCAAAGAATCATAAATGAAATTATAAAACATAATCAATCCATTTTTGAATTTGAAAAGAAACTTAAAGAGAAAAAAGTTAGTATAAAACTTAATGCGAGCAGTGAGGGAAAAATATCGGGTATTTCCTTTGAGTACAAAGGAAAAACATACAAGGGAAGTCAAGTGAATAGAAAACTTTCTTGGAGTAAACTTAAAACTAAATTATATGAACAAAACAGAATCAATCCAATTATTCTCCAAAATACTGGAAAAATTGGAAAAAATCAGCAAGAAGCAAGAAGAGTTAGAAAAACTTCAGAACCAAATAGCTTCAACTATAGTCAACAACCAAAGACAGATTTGGGAGAAAATAGAGGAGCAGAACAAGTAAATAAACCTCGTGTAAGACGAAGAAGATAATTAAACAAATAAAATGAGAGCCGAAACAGCATACAAC
>JAIXHM010000174.1 GCA_030145825.1 Flavobacterium sp.
ATACGGTCATACCGACATTAATTTTGATCCAATGAGTGCTGGGCGCCAAATGGGCGGACACTTTGCTACGCACAGTTTGGATGAAAATGGGAATTGGAAAAACCTTACACAACAAAAAAACTCAAGAGCTGACATCTCTCCTACTGCTGGGCAAATGCCTCGTTTATTAGGATTAGCACAAGCTTCAAAAATATTTAGAAACGTAAAAGGCTTAGAAACTTTTACAAATTTTTCAAATAAAGGAAACGAAGTTGCATGGGGAACAATCGGTAATGCATCCACTTCAGAAGGGTTATTCTTTGAAACGATAAATGCAGCTGGTGTTTTACAAGTACCAATGGTAATGAGCGTTTGGGATGACGAATACGGAATTTCGGTTCATGCGCGTCATCAAACTACAAAAGAAAATATTTCGGAAATTTTAAAAGGTTTCCAACGCGATGAAGATGCTAACGGATACGAAATTCTTCGAGTTAAAGGTTGGGATTATCCTGCTTTAGTTGAAACTTATCAAAAAGCTTCTGATATTGCTCGTAATGAACATATACCTGTTTTAATTCACGTTCAAGAATTAACGCAACCTCAAGGACATTCCACTTCTGGAAGTCATGAGCGTTACAAAAGTAAAGAGCGCTTAGAATGGGAAACAGAATTCGATTGTGTGGCAAAAATGAAAGAATGGATGCTAGCCAACAACATCGCTACTGAAGAAGAATTAAACGAAATTGACAGCAACTCAAAAAAAGAAGTTTTAGAAGGTAAAAAAGCTGCTTGGACTGCATTTACAGCTCCAATAAAAGCCGAACAACAAGAGTTAGTTGGTTTATTAAATTCAATTGCAGCTGGAAGTCCAAATAAAGTTTTTATTGAAAAATATGCAAACGATTTAGCTTCTATAAAAGAGCCAATTCGTAAAGATATAATTACAACTGCTCGTAAAGTATTGCGTTTAATTGTTCAAGAAAGCGGAAAAGGACAATTAGCAAGTTGGATTGAAAGTTATTTTACAAAAATTCAACCAAAGTTTAGTTCGCATTTATTCTCAGAATCAAACAAAAATGTTACTTCAATTGAAGAAGTAAAACCTCAATATGACAATACAGCTGAAGATGTTGATGCACGTTTGGTAATTCGTGATAATTTTGATGCTATTTTCTCTAAATATCCAGAAGCTTTAATTTTTGGTGAAGATTCAGGAAACATTGGTGACGTTAACCAAGGTTTAGAAGGCATGCAAGAAAAATATGGCGAGTTACGTGTGGCTGATGCTGGAATTCGTGAAGCTACAATTTTGGGTCAAGGTATAGGAATGGCAATGCGTGGTTTACGCCCAATTGCTGAAATTCAGTATTTAGATTATTTATTGTATGCTATCCAAATCATGAGTGACGATTTAGCTACGCTACAATATAGAACACAAGGAAGACAAAAAGCACCTTTAATTATTCGTACACGCGGACATCGTTTAGAGGGAATTTGGCATTCTGGTTCGCCAATGGGAATGATTATCAATGCAGTTCGCGGTATTCATGTTTTAGTTCCTAGAAATATGACTAAAGCTGCTGGTTTCTATAACACATTATTAGAAGCTGACGAACCTGCTTTAATTGTAGAATGTTTGAACGGTTATCGTTTAAAAGAAAAAATGCCAACGAATTTAGGTGAATTTAAAACACCTATCGGTGTAGTAGAAACTATAAAAGAAGGTACAGATATCACGCTAGTTTCTTATGGTTCAACTTTACGTTTAGTAGAACAAGCTGCAAACGAATTAGAATCTTTTGGAATTAGCGCAGAAGTAATAGATATTCAATCGCTTTTACCTTTCGATATTCATCATGATATTGTAAAGAGTATTGCTAAAACTAATCGTTTATTAGTAATTGACGAAGACGTTCCTGGTGGCGCAAGTGCTTATATTTTACAAGAAATTGTAGAAAACCAAAAAGCATACAAACATTTAGATAGCGAACCACAAACATTAGCTTCTAAAGCACACCGACCAGCGTATGGAACCGATGGTGATTACTTCTCAAAACCAAGCGTAGAAGACATTTTTGAAAAGGTTTACGCTATAATGAACGAAGTAAATCCAAAAAAATATCCAAGTTTATATTAACAAAAAAGCGGCTTAAAAGCCGCTTTTTTTATCTTTTGTCATTAACTACGCTCTATTCGGCTTTGCCTCGAGTCCGAATTTATTTAACTTCGTAGAATCTTTGATTTTGGAATCTATTTTTAGAATCTGAAACAAGTTCAGATTGACAATAAAATTTACACTGCTTTCAACATTTCAATCAAATAATCAATCTCTTCTTTGGTGTTGTAATGACTTAAAGAAATACGTAAGCTTGGTTTTTGTATGTCTTCTAAATTTAAAATTTCTGCTAAAACATGAGAAGGTCGAACACTTCCACTTTGGCAAGCACTTCCGCGAGAAACTGCAATTCCTTTCATATCTAAAGCAAATAAAATCATTAAAGTCTTATCAGTAGAAAATGGCAGCATTACGTTTACCAAATTGTAAAATGTTTCATTACTATAATCACCATCAAAATGTTCTCCATTAAAAACCACATCAGGAAAAGCTTTCAACAATTGTTCGCGCAAATAGTTCTTTAAATTTTGAATGTAATTTCTTTCTTCTTCTAATTTTAAATATGAAATTTCCAAAGCTTTCGCCATTCCTGCAATTTGATGAACTGCTTCCGTACCGGCACGCCAACCTTTTTCTTGCTCGCCACCAAAAAGTAATGGTTGCAACACATGATTTTTCTTTACAAATAAAAAGCCAACACCTTTGGGTCCGTGAAATTTGTGCGCACTAGCCGATATAAAATCCACCGGAAGTTCTGCTAAATTTAATTTCATTTTTCCAACCGATTGAACTGTATCCGAATGAAATAAAGCATTATAATTTTGGCACAAAGTCCCTACTTTTTCTAAATCGAGAATCGTTCCAATTTCATTGTTCACATGCATTAAACTCACTAAGGTTTTCCCTTGAGTTTCTTCAGATAAAATATTCTCTAATTCATGGTAATTTATTGCTCCATTGATCTCTAATGGAACAAATTCTACAGAAATACCATATTCGCTTTGCAATGCCAAAACAGTATATAAAACCGCATGATGTTCAATTTTACTAGTAATAATACGCTTTACGCCAAAATCTTTTACTGCCGAACGTAAAACCCAATTATTAGATTCTGTTCCACATGAAGTAAATAAAATTTCGCTTGATTTAGCACCAATTAATGAGGCTATTGTTTTTCTTGACGTTTCTAAAATTACTTTTGCACTGCGTCCAAAACTATGAGTGGAAGAAGCGTTTCCAAATTCCTGACTCATTACCTCTGTCATTCGAGTAATAACTTCAGGGCGAATTCTTGTTGTTGAGGCATTATCAAGATATACCTTTTCCATTTAATTTTTTTTGCAAAGATACGAAACACCTAAAGACATGTTGAAACTTAGCATAAAAAAAGCCACTTCATTTAAAAGTGGCTTTTTATAGTTTTATATTATTTCTTAGTGTCCTCCACTAACTTTTTTATCGAAACTGATTCCTTGTTTTGTTAAAATATCTTTTACAGCATAAGCATAGAAAGCTAAATAAGCAAAACAAACAATTCCTACTATATAACTAAAGTGAGGAGATGTAAAATCGGCAACAAAACCTTGAATCCAACTTACAATTCCACCACCCATAATCATCATAATTAAGAAATTACTTCCTTGAGTAGTATGTTTTCCTAAACCACTAATTGCTAATGTAAAAATACATGGCCATAATGTTGAACAAAATAAGCCAACACTAGTAAATGCATAGACGCTTACCATTCCACTTGTTGCCATTCCTGTCGCTAATGCTACAATTCCTAAACCAGAAAATATTAATAACATATTTGCAGGATTCCCTTTACTTGCAAAGTCGGCACCAATTAACAATAAAATAACTACTGCATAAATATAAAATGGTTGTAATTCTTTTCCTGCCAAATAACTTGCTAATAAAAACACACCAAAAGCAATATATGGCATAATTAACTTCATAATTTTTTGAGAAGCTTCTGACAATCCTAATGCTTCTACAGCACCTGTCCAACGACCAATCATTAAACTTGCCCAATATAATGAAACATAAGGAGCCACATCACTAATTGACATTCCTAAACCTGACTCTAAATAAGCAGGCATATTACTTGCCGTAGATACTTCTACACCCACATATAAGAAAATAGCTAACATTCCCAAAACTAATTGTGGATATTTTAAAGCAGAAGAACGAACATCCTTTACACTACTATGATTTTCTTCTTCTTCTTGTTCTTCAATTTTATTTGGCAAACTAGAAAACTTTAATAAAATCGCAACTAAAGCAAACGCTAATCCTAAAATTAAATAAGGAACTTTTACCGTTGCAATATCAATTACATGATCTGCTGCTGGTTTTGTACCAAAAATCGCAAGTGTCACAATTAACGGTCCAATTGTCGTTCCGAAGTTATTAATACCTCCAGCCAAAGTTAAGCGCTGAGAACCTGTTGTAATAGGTCCTAACACAATAGCTAAAGGATTTGCTACTGTTTGCTGTAAAGAAAAACCTAAACCTACAATAAATAATCCCGATAACATTAAAGTAAATGAACCTGAATTTGCCGCAGGATAAAATAATAACGTTCCTAAAGCAGAAATCAACAAACCTAGAGACAAACTATTTTTATAACCCAATCTTTGAACAATATCTACTTTCATCATTTTTGAAATGAGCATGTATAATATTGCTCCAACAGTATATGCTACATAAAAAGCAACTGAAACCAATTGACTTTGCCCTTGGGATAAATCAAATGCTTTCTTAAAAACGGGAATTAAAATATCGTTACTAGCTGCAACGAATCCCCAAAAGAAAAATACAGAAACTAATGGTATAAATTGAGACCATTTAGTTTGAACATTAGTTGTACTCATATAAGTTTGTTTGTTTTTAGTTGATTTAACTTGAAATTACATGAAATATAAATCAAGCCCATAAAAGTCGATATTTTTAATGAATTTAACGAAAATAAATCAAAGTTTTTTTTCACAAAATCATAAATATATGTTTTACAGACTTTAAAATATATGATTTTAATAAAAAGAAATACCTCTGTTTATAAATATTGAATATTAACCTTATTTTTGTTTTTTAAAATTTTATTTCAATGAAAAAAATCTTAGGTTTATTACTATTGTCAATTTCATTACACTCATGTGATGATGGAGATATGCAATTAAAAACATTCAACTTTGATAATGAAACAGTCCAAGAATGTAATT
>JAIXHM010000175.1 GCA_030145825.1 Flavobacterium sp.
CTCCACATCACCGATTTCTAAAATACTTGAATAATTAATTTCAATTGGCTCTGCAAATGAAACATTCGGAATATTAGTCCAATATAATCTTCTTCTATGGGCTGGAGTTATTAGAGCAGAATCAATTTTTAAAACCTCAACATCATTAAATATATTTTGTAGTTCAGAAGTAATTATATCTCTGTCTTTTGCCTTCATACTTGCTACATTTTCCATTAAAAAATAGAGTTTTTTCTTTGCTGGTTTAGAGTTTTTAATTTCTTTTAAAATTCTTAATGCTTCATAAAACAACTTTGATTCATTGCCTTCTAATCCTCTTCTATCTATTGGATTTATACTACTTAAATTAGTACATGGACTACCAAAAATCACTAAATCAACCCCATCAGATAATTCAAAGCCATTTATATTCTTTACATCTCCAAGTTGAATAAAATTAGTATCATTTTCATAATGATGTTTTTGAATTGCTAAAGCTGTTTTATCAATTTCACTACTGTAATATTTGTTTATTTTAATTCCCGCTTTTTCTAATGCTAATTTGGCACAGGAAACGCCATCAAATAGAGAAAGTACATTAATTCCCTCATTTTTAAAATCTATCATATTTATCTTTATTGATAAATATTTCCGCCATGGGGAAAAGACAGATTTTTAAAGAATTAAAAAGATTAAAATTTCAAAATCTCCCTATTCACAAGGATTCCCGAGTGAAAAAAAATTAAAAAAAGCTGGCGCAGGAACAAAATTCCTTGTACACTCGTGGTGTACACTATTGAAAACTATAGATTATGAAAAATACAACAATGGAAATCGCTAGAACAATACTAAATCAAATTAAATATGCAGACCGTTCGGCATTAATGGCGTGGGGAGCAACTAATTTCGCTGCGATTAGTGAATCAAAAGAATTTCAAGGCGGATTGAGTTTTATGGTAAATGGATTAGTTCACCAAGGTTGGGTTCAAGTTCGTTTGCGTTGGGTAGATGATTATACTATATATTTCTATAACCAACACAGAGACCTAGTTAAAACCGTTGAAGGCTGTTATTGTGATATGCTAGTTGATGTAATTGATTATATCGAGGGAAAATAAATTTATTCCAAATTTGAATATGAGCCTTACTTTAATAGTAGGGCTTTTTATTTTCATAAAACTGAAAAAAAATCAAAAAAAGCTGGCGCGGAAAAATATTTCCTTGTACACTCGTGGAGTACAGCGGATTCTAAACATCCGTTTAAGGTTTGCTGGAGAACATTAAAAATGTAGGATTATGAAAAAATATGTTGGTTATTTTCGTGTTAGTACACTTGAACAAGGAAAATCAGGATTAGGACTTGAATCTCAAAAATCAATGGTTGAGAATTACATTGAAAATAATAAAGGGATATTAATAGATAGTTTCACAGAAATTGAAACGGGTACTTCAAAACGTAAAAGGACTGAAATTTATAAAGCGATTGATTTTGCCAAAAAGAATAATGCTGTTTTGGTTATTGCTAAAATAGACCGTTTGGCTCGTAATGTTTATTTTGTTTCTTCACTTATGGAAACTGGGGTTGAATTTGTAGCATGTGATTTACCACAAGCAACTAATTTTACTATTCATCTCTATGCGGCTCTAGCAGAAATGGAGGCTAAATTAATATCTGAAAGGACTAAAAACGCTTTGGCTGAAAAGAAAAAAAGAGGTCATAAACTCGGTACTCCAGAGAACCTAACCAAAGAAGCAAAGAAAAAAGGTTTGCAAGTGATAAAGCAAAAAGCAATCAATAATAAAGCGAATATTCAAGCTACTGCATTAATTGTTGAATACCGTGAAAAAGGATTGAGCTTTGATAAAATTGCTAAGAAATTAAATGATTTAAATTTTGGAACAGCTAATGGTAAACTACATAATTCAACAAGTGTACTTAGATTACATAAAAGATTTTTGAAAACTGAAAAAGAAAAAAATATGTAAAGTCTACTTACAAATCATAAAGAATCTCATCAAAAATTGTTCCTCTAGTTTTTTCTTTGAATTTAAATTCCTCTTTTAAATCAATATATAAGAAATTGAATAATTCTTTTGTGCTACGAAAATTAAAATGTTCTTTTAATTTTTGTATGGTTGGTCTATGGTTTCCTTTTATCTCAATAATTCTCCTACCATACATAATAACTGTAGATTTTGAAGTTATTTTATTGGCGTGAGGAAACCCCATTTGATGAAGAGCTTTTTTTATTTCTCTTGATAAGCTAGGTTGTGTTATTGGATTACCTGTATTCATCACAAATACTGAATTAGCTAAATTAGGAGAAGATTTATACTTTATTTTTCCACGTATTGAATATCTAGCATTTTTGTCATCTTCCAATGGATTATCTTTTGAACATTCTAAAATTTGTTCAAAATGGTACAAAAGTTTTTCTTTAAGCCATTCAGAAATAGTTATATGGTAACCTTCAAATATTATACAATCCTTAACGAATATTGATTGTTCACCATTGTCAACTTCAATAATATCTTCCCATTTTAAACGAATCAAAGTAGAGGGCTTTACGCCATTGTAGAGGCTAATAATTAATAATAGACGAATACTGTTTGTTACAGTCGGCTTGTAATAGTTCAGTTCCGAAATCAAAATTTTTGAAAAGGCAGTAAATTTTTGAAAAGGATATTTATTTTTAGTGTCATTAAAATTTTTATCATGGAGTGTAATCAAAGTAGTTTTGCAATCCAAATTAATTTTATAAAGATTAAATACTATTTTTTCCTTTGAATCATATCCTAAAAAATCAAATAATTCTTGATTTAACTTGAATCCAAAATGAAGTTTTAATTGTTTACTTACTTTATTGGAATATCCATTTGTTTCTAAAACTTTCCTTCCAAATATAACCTGCAAGTATTTTTCAAAATCAAACTCTTTAAGTAATTGTTCTTCGATTTTAAAAAATTTAGCCCTATTTTTTCCAACTCTCAACATCAACTCTGCCAATTCTTGACTTGACATTTTTTTACTTTCATAAATTCCATCTGATATAAGTGAGTTAAGATTTGGAAAGCCTAATTTATTATATAGTTCAGATATTAATTGTTTGGTTTTAGGATGAAAAGGGATTAAATATTTTCTGATTCCTAATTCTTCTTTTACAACAGCATCATTTTCTGAACCTAGTTCTAATATATCTTTCCATCTTAATGATAATATTATATTTAATTCTACACCAGTTGTTAGACATAGGACTAAAAGTATTCTATAAACCATTAGCTCTTTGAATACTCTGATGGTGTCTAAATTACCAAAGCAATGCCTTAATAAATCGTCAAAATCAATCAACTTTTCAATTGATTGCGTGTTTTTATACATAAATTGACTTTTTTAATTTTTTTTTCGATACAAATATACTTAAAAAAGCCAATAAATATAGAATATAAGCTATTTGCGTAAAATATGTATGAATTTGGAACACGCTTTTTTTACTCATTTTTCCGTCATATCTTTGTATTGTTGAAATGAATTAATAACCTTTAAAATCAGATGATTATGAATTAAAATATAATAACAACCAGTTTCTAAAAATGAAACGAAACATTACACTAGCGAGAGGTAGTTGATGAACTTCAAAATTCCGAATCAGGAAATAACAAAATCAAAAAAAATATTTAATCACAATAATATTGGGACACCAGTACAGGTAATCTATTACCTAAAAAGAAAGAAATAATAACAATTTTAAAACTCAAACATTATGAAAACTTCAAACAAAAAAGCAATGAGACAAGCAATTTTAAATTTCATGAAAAACGATTCTTATACTAAAAAAGAAGAAATCTATGCTCAATTGATTATCAATGTCATGGAAGAAGCTAACAAATTTGGTAAAAATCTTGATAACGTTTTCGTGAATCATAATATTATCGAGGATATTTTATTAACTAGTTCAGTTACTACTTATCTCCATGATACTTTTGGGAGAAGCAAAGAAGAGTTTCCTTTAGAATTTCTTAAAGCCTGTAATGAATTAAAACAAAAGTTTGATTCAGACTATCCAAATGCAAGTGAATACAACGAAAAACATGTTGATTTATATTATACTTCAGTTTGTTTTGGAGTTAGAATTTTCATGAGAAAAATTATTTCAAGAATTGTTTTTCCATTGGGTATTGAAGTAAAAGTCCAACCAATTTTTGTTTCATTGAACATCTATAAAAAAGATATGAATATTGCTTGGTACAGAGGAAAAAAACATGGGTATTATTTTTTACAATATGATTTTCCAATATCAAGAAAACCGAGTAAATCAGAATTACGATTATTGGAAAATAAAATCAACAAAGCATTAAAACAACATGTTGATAAGGTAGAAGAGTTTGACGAACTTATGGATATTGTTGACTTGGTTATTGATAAAGCAACATTTATTGGTTACGCTGCCTAATATTTAAAAGTCAGTTTTCAATACAAAGGTGAGGAAAAACCAAAAAAAGCTGGCGAGAATCAAATTTTCCTTCTATCCTCGCAGATATTAAGCAATAAAATTGCTTGAAAATTAAAGTTCAAAAAAAGTGAAAGAAAGGTAATCTTTCACGAAATCAAAAAAATATAAAACATTGTTAATCAGTAAAAAATATTCGGTGAAATATCCGAACAGGGATTCTTTTATCCTGACTTAACTAAATTATTAATTAAAAAACAAACACTATGAGAAAAAGTATTTATGCCAATTTAACCGAAAGAGAGTTTAACCTATTGTGTCAATTTATGAAAGGTAGAACCGTTGATTTTATTAATCCATTTTGGAGAGTAAATTTTATGTCTGGGTTAAGAGATTATTCAAAAGAAAAGGAAAATCATTTTGAAAGCTATAATGTCGACAAAGATGAATTGTTTGCAACACTTAATTGTTTGCTTAATATTCAATTCATTGAGTTGATAGAATCTATAGACGAATACTGGGAAGATGAAGACAAATACCACGATTCAGATATGATTTGTACGCGATGTAAGATTGAAATGATGCAAAATTCTACTGAAATGCTTGAACCTATTCGTTGGATTCCTGAAGAACAAACTATTGAAGAGTTCATTTACGAAAGTATGGATAAGGAATATGATTTTTTTATCAACCTACAGGATATAAATGGAAAGTCAAAAAGTATTTGGGTTGTAAAAGAAGAAGATTTAATGGGTTTTATGATGTCAATATCTAATCAAAAATTATTTGAAAGAATAAAGCGCAATGATGGTTTTG
>JAIXHM010000176.1 GCA_030145825.1 Flavobacterium sp.
TTAGAAAACTTGGCTTTACATTATGGAATTACAAATGTTTATAAGACTTGCGATAGTATAGAAACTTTTGAAGAAAGTTTGAGTACGCTTTTGTATGAAGATAAACATTTTAAAGATTATGCTATTATTCACTTAGTGGTAAAAGGAAAGTCAAATCAAATAAATATTGGGAATTATTATTTTTCGTTTGAAGAAATTGCAGAACTTTTTGAAGGAAAGTTAAATGACAAAATTGTTCATTTTTCAAACTTATTTCAACTTGATTTAGAAGAAGAAACGTTTCAATATTTCCTCGATGTAACTGGAGCTAAAGCTATTTCTGGTTATAGTAATAGAGTTCCTATTTTAAGTACAATTCTAGATAATTTGTTCTTTTCAATTTATGAAGAAGACGATGATATGTTTAGTGCTGTTGAAACACTTTTCGAAAAACAATATGCCTTGTGTAACAGTTTAGGTTTTAGATTGTATTATTGATTTTTTTTACAAATCAGCTTTAGTTCTCAACAAAATAATGTTCTTGGAACGATTTGAACATTTTTTGTAGATCTTCCTGTTACATGATGTTTTTCTAAAAAACACACTTTACTGACGTTTTTAATGGATTAAGAGGAGTAAACTTATTAACAATCCGCCACATTTTTAATTCTATTTTACTCAACATAAACGCAATTTACACGCAACTTATTTCTTAAGACTTCTTGCAAAATGTTTATGTATTTGGGCTTCCGAAGATTCAAAAAAAAGAAAGTAGATCAAAGGCATTTTAATCTTATTATGTTAATATCTTCATTTGAATTTCAATTTTAATTTTTTCAATTTTGTTAGCAACAGTACAGCCCCTATTAATTGAACTATTTTTAAGTATTAATTAAATTTTATACGCCATTGAAATCAGAAGTTTCTATTTTAAAAACTGAAATTGAAGCATTAAAAAAGAGTTTGCTAGATCTACAACAACAAGCTCAACAAGACATTTGGTACGACGGTTCCGATGTAAAACGCTTATTCCACATTAGCGAATCAACTTTAACACGCTATCGTAAAGAAGGAAAAATTCCGTTTACGAAACTTGGGGGTAAATATTTTTATCCTAAACAATACTTTACCAAGAGCTTAATGGATAAAATGCAAAATAAGGAGCTTTTGTAGTTTACGGTTTATAGTTTACGGTTTACGGTTTATAGTTTATAGTTTACGGTTTACGGTTTATAGTTTATAGTTTACGGTTTACGGTTTATAGTTAATTGTTTGCAATCTTCAATTAACGGATACCCCATTATTCCTATTTATTCTTACTTAATACCCATTTCGTTCGTATAAAGTTATGTTTTTGCGAAGCGCAAACGAACATGTTTCGAATAAAATACGAACAAAACCCCTATAAAATGTCACCCAACCCATCAAATACTTCCAATACCTATCAAAACCTATCAATACTTATCAAAAGTTGTCAAAAGCTATCAAATTATAGCAAAGTCTTTTATTAGGTATTAAAAACCGTAAAAACATATTAAATCGTTGTTAATCAATACCTTGTGATTGTATTTTGAAATTCTCTTTTTACTTTTGAAACGTTATTTGATAAGCGCGCATCAAAAACAAAAGGTAAATTATTAATTCATAAATTTTTTTTAAGAGTATGGGAACGTACAACAAAGGTATTTTAGGAGCATTTTCAGGTAAAGTAGGTCCAGTGGTAGGTGCTACGTGGCGTGGTAAAGACGTAATGCGTAGTTTACCCAAAAAGAGTAATCGTTTGGCAACGCCATTTCAACAACAACAACGCACTAAGTTTACCATGACCAATGAATTTTTGGGTGGTGTGCAGCCGGTTATTAAACGCTATTTTGGCAACGATACAGGATTAAAAACTCGTAGAAATGCAGCCATGTCTTATTTAATGAAAGAGGCAATTGTGTTTAATGATCCTAATTATGAGTGGGATTACACCAAGGTTTTGATTAGTAAAGGTGATTTGTTAGGAATTAACAACGGAGCTGTTGTTGCAGGAACTGGGCAAAATTTAGATTTTTCTTGGACCAATAACAGCGGACAAGGAGAAGCTGTTGCGACTGATAAGTTGGTCGTAGTAGTATACGAGCCTACCACAAAGGCTACAGTGTACAGTTTGGAGGCAGGAAGTAGAAGTAGTGGAAGTGCTTCTTTAGAATTACCCAATTTTTTAAGCGGACTTGAAGTGCAAGTTTGGGCTACTTTTGTTTCTGCAGATGATAAGTTATTTGCCACCAGTTTGTATTTAGGTGCAATAACTGTAGGATAATCTTAGTGTTGGTTAGTGTTCACACTAAAGATACAATGCCCTACCAGAAATGGTGGGGTGTTTTTTTGACCATTGCCTTCGAGAGCCTCAGGCAACGGTTTTATTGAGAAATTTGATTGGTGGCTGAGGTTCTCGAAGCCACTTTTTATTATGGTTCAAGTTATAAGTTTTACGCATTTTTATTTTTTAACACTACTCGTACGGATTTCCACATTTTTATTCCATCCACTTTATTTACTTTCGTTAAGAAAGTTCCTACGTATTTTTACCAGGTATGAAAATCAGGTATTTTTACGGGTTGTAAAAGCCCTTTTTTTTCGTTATGTTTGGAACTATTAAAATCATTTGAAATGATTGATAAAAAGAAATTATCAGAACGCGATATTTGCACAAAATTTATAACACCTGCTATTCAAAATGCGGGTTGGAACTTGCAATCTCAAGTGCTTGAAGAAGTGACTTTTACTGATGGTAAAATTTATGTTCGTGGTAAATTGACTGCTCGTGGTGAACGAAAAAGAGCGGATTATTTATTGTACTATCAAGACAATCCAATTGCTATTATTGAGGCAAAAGATAACAAGCATTCGGTTCGTGCAGGTATTCAACAAGCGCTTAACTATGCTAGAATATTAGATATCCCAAGTGTGTTTAGTAGTAATGGTGATGGTTTTGTGTATCATGATAGAACAGTAAATGATGATTCTATTGAAACCGAATTAGCTTTAGAAGACTTTCCTTCTCCAGAAGCATTATGGATGAAGTACAAACACTATAAAGGTATAGTTACTGAACAAGGCGAAAAGATTGCTTTACAAAAATACTTTTCGGATGGTTCTGGAAGAAAGCCACGATATTACCAACAAATTGCGATTAACCGAACTGTAGAAGCTATTGCCAATGGACAAAACCGAATTTTGTTAGTCATGGCAACTGGTACTGGAAAAACGTATACGGCTTTTCAAATTATTCATCGATTATGGAAAAGTGGTGCTAAGAAAAGAATTTTATTTCTTGCCGATAGAACTGCTTTGATTGACCAAACCAAACGTGGGGATTTCAAACATTTTAAAGATAAAATGACGGTTGTTAAAAACCGTATGATTGATAAAAGTTATGAAATTTATTTGGCTTTATATCAAGGTTTATCGGGCGCGGATGAAGATGCGAATGCTTACAAACAGTTTTCACCTGATTTTTTTGATTTAATTATTATTGATGAGTGTCATAGAGGAAGTGCCAAAGAAGATAGTGCATGGAGAGAAATTTTAACATATTTCAAAAATGCTACTCATGTAGGTTTAACTGCAACACCTAAAGAAACCAAAGAAACCAGTAATACCGAATATTTTGGAGACCCAGTGTACACGTATTCTTTAAAACAAGGAATTGACGATGGATTCTTGGCTCCTTACAAAGTTATTCGTGTGGCTTTGAATGTAGATGCAGAAGGATATCGACCTGAACAAGGTAAAACCGATAAAGAAGGTAACGAAGTAGAGGATAGAATTTACAATAGAAAAGATTTTGACCGAAGTTTAGTCATTGACGAGCGAACGGATACCGTTGCTAAAAAAGTAACCGAATATCTAAAAGGTTTTGACCGTTTTGCTAAAACGATTATCTTCTGTGTAGATATTGACCATGCTGAACGTATGCGAAATGCCATTGCGCGTCATAATGCTGATTTAGTTGCGGAAAATTATAAGTATGTGATGCAAATTACAGGGGATAATGAAGAAGGAAAGCGAGAGCTGGACAACTTTATTAACCCTGAAGAAAAATATCCTGTAGTTGCTACTACTTCCGAA
The DNA here is from genome assembly GCA_030145825.1 of Flavobacterium sp. Classification (GTDB taxonomy): domain Bacteria; phylum Bacteroidota; class Bacteroidia; order Flavobacteriales; family Flavobacteriaceae; genus Flavobacterium. The sequence continues at coordinate 4,096 of JAIXHM010000176.1, forward strand.
TTAATGACAACTGGTGTTGATGCGCAAACTTGTAAAGTAATTGTGCTTGATGCCAACATTAATTCCATGACGAAATTCAAACAAATTGTAGGTCGTGGTACGCGTATCAATGAAGAGTTTAATAAGTTATATTTTACGATTCTTGATTTTAGAAATGCTACGGATAATTTTGCTGACCCTGAGTTTGATGGACATCCGTTACGAGTTAAACCAATAACAGAAGGAATTGATTTAGAAACGATAATTGACGAAGAAGAAACAGAAGACACACCCATTATTGATGAAGTTACAGGAGATGAAATTATAATGGCTCCTGCGGTAGTTAGAGAACCATTAAGTAAAGATGAGTATCAAAAAAGACCGAAACAATATGTGAATGGGGTGGATGTTTCTATTCTAGTGAGTAGAGAATTGTATTTTGACCATGATGGCAAGCCTATTACTACGAGTTTAAAAGACTATACAAAAACCATCATTCAGAAGAATTTTGCCTCACTTGATGATTTCTTATTGACTTGGAACCAAGCGGATAAAAAAGAAGCCATCATCAAAGAATTACAAGAGCAAGGCGTAATGGTAGAAGCTTTGTATGATGCGGTTGATAAGCAAGTAGATTTGTTTGATTTGATTTGCCACGTAGCGTACGACCAACCACCATTGACTAGAAAAGAACGAGCAAATAATGTGAAGAAACGCAACTATTTCACTAAATATGGCGAACAAGCACGTAAAGTACTAGAAACGCTATTAGATAAGTATGCCGATGAAGGTGTTGAAAATATAGAAAGTATAGAAGTATTGCGTGTAAAACCTTTTGATGAATATGGTTCTCCTATTGAGATTATAAGCCATTTTGGGAACAAACAACATTATTTAGAAGCGGTAAAAGAATTAGAAAACGAATTATATAGAAAAGTATAAGAATGAATAAGAATGAAAGTGAATATATTGAAGAAGCCTTAAAGAAAATTGATAAATACTATTATGAAGTAACAGGATTAAATATGAATGGTGATAAATATCATCAAAGCGCTGAAAATGCATTTACAGCAGAATTTTATCATCAATTAAAATGTTCACAAGAAACATATTCAAAAGATAAATTGGTTTGGCATTTTGATATAAATAAAATGAGAG
>JAIXHM010000177.1 GCA_030145825.1 Flavobacterium sp.
GGACTTGTACAAAAAAGGAGCAAAAGTATATATTGCTTGTCGCAATGAAGAAAAAGAATTGAAAGCTATCCAAAAAATGGAGGCTGATGGTGGAACAGGCGAATTAGTTTATGAACAGCTAGATTTGGCAAGTTTGCGTTCTGTGAAAGAATTTGCGGACAATGTTATACAAGCTGAATCAAGTCTAGATTTGTTGATTAACAATGCAGGAATTATGATTCCACCACCCTCAAAAACTGAAGATGGTTTTGAAATTCAATTCGGAGTAAATTTCGTTGGTCATTTTGCCCTCACAGGTCACCTTTTTAATTTATTAGAATCAACTAAAGATTCTAGAGTAGTAACCTTAAGCAGTATTGCTCATAGAGGTGCAGCTATTGATTTTGATAATTTCCGATTAGAAAAAGAATATAATAATTGGAGAGAATACGGACAAAGCAAATTGGCAGATATCATTTTTGCACTGGAATTTGACAAGCGATTGAAAATGAATGGGAATCAAATTAAGTCCTTGGCTGCTCATCCAGGTTTTAGTAAAACGGATTTACAAAAATATATGGACAAGGATATGCTTGCATCACTCGAACTAATGACTGCCAAAGAAGGTGCTCAACCTACATTAGCGGCTTGTTTACGTGAAGATGCAAAAGGAGGGCAATATTGGGGACCTGATGGACCTAATGAACAAAAAGGAAAACCAGCTTTAGCAAAAATTGATGCAGCTGCTTTAGACGAAACCTTAAATGCTAAGCTATGGGATTGGGCTAAAGAAGCTACAAAAGTAAATTTTCCTTTTTAAGTAGTTTATGCAACTAAAATTATATGAGAAAAAAGCGTTATTAATTTTAATAATTTTATAAATGTCAATTCCAACAAGGCTAAAGACTATAAGCGAGCTTCATCGTTTCAACAACATATCTTCACCTAATCATCCATTGATTAGTCTGATAGATTATAGCGAAATAAAACCAACACCTATAAACAATGAATTGAAATAGGTGCAAGAATTTTATACGATTTCAATAAAACGAAATGTCGTTGGTAAATATCGTTATGGTCAAGAATCATATGATTTTGATGAGGGTTTAATGACTTTTTTCTCACCAGAGCAAGTTATTTCAGTCGAACTTATAGAAGAAGATTTGAACAGTAATCCATCAGGATGGATTTTAGCCATCCATCCTGATTTTCTATTCGGCACTTCACTAGCAAAAAACATAAAAAAATATACATTTTTGAATTATTCCGTTCGAGAGGCACTTTTCTTATCTGAAAAGGAAGAAAATACAATCTTTGAAATACTTCAAAATATAAAAGCCGAATATCAAACTAACCTTGACCAATTCAGTCAACACATCATCATAAGTCAATTAGAATTATTGCTCAACTATGCCGAGAGATTTTATCAGCGTCAATTTTTGACACGTAAAATCTCAAATCATCAAATATTGGATAGGTTGGAAATTCTCTTGGAAGATTATTTTAATAAAGAAAGTGTTTTTGATAATGGCTTACCTACGGTTCAATATGTTTCTCAAAACCTAAACCTTACAGCAGATTATTTAAGCACTATGCTAAAAAGTTTAACAGGACAAACGACACAACAACATATACACAATAAATTAATTGAAAAAGCCAAGATAAAGTTATCTACAACAAATTTATCTGTAAGTGAAATTGCGTATGAACTGGGTTTTGAACATTCACAATCATTCAACAAATTATTTAAATCCAAGACCAATCAAACACCATTGGAATTTCGAGCTTCATTTAATTAAAAAAAAAACGAACGCACAACAACGTATATAAAAAATAGCTGTTTAAGTGCTTAAACAAAAGAAAATAAATAAATTAGAGGTCATAGTTAAACTGAAAAATTAGTGCGTAAAATCCGCTACTTTTCATATACAAAACCGTTGTGCAACATTTAGAATATGAACAAATATTTGACATCTTTCATACTGATATTAGTTTTTATATTTTTTCTAATTATAAAATTTAGTTTTATCATAACAGGTAATGGTTTTTTTGAGTTTTTAATAAGCCTTATATTTAAACCACTTGTTATTTTGTTAACATTTATTGTTTTGATTTTTAACTTTAAACCTAAATGGAATAGAAAACTATTTTTCTTAAATATAGGGATTGGTATTTCTGCAATTATTGTTTATTCACATATTGTAACCAAAGAGAAAATTTATAAATTGGATTGGTATGTTAACAAGGAGAAAAGAGAAAAAATTGTAGAACTTACAAAAAATGGAAAACTTGAAAATCAAAAAATTCCGGATTCTTTAAAACTAAGTTTAAATTGCTCACCGAATGAATTTAGAATTCAAAAAAAAACAGATTCTACAATAACTATTTTATTCTATACAGATTTTGGATTGAATGACCATTATTCAGGTTTTGTATATTCTAATGACCCTCTTGATTTAAAACAACTTAATGAAAATGTATTGAATGGAGGAAATGATAATAAAATTACTGAAAACTGGTTTGAATTAAATGAATAAAAAAACGTTGCACAACATAGTATTTGCAAAAAAGCGGGTTAAGTGCTTGCTCAAAGTTCAGTAATATTTATTAACTTTGGTGTTTAACCGAAAGAAAGTGCATTTTAAACCGCTTCTTCGCAAATACTTGACCGTTATAGCCAATTTTATGAACGACACACTTAACAACTTTAAAGTAACGGACAGACAATCTTTCATTAAGTTCCTTGACTTATTACGGAAGGACTTTTTGGACAATCCTGAAAGTTGGGAAAACAAAACATTACCTGACTTTTTGGAAGCGTTAAGTGCATATGCAGAAGACATTCAAGGTTATTACGACAATATGAAACTAAATGTAAGTGCTGACAAACCGGACTGGTCAACATTTGCGGACATTTTTAAAGGTGCAAAAATTTATGAGTAGACGACTAACATTTAAACTGTGGTTAGAATTTGAAGAAGTTGACCCAGCCAATTGGGACATTGAAAACGAATTTTGCAATATTCACGTTGACTTAGAAGACGGAAGGCATTATGGAATAAATGTTTGGACATACAAATACTTAGAAACAGCAGTTAACGAAGACAAAAAAACAGGACAAAATTTAAGCGGACTTTATCAAAAACCTCCTGACTTGTTTGTAAAGGAACTGACAAGAGAGTGCATCCAACAAACAATTGAAGACTTACTCAAAATTGACGATTTAGAAAAAATATTGAACCCAAGTATTTATGACAAGGGAAATTAGAAATATAAAAACTGGCTATAACAGCGGTTTAAAAATATGGCTAGTTTCGGGAATTTTTGAAATGGCGCAGTTGCTCAATTTAAAGTTTTGTGTATATTTGTGTTGGCTTGGTGCTGGGTTTTCGCCACATTTTTAAGCCGCAGAACGTTGTGTTTAATTATGAAAAAAATTCTCGTCATATTGATATTATTGAATTTTTATTCTTGTAGTTCGGAATATGAAAAACGAGAAAATAAAGTTTATTATAGATTTTGGAGTTTCGGACAGGGAGGTTGGAATGAGAAAATAGTTGAAAATGCTGACTTACAATCTTTTTCTGAAATTAAAACAGATGACAATCTTTATGGTAGAGATAAATCAAATGTTTATTACGAAAACATAATTATTCCTGGAGCAGACCCAAAAACATTTAAACACATTAAAGACGGCTATGCGGTTGACAAAAATCGAGCATATTACTATAACGATTCTATCTCAAATTCGAGTCCAAAAGAGTTCAAAATAATAGATGGGTATTTTTCCAAAAATTGGAATAATGTATTTTACACAAATAAATCTTTAAATGTATGCTCTGTTAAAGACTTTACTTTTGTGTACAAGGATGAAGAAAGCTTTTTAGGGCGATGGAGTACTGATGGTTGTTTTTATTATTTTAATAATTATAAAGTACCTTCAAAGGATTACAAAAATATTGAACTATTTAAAGGCAGTGACGGAATGGCAAAGGACACTGAATTTATATATGATAAAGACCAAAAATATGTTTTACCTCACGAGCGAACTGTATTTGTAAAAGAAAAAGCAAGTTTTGTAAAAGATACGATTGACATTAAAACATTTACAGTTGAAAATTATATATGTCAAGATAAGTTTGGACGAATAAATTGAACTAAAAAATAACTAAACACAACAATGCCTATAAGTAATTGCTTGTTCTCGCCTACTTCTGAAAATCCTCGCGGATTTTCAGTTTCGTGTGTACTTGCAAAGTTAACCGATAAACCACGCAACTACTCATAGCCCAACCGTTGTAAGTAATGTTGAAAAAACTATCCTACATATTATCTTTTATAATTTTAACTAGTTGTGATTTCACTTCTGCAGAAAGCTATTATAATCAAGCTATTGAATTGAGCCAACAAAAAAAATATGAAAATGCAATCTTGCTTTTTGATAAAGCCATAGAGAAAAAAGACAACTTTCGTCCAGCATTAATTAACAGAGCATATTGTAAAGCAGAAATCGGAGATTACAAAGAAGCTATAAAGGATTATGAAAAAGTAATTCAATTTGATTCTGATAACACTTTTGCTTTATGTGAAATTGGCTACAATTGGAGTAATTTAAAAAATCATCAAAAAGCAATAGATTTTTATAACAAAGCTCTAAATACAGAGGGTGCTTTACATACTTCATTAAATTCTGAAAGACAAAAAATAGCAATCAATACAAATCTTGAAGTAAAACTATTTGACAATAATGCAGACTATAATGTTTTGGATTGTGAAATCTATTACAACAGAGGAATTGAATATTTTAAATTAAAAGAGTATGAAAAAGCAATAAATGATTTCAAAAAATCATTAGAAACAGATAACATGATATCAAATTCACATTATTATATTGGTAAATCTTATTTAGAATTAAATGACACTATTAAATCTTGTGAAAATTTTATTATTTCTGCGAATCTCGGAGACATTGAAGCCAAAGAAATGCTAAATAAGCATTGCAATCGAAAATAATAAACACTACTTACAACAGCGGTTAAAGTAAATGGCTTGGTCAAGAATTTCCCGAAAATTCTCCGAATTTTCTAAATTTTGTCTATTTTTGGGTTGGCTTGGTTTTGGCTCACGCCACTTTCTTTAGCCGCGGACCGTTGTGCAACATTTAACAAAAAATCGAAAATCAATGAAAAAACTGAACTACATCTTACTGTTTGCCTTCTTTTTGACTTTTAAT
>JAIXHM010000178.1 GCA_030145825.1 Flavobacterium sp.
ACACAAACCGATGAACCTGACAATCGACCGACTAAAAAAGTTGCAGCTCCAAATGGCATAATGAATGTAACAAACGGTAGATTTAAAGGATCTCAAGATTTAGGAAATGGTTATACACGATGGGATTGGGAAGTTAAAAATCCAATTAATAATTATGATATTACAGTAAATATAGCTGATTATGTTCATTTTCATGATAATTTTGATGGACTCGATTTAGATTACTATGTTTTACGTGAAAATGAAGAAACAGCAAAAAAACATTTTGATGAAGATGTTAAAACAATGTTTCAGTGTTTTAATTCAAAGTTTGGAAAATATCCATTTTGGGAAGACGGTTATAAATTAGTAGAGACACCATATTTAGGCATGGAACATCAAAGTGCAGTTGCTTATGGAAATAAATACCGTAAGGGTTATTTAGGTAACGACTTATCAGGAAGTGGTATAGGCATGGGGTTTGATTACATTATTATTCATGAAACGGGTCACGAATGGTTTGGAAATAGTATTACAAGTAAAGACATTGCTGATATGTGGATTCATGAAGGTTTTACAACTTATTCAGAAACCGTTTTTGTAGAATGCACAAAAGGATATGAAGCCGCTTTAAAATATGTAAACGGTCAAGCTAGAAGAGTAAGTAATGACAAACCAATTATTGGACATTTTGGTGTTAATAATGAAGGAAGTGGCGATATGTATTATAAAGGTTCTTTAATGCTTAATACACTTAGACATGTTATTAATGATGATAATAAATGGTGGGAAATGATTTTAAAATATTCCGAAACTTATAAAAAGAAAATTATTGATACTCCAACAGTAATTCATTTTTTTAATAAAGAATCTGGAATGGATTTAACACCTATTTTTAAACAGTATTTAGAAACAACTACTATTCCTACTTTGGCTTACAAAACCGAAAAAGATAATTTTTACTATTATTGGAAAGATGTAAATCCCGATTTTAACATGCCTATTGATATTGAATACGGCGATAAAAAAGTAAGGTTATATCCTACAACCAAAGAACAAAAGATTAAATTAAAAAGATTAAAAAAATCTGATAGCTATCAAATAAATGATAATAAATTCTTTATTAATATTGTTAAATTAGATTAAAATAGCCTAAAAAAACACTTTAATTATTTAATTTTTAGTAACTTAGTGTAAATTTTAATCCGTTTATTATGGTTACTATTAAACAGTTAAATAAATGGGCAAATGCTAACACTACACTATCTTTAGATTTTTTACGCATTGCATTTGGTGTATTTTTATTTATTAAAGGTGTTTTATTTTTTACTGAACGTAAATATTTACATCAAATTTTTGATTCTTTTGGGGGTTTTGCTAGTGAAATGCTTTTAATACACTATGTAGCATTTGCTCATATGGTAGGTGGAGTTATGATAGTTATAGGCTTCTTGACTCGTTGGTCGGTTTGGGCGCAATTACCCATTATTATTTGTGCGTTTCTAATTAACTTTATTGGAGAATTTAGTGCAAACAATACATTTCAATCAGGAATTGCTCTTATTTTATGCGTGTTTTTTATTTTCTTTGGTAGTGGAAAACACTCTGCAGATTATTATCTTAAAATGGAAAAATAAAAAAATCCCATCATAACGATGGGATTTTCTTTTATTTATAACTTTCTTCTTTCTCTTTCTTTCTTTATAAGTGTTAGCTCTCTACTTGTTTGTCCAGCAACTGAAGTATTTTCTTCTGCTCTACGAATTAAATAGGGCATAACATCTCTAACTGGTCCAAAAGGTAAATATTTTGCAACATTATAACCATTAGCTGCTAAATTATAACTGATGTTATCACTCATACCATATAACTGACCAAAAAAGATTCGCTTGTCATTTTTTGCAATTCCTTTTTCTTGCATTAATTGCATTAATTGGTAAGAACTATTTTCATTATGTGTCCCAGCAAAAACTGCCATCATATCAATGTTGTCTAGCATATAACTTACAGCTGCATCATAGTTTTCATCAGTGGCTTGTTTAGAAGCACAAATTGGAGTTGGATAACCTTTTTCTTCAGCTCGTTTATTTTCTTTTTCCATGTAAGCACCACGAACCAATTTCATTCCAATATGAAACCCTTCTACTTTTGCTTCAGCATGTAATTTTTTTAAATAATCTAAACGATCCCAACGATACATTTGTAAAGTATTAAAGATAACAGCCTTTTGTTTATTAAATTTCTTCATCATTTTGGCTACCAAATCATCTGCTGCATCTTGCATCCAACTTTCTTCACCATCAATTAATAAAGCAACATCTTTATCAAAAGCAATTTGACAAACTTTTTCAAAACGAGCCACTACTCTATTCCATTCTTCTTGTTCAGAAGCTGTCAATGTTTTTCCTTCGCCTAATTTTTCATACAAAGCAAAACGACCAAAACCAGTTGGCTTAAACACTGCAAATGGAATTGCAAGGCGTTCTTTAGCAAAATCTATCGTTCTAATTGTCATTTCTAAAGCAGCATCAAATTGCGCTTCTTCTTCTTTTCCTTCAACAGAATAATCTAGAACCGATGAAACACCTTTTGTAAACATTCTATCAACTACTGATAAACAATCTACTTCGTTTACACCACCACAAAAATGATCGAAAACAGTTGAACGAATTAAACCTTCTACAGGTAAATGTGCTTTTAAAGCGAAATTTGTAACGGCAGTACCAATTTTTACAAGCGGTTCACTTTCAATAAGTTTAAATAAAAAATAAGCTCTTTCAAGCTCTGTGTCACTTTTTAATGAAAAAGCAACGGCTGTGTTGTTAAATATTTTTTCCATGTGAGGATTATCAAAAAACTAGTGCAAATATACTTCAGAACTAGCAATTTTTAAATAAAATTTACCTTATTTTGCATAAAATTCATAGAAAGCCATGCAAACTATTCAAGCAATTAATTACAGTATCCATTTTAACGAATCTTGTTATAATTATTTGAACGAAATACTGAAACCAAATGTATACTCTAAACTATTTGTTTTAGTTGATGAAAATACATCAAGTTATTGTTTGCCAAATTTTATTGCTCAAATTGCAACAGAAGTTGAAATTGAAATTATTGAACTTGAAGCTGGTGAGGAATTTAAAAATATTGAAACTTGTGTTCAAGTATGGCAAAGTCTTATTGAGCTCGGAGGTGATAGAAAAAGTATTATCATAAATCTTGGCGGTGGTGTTGTGACCGATTTAGGTGGGTTTGTAGCTTGTACGTTTAAAAGAGGAATCGATTTTATTAATGTACCCACAACGTTACTTTCTATGGTTGATGCTTCTGTAGGTGGAAAAAACGGTGTTGACTTAGGGCATTTAAAAAACCAAATAGGTGTGATTAAAGAACCTAAAGCTGTTTTAATTGATACACACTTTTTAGAAACTTTACCCCAAAGTGAAATGCTGTCTGGTTTAGCTGAAATGATGAAACACGGATTGATTAGCGATAAGTCATATTGGGATAAATTCAAAAACCTAAACAACTTAAAATCAGAAGATTTAGACGATTTAATTTATGAATCAGTTTTAATAAAAAATAAAATTGTATCGGAAGATTTAACTGAAAACGGCATTCGTAAAGCATTAAATTTTGGTCACACTCTTGGTCATGCAATCGAAAGTTATTGTTTAGAAAACACAGAAAAACAAAGTTTACTTCACGGTCATGCAGTCGCTATTGGAATGATTCTAGAAAGTTATATTTCAAGAGAAAAAGAACTGATTACAAACGATGAATATCATGAAATTAAATATTTTATCAACGAATATTTCGAGAAAGTCAATTTTAATGAAAACGACATCAAAGAAATTATTGATTTAATGATTTTTGACAAGAAAAATGAGTTTGGTAAAGTTCAATTTGCACTTTTAAAAGGAATTGGAAACATACAAATCAATGAAACATCAAGTAACGAACTGATATTCAATGCATTTAAAGACTATAATTTATAATAATATTTTTTAGAAGTATTATATTATTTTATAATTTTGCTTCTACATGAAAGAACAACTTATTGTTATCGATGAAAGCATACCTCCATCTGCTATTGGAAATAGTATTTTGGAATTTAATTCTATTTATTTAAAAATTGAGTTCATCGATTTATTTATGCTTTTTAAAGCTTTTCACGAAAAACTTCTAATCATTTTTGCTAATATTAGAGTTTGAAAATAAGACTTTTATAATGTTTACTTGACTAATAAAACTTATTTCAAACAAAAAAATATCAATATCTAAATGAAAACAAGCTATTCAGATCTAATAAACCAAACTTTTTATTTTCCACAAGAAGAATTTACGCTTAATAAAGATAATTTACAATTTCATGGTATCGACTTAATGAAATTAGTGGAAGAGTATGGAACACCATTAAAATTTACTTATTTACCTAAGATTTCTAAAAATATTCGTCAAGCGAAATTGTGGTTTAGAAATTCAATGGAAAAATTAGACTACGATGCTAATTACTATTATTGTTATTGTACTAAAAGTTCACATTTTAAATTTGTATTAGACGAAGCTTTAAAAAACAATATTCATATTGAAACTTCCTCTGCTTTTGACATTAATATTGTAGAAAGCTTAATTGAAGAAGGAAAAATCAATAAAAACACATTTGTTGTTTGTAACGGATTTAAACGCGATGCTTACATAGAAAACATTGCTCGCTTAATCAATAATGGGCATAAAAATACTATACCTGTAATAGACAACTACGAAGAGTTAGATTTACTTCAAGAAAAAATCAAGAGTAAAATCAAAATCGGAATTCGTATTGCTGCAGAGGAAGAACCTAAGTTTGAGTTTTATACTTCGCGTTTAGGAATTGGATACAAAAACATTGTTCCTTTTTACAGAAAACAAATTCAAGAGAATAAGAAAGTGGAATTAAAAATGCTTCACTTCTTTATTAATACTGGAATTCGCGATACTGCCTACTATTGGAACGAATTATTAAAGTGTATGAAAGTGTATATTGCTTTGAAAAAAGAATGTCCTACACTTGATAGTTTAAATATTGGTGGTGGTTTCACTATCAAAAATTCATTAGCTTTTGATTATGATTATCAATACATGATAGAAGAAATCTTAAATCAAATCAAAATTTCATGCTATGAAG
>JAIXHM010000179.1 GCA_030145825.1 Flavobacterium sp.
AATAAAGATCTAGACCCTTTTCTACATACACTTTCTTCAAATTTTAAAATAGATGTATTAGGAACATCAGTTGAAAATAACCCTATTTATAGTGTTTCTTTTGGAACTGGAAAAAAGAAGATTTTAATGTGGTCTCAAATGCACGGAAATGAATCAACCACTACTAAAGGTTTGATAGATTTTTTACACTTTTTAAATTCTGATGAAAATTTAAAAGAATTCTTTTTTAAAGAGTTTTCGGTTCTTTGTATACCTATTCTTAATCCAGATGGTGCAGCACATTACACTAGAATAAATGCAAACTTAGTTGACTTAAATAGAGATGCAAAGGATATTACGCAACCAGAAAGTAAAATATTAAGACAAGCATATCTTGAATTTAAACCTGATTTTTGTTTCAATTTGCACGATCAAAGAACGATTTTTGGAACAGAGGGTAAAGATTTACCTGCTACAATGTCTTTTTTAGCACCTGCATATAATGAAGAACGAGATTATAATGATTGTCGATTAAAAGCCGTTTCTGTCATTAATAAGATTAACGATTATTTACAAAAAATAATTCCAAATCAGGTAGGAAGGTTTGATGATAGTTTCAATGATAATTGTATTGGTGACTATTTAATGACGCAAAATACACCAACTTTATTGTTTGAAGCGGGGCATTATCAAAATGATTATCAAAGAGATATTGTAAGAGAGTTTGTGTTTGTTTCGCTTTTTAGTGGAATGATAGGAGTGAATGAAATTTACGAAAACGATATAGTTAATAATGTTTTAGATAAATATTTGAATATTCCTCAAAATAAAAAGTATTTTTTTGATTTTTTGTATAAAAATGTCAATGTTTTTAAAGATGATATTGAAAAAATAATTACATTTGCAGCTCAATATGAAGAGGTTTTAGATGATGGAAAAGTCAAATTTGTAGCCAAAATTGAAGCTGTTGAACTTTCTTCAGAATATAAAGGGCACGTTGAATATGATGCCGAAAAGAAAAAATTTAACTCAGAATTTGGATTTTATCCGTTAATTTCAAAAAAAGCTGATTTTTCTTTAAATAAAATGTTAAATTTTTACAATGGTTTGCAATTGTTTTAATACTTTTGCAGAATAATTTATAAAAAATAAATATAAGCACTATATGAGTAAGTTTCGTTTAGATGAAGTAGATCATCAAATTTTGGACATGTTAATTGATAACACTCGTGTACCATTTACAGATATTGCAAAAAAACTATTGATTTCTGCTGGTACAGTTCACGTACGTGTTAAAAAAATGGAAGATGCTGGTATTATCCAAGGTTCTTCATTAACATTAGACTATGAAAAGTTAGGTTATTCATTTATCGCTTATGTTGGTGTATTTTTACACAATACCTCACAAACTAAATTTGTTTTAGAGCGTATTGCTGATATTCCGTTTGTTACGGTTGCTCATGTAACTACAGGAAAGTTTAATATTTTCTGTAAAATTAGAGCAAGAGATACTAAACATGCAAAAGAGGTAATCTTTATGATTGATGATATTGAAGGAGTTTACAGAACTGAAACAATGATATCACTAGAAGAAAGTATCAACGATAAAAAAAGGTTAATGCATACCATTTTTAAAGAATTATAATATATTTGAAAGGCTCTAAAAAAAGAGCCTTTTTTTTATGAACAAAATTATGGAACAGTTATTAAGTATAGAATACGGAAGCTTTTATGAAAATTATATTGAAAAAGCCTCTAATTATAATAGTATTTTAGAAGGTTTAGAAGAAACTAAAAACGATTTGATTAGTTTTTATAAAAACTTACCTGAAACTAAGTTAATGTATCAATATGACGTTGATAAATGGACGCCAAAAGACATTTTATTGCATTTAATTGATTCCGAAAGGATTTTTGCTTACAGAGCGTTACGTATCGCAAGAAACGATAAAACTAGTTTACCAGGTTTTGAAGAAAATGATTATGTTCCACAAGCAAATGCAAATGCGAGAGATTTATCAGATTTATTAGAAGAATTTATTTCAGTTAGAGTGTCAACTTTTACTTTATTTAAATCTTTTTCTGAAGAACAATTATTGAGAATTGGAACAGCTTCAAACAATCCTGTTTCTGTAAGAGCAATTGGCTATATTACAATAGGTCATGCATTACATCATAAACAAATAATTGAAGAAAGATATTTATAAAAAAAGGTGCTTTTTAAGCACCTTTTTTTTATTTGTTTTTTAGGCTCTTCCGCCACGTCCACCACCATTTGAATGAGATGAATTTCCTCTACTTGAATTTCCCGAATTGCTACTTCCTCTCGATCCGCTAAAAGAACCTCCGCTACTTCTAGGAGTAGAATTTCCACCACTCATAGAACTATTGTTTCTTCTTGGTTCATTATAACTTCTTGGATTAGAATTTCCTGATGAAGAACCATAGTTTCTTGGTGAAGAACTTCCATTACCTAAAGTGTTATTGTTTTTTCTTGGTTCATTATAACTTCTTGGATTTGAATTTCCTGAAGATGAACCATAGGTTTTAGGAGATGAAGATGTTCTTGGTGTATTCGATGAATATTCTCTTGGGCTACTATTTCTTGGAGACGATTCATTTGTATAAGATCTTGGTTTAACTCCGTCATTTGTGGCTCTTGGATTTGAATTGGTTACTCTAGGAGCACTGGTTCTTGGAGCACTATTATTTTCTCTTGGAGAAACATTTCCATTAGAACTTCTAGGAGAGTTATAAGCTAATTCTCTAGAACCTGCAACTCTAGTCTTAATAGTTCTATTTTGATCTAATTCATATCTATTAGAATAACCTTGATGTCTAGAAGCAAATGAACGATTAGGATATCTTCTTTCGTAACCATTTCCTCTTCTTCCATAATAAGCGTTATAAGCATAAGAACATCTTCTATGTGTTACATAATGGTAACTGTGACCAAAATTAATGTGTACTATTATATTGTTTCTATATCTAAATACAGGCCAAGGATTCCAATAGTAAAAATAACTTGGATAGTATCCCCAATACCAACTAGAGCAGTAAGGTCTATAATTTGTTACCCAAAAAGTTGTGTAAATAACAGGACGGTGAACATATACTGGTTCGTAAATATAATTAGCACCATACATATACACGTCACCTACAACTTGAACTTGTATATTATTATCACGATCTCTTTCAACTTCAACCGATGCAACATCTTGATAAACATCTTTTTCTAATACTGCTTGAATTACAATAATGTGAGCATTTCCTTCAACCGATTCTACAACTCTTAAATAATCTACATAATTATCGCCATTTAAGTCTAAATTAGAAATTTGACTTTTAGGATCATTTAAACGTTGTTCAAAATCTTCTAGATCTTTACTATCACCAAAAATTGTGGCTACAGCTCTTAAATCTAAATTATCACTAATATCTGAACTATTAGCCCTAACAGTAGTTTTATCTTGTGCAAATGATGGCATTGCCATTAAAAAGGCACCTAAAATCGAAGTTATAATTCGTGTTTTCATGTTTTATAGGTGTTATGATTATTAAATTTTAAAACATAAAACCAATTATTATGCCAAAATTTTATTTCATTGATTATCAGAAGTTAAAAAGTAGTAAATTAGCAAATAAAAAATTTTATGAATAGAATCCTTCCTTTTTTAGCTTTATTATTAATGATTTTTTCTTGTAAAAAAGAAAATAAAATTACTGATAGTGAACTTGTTAGTATTTCAAAGATTGATACATTATATCACGATTCCATTAGTATTAGAGCTTTAACAATTAAAGATAGCGAAGTTTGGTTTGCGGGGAGTAATGGAAAATATGGAGCTATAAATTTTGAGACTCATAAAATTTTTAGAGGAAGAATTCAATTTGATACTATTTTTCCTGAATTTAGAAGTATTGCAAGTTATAAGGAAGAAATTTTTATAATGAGTGTAGCTTCGCCTGGTTTGTTATATAAAATTAGTAATGATAAAAAAGTTACCAAATTAGTGTACCAAGAAAATGGAGAAAAAGTCTTTTACGATAGCATGCAATTTATAGATAATAGTTCTGGATTTGCAATGGGAGATCCGGTTGAGAATTGTTTGAATGTTATTAAAACAGAAGATGGAGGAAAAAAATGGTCTAAAATAAATTGTAATGTTTTACCTAAAGTAGAAGACGGCGAAGCGGCTTTTGCAGCAAGTAATACCAATTTAATAATAAGGAACAATACAATTTTTATGGTTTCGGGTGGAAAGAAATCGCGTTGTTTTGTGAGTGAAGATTTAGGAAAAACATGGAATGTTTATGATACTCCAATTATTCAAGGTGAAACGATGACGGGAATTTTTACTGCTGATTTCTATAATGATAAAATAGGAATTGTAGCGGGAGGGAATTATGAAAACCAAATCGATAAAACATCCAATAAAGCGATTACGACTGACGGTGGAAAAACCTGGAAATTAATTGCTAAAAATAAAGGTTTTGGTTATGCTTCTTGTATTCAGTTTGTGCCAAATACCAAAGGAAAAGAAATAATGTGCGCTGGCGGAACAGGTATTTATTATTCTAAAAATTTTGGTGAAGATTGGAAAAAAATACACGACTCAAAAGATATTTATACCTTTAGATTTTTAAATGATAGTGTTGCTTTTGCAGCTGGACGGAATAATGTATTACAAATGAATTTAAAAAAAATAAAGGCTCATTAAATGAGCCTTTATTTTATATATACGTTTATTTATTAGCTAAAGAATCTAGCGAAAAATCCTTTACTTTCTTTTGGAGCGTTTGCAGAATTTTCTTTTTGAGCAACTTCTTTTTCATACTCAGCCATTAAGTCTTTTAAAAACTCAACATAATCTTTACCTTGTTCTTCTAAGAATCCAATTAAGTATTTTTCACTTCCTTCCATCCCAGAAGCTTCTTCAATTTGAAGTAATTTTTTATATAATGGTTCTACTTTTGCAACTACTTCAGCAGGAACGGCTTTTCTTCTTGCAAAGTAGTGTGTAATTTCGCCAGCTTCATTTTTTGAAATATCAAAATCTGTAACTACCCAATAATATCTTCCTGATTTTGCTAAATTTTTTACAATTGCGTGAAAGTTATTTCCTTGTTTTAAGTTATCCCATAAAA
>JAIXHM010000180.1 GCA_030145825.1 Flavobacterium sp.
ATTGTTTTATGGCAAGATACTTCATGGAATTATTCAGTTCAAACAGGTGTGCCTGATTATACAGCTCAGTTTTTAGGGCAGTATTATAATGCTGTTTATCAGGTGCCTTCACAGGTTACTAGTAGTTCAGTTGATGCATTAACTGGGGTTATAACAGTTGATTATAACGTTTGGTTCAGTGCAGGTACTAGATCTTATAGAGCTGTATATACACCAGCACCATAAATAATTTTAATAAATAAGATAAATTATGAAAAAAAATATCGTTAGTAAATTTCTATTAGTTTCTTTATTAGCTTCAGCAATTACTTCTTGCTATCATGAGGATGTAACAGGTGATTCAGTTGTGGTAACTAATAGAGGTGCTCATGTAGAAGCCGTTGATCCTTATTTAAATGTTGATGGTGTTAGTACCTTCAATGAAGGAGGTGTAGACAGAGAAGTTAAATTTTCTGTTGTTTTGTCAGAACCTCAACCTGTTGATATCTACGTTACTGTTTCTGCAGTAGCTGGTGGTACAGCAGAAGAAGGAGTTGATTATGATTATGATCATGAAATATTAATTCCTAAATGGTCTTCTAGTGCAGAAGGTACAGTGATTATTTATGGAGATGGTGATGTTGAAGGTGTAGAAACTTTCGAATTATCTGTTGGTGTTCAAAATGATGCAAATATTGATTTAGCTTACAAAACACTTTCTTTCGTTATAACTGATTACGGTGATTTAAATTTAGAGTTTGATTTTTGTGCTACAATCCCTGGTTACCCTGTGACGATATGTGATATTGGATATGATGCAGACTTCATAGTGGTAGATGCAAATGGCGATGATGTGTCTGGCTATCAGGCAGCTACAGGTGCAGCTCCAGAGAGTATGGTTTTATCTTTAGCTGACTTAGCAGATGGTGAATATACAATTATTGAGTATATTTATGATGATGCTACTTTATCTACAATTGGATTACCAACTTTCAACATACCTGTTATTGTAAATTACAGTCGTGATAATTCTACTTTTGGTGGTTCTTTTGTACAAGATACCGCAGATCAAATAAACTCTGATTTTGGTTCTGATCCAGGATGGACAACGCCTATTTATGTTGCAACATTAACTGTAGAAAACGGATTATTTACAATTTCTAAAAATGGTTCTGTTTTAGGTACTGGTAGAATGAGCAATAATTCAGGTCATACAACAGTAAAGACTAAAGTTGTTAAAAAAACTCCTTTAATGACTTCAAATCCTTACTTTAATTAATATTTTAAAGCATGTATTTTGAAAACCCTCTCATTTGAGAGGGTTTTTTTTATCTATATTTTCTCATTACATTTGTCAATATTTTTTTATAATGAGATTATTTACTTGCTTCATTTTGTTGTTTGTTTTTTCTAATGTTTTTGCTCAAAGAAGAGCATTAGAATTAGACAATAGTCAATCTACTATTAATAATACTAGTTTTAATAAAAGTGATACGACTAAAGTTTTCAAAGGAAAGGCTTTAAATGACAATAAAGCTCCTATTGATTTATACAAGATATATACTTTAGAAAGAGATACTACTTTTTTAGACACCACTTTGTCCATACAAAAAGAATATAAATACAATTTACTTAGAAAAGATATTTTTGGATTAATTGCTTTTGCAAATGAAGGACATACATATAATACACTTGATTATAATTGGTATAAAAGCAGTACTTTTCCAAAAATGGGTTTTACCGCAAAACATTTTAATTATTTAGAATTTAATGATATAAATTATTATAATGTCCCAACACCATTAACCGATTTATATTTTAAAACTGTTATGGAACAAGGTCAGTCTTTAGATGCTTTTCTTACTGTAAATACAAGGCCTAATTTAAATTTTTCTATTGCATATAAAGGATTGCGTTCAAATGGAAAATATATAAATAATATTACAAGTTCAGGAAATTTTAGATTTACTATTAGTTATTTTACAAAAGACAAAAGATATCATTTAAATGCACATTTTACTGGTCAAGATATTTCGAATCAAGAAAATGGAGGTATTGTTGATGTAAATTTGTTCGAGTCTAGTGAGGATCCTTATAACGAGCGAAATAGATTACAGGTTTATTTTAAAGATGCTTCTTCTTTATTAAAGGGAAACCGTTTTTTTCTAGACCATAATTACAAATTAAGTAAATCAAATCCAAATAGTTTAATGATTTACCATCAGTTTAATCATGAATATAAATTTTTTGATTTTAATCAGCCTACTGTTAGTGAAAGACTAGGTGATGCTTTTCGAAGTAAGATTAATAATAAAACAAGATACAACCATTTATATAATAAAGTGGGTGTTGGTTTTACTACTAAGAAATATGGAGACATAATTGCTTATATAGAGAATAATAATTATAATTATTTTTATAAAAATGTACTTTATAATTCGTCAAGTGTTTTAGTACCCAATGCTCTAAACGATCAAATAACATCTTTTGGCGCTAATTACAATTATAATTTGAATGGAATTAGAATGTTTCTAAATGTATCAAATTCTATAACGGATCAATCAGTTTCAAATATTGAAGCTATTGCTAAGTATGCTATTAACAAGGATTTTGATTTCGAGTTTAAATACCAAAAGTTAAATTCCATACCTAATTTAAATTATAATTTATATCAAAGTGATTATGTTTTTTATAATTGGAAAAATGACTTTAAAAATGAAAAGTTAAATGCTTTCTTTTTTAAGGCAAATACTAAATGGTTAAATATTGAAGCTAATTATAAAGTATTAAATGATCATTTGTATTTTTATAATACAACAAATGATATAGAAAATTTATTAGTTGCTCCAGCTCAATATTCAAATACAATTAACTATCTATCAGTAAAAGCTAACAAAGAATTTAAAGTTTGGAAATTCGCCTTAGATAATACTCTTCTTTATCAAAACGTAGAACAAAGCGATAACATTTTAAATGTACCTCAAATTGTTACTAGAAATACATTATACTTTAGTGATCATGTATTTAAAAAAGCGATGTTTTTACAAACCGGTATAATTTTTAATTATTTTACTGAATATTATGCTAATGATTATAATCCTTTGTTGGGAGAGTTTTACGTTCAAGAACAAACAAAAATTGGTGGATTTCCAATGTTTGATTTCTTTGTAAATGCTAAAGTTCGTCAAGCAAGAATATTTTTAAAGGCAGAACATTTTAATTCTGCTTGGACAGGATATAATTTTTATTCTGCACCAAATTACCCTTATCGCGATTTTATAGTGCGTTTCGGATTAGTTTGGAATTTCTTCAGATAATTTTCTTTTGGATAAAAATTCCAAAAAATATAAATACCTTTGTCGATAATTAGGTATTATTCGGTATTAAACCGATTTTCAAACTAGAATTTAATGAAATACGCAAAAAATATACTAGAAACTATAGGTAATACACCATTAGTAAAATTAAATAAAGTAACTGCTGAAATTGATGCTTTAGTGTTGGCTAAAGTTGAAACTTTCAATCCTGGAAATTCTGTAAAAGATAGAATGGCTGTTAAAATGATTGAAGATGCAGAAGCCGATGGTAGATTGAAACCTGGAGGAACTATTATTGAAGGAACTTCAGGAAATACTGGAATGGGATTAGCTTTAGCGGCTATCGTTAAAGGTTACAAATGTATTTTTGTAATTTCAGATAAACAATCTAAAGAAAAATCTGATATTCTTCGTGCTGTAGGTGCAAAAGTAATTGTATGTCCTACAGATGTTGAGCCAACAGATCCTCGTTCGTATTATTCAGTTTCAAAAAGATTAGGAGAAGAAATTCCAAATGCTTGGTATGTTAACCAATACGATAATCCAAGTAATGCTATAGCCCATTACGAACAAACTGGTCCTGAAATTTGGGAACAAACAGAAGGAAAGATTACTCATTTTGTAGTAGGTGTTGGAACTGGAGGAACAATTTCTGGAACTGCAAAATATTTAAAAGAGAAAAATCCAAACATCAAAATTTGGGGAATTGATACCTATGGTTCGGTTTTTAAAAAATACCACGAAACTGGAATTTTTGATGAAAATGAAATCTATTCCTACATCACAGAAGGAATTGGAGAAGACATTTTGCCTAAGAATGTTGACTTTTCATTAATCGATGGATTTACTAAGGTTACCGATAAAGATGCGGCCGTTTATACACGAAAAATCGCTTTAGAGGAAGGAATTTTTGTAGGAAACTCTGCTGGAGCCGCTGTAAAGGGTTTACTGCAGTTAAAAGAACATTTTGGTCCAGACGATGTAGTTGTGGTCTTATTTCACGATTCTGGAAGCCGTTATGTTGGAAAGATGTTTAACGATGATTGGATGCGCGAAAGAGGTTTCCTTGAAGAAGAAATCACAAAAGCAGAAGATTTAATCAAAGAACATATCGAAAAACCATTAGTAATTGTTCGTACAGAAGAATTAGTATCGCACGCTATCGAAAGAATGAGAAAATATAAAATTTCTCAAATTCCAGTAGTTGATGTAAATGGATTTGTAGGTTCTGTGGATGAATCGGATTTATTCCAAAGTTATATCACCGATAAAAACACAGCGGAAAGACCAATTCGCGAAGTAATGGGAAAACCTTTTCCAATTGTAAAATTAGGAACACCAGTAGAAGAAGTTTCTAAATTAATCACTAAAGAAAATCAAGCAGTTTTAATTGATTTAGGAAATGGTAAACATCATATTATTACAAAACACGATATTATCAATTCGATAAAATAATACTTTTGTCAAACTGAAGTAATTTTAGTTTCTAAAAAAGGACGTTCATTTGAACGTCTTTTTTTATTTATCATTTATTCCTTTTTTAATTTTTTTATTATTTAATTCATTTGAAAATAAAATATGATTTTAAGGATTTTTATTTTTTCATAAATAAAAAGTTTATATAGAGATATATTTTTTTTATATTTTTTTTTCAATTATATACGCGATAAAAATTAATTTA
>JAIXHM010000181.1 GCA_030145825.1 Flavobacterium sp.
ATGAAATAAATCGTTAATGATGAGTTAACGTTTACGGATCTATCTCAGTTTTTTCCTAAAAACAAAATTAAAAGGAAAATAAATTAACATACATACGCATACCTTGAAAAAGTCAAGGAAGGCTTTGAAGGATGTATGTCTGCAATAAAATATATTTCTATAAATAAAATTTCTAAATCAACTGCAACTAGAGATTTGCAATTGTTGTTTGAAATAGGAGCTTTAGTTAGAGAAGGAGAGGGAAGAAGTGTTAAGTATAACGTAAATTGGTAGTTATGGACTAAAAAACGCTTTATTAAGAGATGAATTTAGAGTGTATAAAAAATTAAAATCAAACATCAATTAAATTATAATCAATGAAATCAAAATTATTTATTCTTTTACTTTTTATAAATTTCACTTTCAGTCAAGAAAAAATGGATGAAAGCGAAATAGTTAAAACACTTTGCGATAAATTTTCATCGGAATATTCGGCAAATAATGATTTCGATTACAATACAGTAATCTATTTGAAAAGTATTAAAATGAAATTATCAGAATTTGATGAAACTATGAGAGAAAATATTTTAAGAAAGTTACATGAGTCTTGTCCCAATTTTCTAGAATATTCATTAAAAGCAAGCAAAATAGCAGCATTAGAAAAAGGAGAAGGCAAAGCATTTGAATTATGGGAAAAATTCTATAAAAGTAAAAATGATATTCCTTGGACAATAGAAGAAAAAGAACGTTTTTTAAATATATGTTATTACGCACTTTCCAAAAGAAATAATAACGAAAAACTTTGTAATTGTTCTATTGATAAAATTGCAGAACATCTAACTGCCGACTATTTTTTAAATCTTTCTATTGAAGATCAAGGCTATCTGGCAGGTCAAGTAAATTATGTGTATTGTGCTGAATGATAAACCATATTGTTTGTATATTTAATGAAAACCCTTACTCTAAAACTTGTTTTACCCTTAACTATTATTTCATTTTTTGGAATAAACAAATGGTGGTACGTAGATGTAATTGATGGAACTGATGAGATAATGTACGGTTTTCCATTTATTTATACTTGCAGAGCATTTCATACATCATTAGCTTCACAGTATTTTATTCTTGAATATATAGCCGATTTACTATTTTATTTTCTAATTATTTGGTCATTAGTTTTTGTGTTACACAAATATTTTAATTTAAAATCTATTTCTAAATTAGTTTTTTACGGATTGTTAATTATATGTATTCCAATAGTTTTTACTCAATTATTAATATTTGTAATTTTTGACAATACCTTTGATTGGATAAGAGATTTTGATATTAACTTTAAATCCTCAGGTGTTAATTTCTTTTTTGATTACAAAGAAAGACCTTGTTAATAATGTTTCTAAGTATTTCTACGTAGAAAATTACGTATAAATACTTATTGTATATGATTTGAAAATTTGGTATGTTTGAGAAATCAAACATTTTTTGTTAATGAATTCTAAATTCTACTTTTTATACTCTAATTACAAGGAACTTTACACTATATGTGAATTATCTGAAAAGTTAATTCATATTGATCCAAATTCTTCATTATCAAAGACAAGACTATTTGCAGAGAAGTTAGCAGTATTAATTTGGCAATTTGAAGAATTGGAATTCTTTGATGGTAAACAAGTTGATAGAATAAACCAATTATATTACAAAAATTGCATTCCTGAAATTGTAAAAGACATTTTTCACACCATTAGAAAATCAGGTAACAGAGCTTCTCATATAGGAGAAAGTAGTTATCATGAAGCATTATTTAATTTAAAGAAAGCTTTTCAATTAGCCCGATGGTTTTATGAAACCTATGAGAATGAGTATGTAGAACAGAGTGTTTATGTTTTACCCGAAAAAGAGACTAATGAAGATGTTGAGAAGTTAAAAGCTGAACTTGAAAAGTTATCTCAAGAAGTTCAAAATTACCATGAAAAAATACAAACTTTAAATGCTTCTGAAGCTTCGGTTCAAGAGAGAAAAGAAAGAGCTTTTAAGAGTGCTAATAACATACAACTCGACGAATTTGAAACCAGAACAATTTTAATTGATAAACAATTACAAAAGGCTGGTTGGGAATGTGATACTGAAGTATTAAACTTTAAACGCAATAAAACTCTACCTCAAAAAGGAAAAAATATTGCAATTGCCGAATGGCCTTGCAATGGTAAATGGGCGGACTATGCTTTATTTGTTGGAACGGAACTTTATGGAATTGTAGAAGCTAAAAAGTTTGCAACCGATATTTCAACTGACTTGCATCAATCTAAAATATATGCTGAGCGTATTGAAAGATCAGATGATTTTAGTTTATTAGGACAATGGAATACTTTTAAAGTTCCTTTTTTATTCTCAACTAACGGAAGAGATTATTTAGAGCAAATAAAAACCAAAAGTGGTATTTGGTTTCTTGATATTCGTAATGATAGAAATAGAGCAGAAGCACTTAGAGGTTGGTTTTCTCCTGATGGTTTAGTTCAATTGTATAAACGCGATATTGAAACGGCAAACTCACGTTTGCAAGAAAGTGAATTTGATTATTTACAAAATCCAAATGGATTAGGACTACGTTATTACCAAATTGATGCAATTAAAGCGGTTGAACAAAAAATTATTGAGCAACCTAATGATAAACGTTCGTTATTGGTAATGGCAACAGGAACAGGTAAAACTAGAACAACAATTGGTTTAGCGTATCGTTTAATAAAGTCTGATCGTTTTAAGAGGATATTGTTTTTAACTGATAGAAGACTTTTAGCTTCTCAGGCTTTAGGGAGTTTTAAAGACAATAAAGTAGAAGACATTAATAGTTTTTCAAGTATCTATAAAATGGAAGAAATGAAAAATGTTTTTCCAGAATCGGATACGCGTTTACATTTTGCAACCGTTCAAAGTATGGTAAAGCGTTTGTTTTATTCAGAAAACGATGTTTTGCCTATTGATACTTATGATTGTATTATTATAGATGAAGCGCACAGAGGTTACAATTTAGATAAAGAGATTGATGAAGGTGATTTGCATTTTAAAGATGAAAATGATTACGTTGGACAATACAAACGAGTAATTGAATATTTTAATGCCTATATCATTGGATTAACGGCAACACCTGCATTACATACTACAGAAATATTTGGTAAACCTGTTCACAATTATTCCTATCGTGAAGCAGTTATAGATGGTTATTTAACCGATCATGAACCGCCTTATATTATTAAAACCAAACTAAGTGAAGAAGGTATAGTTTGGGAAAAAGGAGAAAAGCCTAAAGCTTTTAATCCAGAGACCAATACTATTGAAGAACTTTCCGAATTAGCAGATGAATTGCATATAGAAATTGAGCAATTCAATAAATTGGTTATTACAGAACAATTCAATAGAGCAGTTATTAAAGAATTGGTTCAGAAATTAGACCCTGAAGGTGATGAAAAGACGCTAATTTTTGCAGTTCGTGACCATCATGCCGATTTAATTGTTCAGATATTACATGAAGAATATGAAGCTATAGGAGTTGAAGTACCTCAAGGAGCGATTCAAAAATTGACAGGTAATGTCTATGATGTAGAAAATCTCACCAAGCGATTTAAAAATGAAAAATTTCCCAATATTGTAGTAACGGTTGATTTATTAACAACAGGAATCGATGTGCCTCAGATTTGCAATTTAGTTTTCATGCGTAGAGTGCGTTCTCGTATTCTTTTCGAACAAATGATTGGTCGCGCTACGCGTTTATGTCCCGAAATTGATAAACAGTTTTTTAAAATATACGATGCCGTTAGAGTTTATGAAGCTTTAGAAGATTTTACTCAAATGAAAACAGTATCTAATCCTTCTATATCTTTTCAACAATTAATAGAAGAATTAGAGTTTATCAATACGCCAGAACGCGCTCGAAAACAATTGGAGCAAATTGTAGCTAAATTGCAACGAAAACGCAACAAAATAAATCAAAATCAATTAGAAGAATTCATGTATTTGGCTAAAGGTGATACACCAGAAGAATTTATTGAAAACTTGCTAACTATTGAAAATGATGAGGTAAAACGTGTTTTAACTAACTACACGAGTTTATGGGATTTCTTAGATAAGAAAGTGTACCAACCTAAAATGCAATTGGTTTCGGAACATATTGATGAGGTTGTTGGCATTGACAGAGGTTATGGTAAAGCAGAAAAACCAGAAGATTATATTGAAGGTTTTAAAAAGTTTATCAATGAGAATCAAAATCAAATTTTAGCACTAAAACTTATTTGTACCAAACCAGCAGAACTAGATCGAAAATCTTTAAAAGAATTGAAGATTTTATTAGACCAAAATGGCTATAATCAATTAACTTTGACAACTGCATGGAAAGACGCCAAAAACCAAGATATAGCAGCTGATATTATTTCTTTTATTAGAACACTCGCATTGGATACTGTTTTAGTAAGCCATGAAGACCGTATTAAAAATGCTATTGCAAAGGTAAAGGAAATGAAAGCATGGAATACCCATCAATTAAAATGGATAGACCGCTTTGAAAAACAATTGTTATTAGAAGATATTTTTGATAAAAAATATATTGATGAAACTTTTAAAGGAGATGGTGGACTACAACGCATCCAAAAAATATTTAATAACGAATTAGATGATGTTATTCAACTATTGAATGACAATTTATATACTGCTTAATATGAGGAGAATTAATTTTTTAATAATATTCTTTTCATGCGTATGCATGAATTATTTGTATGCTCAAAAATTGAGCCTTACTGAATTGCAAAATTTAGCATCAAATAAAAATTGGGAAACTACTAATAAGTTTTTATTAGCTAAAAAATGGGATTATTATAATTCTGAGAAAGGTGATGATATAAGTTATGATAATATTTCATGGGCATATGGTAGAAATATGTATGACAATAATAAGGCTACTGGTTGGTTTTATGTATTCAATTTCGAAAATCTACCTCACAAAATA
>JAIXHM010000182.1 GCA_030145825.1 Flavobacterium sp.
TCGTTTTCTTTAATAGTGTAAGGAACTCCACCACTGTTAAAAGCTACTACTGGCAAACCCATAGCTTGAGCTTCAGCGGAAACAACACCTTGAGTTTCTTCCCTTCCTGTACTGTCTTTTATTGAAGACATTAAAAAAATATCACTTGTTTTAAAAATTTCTTTTATTTCATCTTGCGTTTTACTTCCTAACAGACTAACAACATCTTCAAGATTTAAATCATGAATTAATTGATCTAATTCTTTTTTTAAATATCCAGAACCAATAATTGAATACTTAACTTTATAACCTTTTTTAACTAATTTTTCAACAGCTTGGATAGCATAACGATGTCCTTTAAACTCTATTAATCGCCCTACTGAAACCAAATAAATTGTTCTATTCTCTAAACTTTTTAATCCATTCTCTTGGCTAAAATAATTAGTATCAATACCCATCGGGACTATTTCCAACTTCGATGCAATGTTTCCTAATGTTTTAACTTGTGTTGCTAAAAAAGGGGTATTAGTTGTTACTACATTTGAAGCCGAAAGTAAAACTTTATATTCTTGTTGTAACTTCTTTAATTGAATTTCATTTTCATAATGTGCGTCATAACCATGAAAAGTAGTAATAAGTTTTCCTTTTAAAAATCCGATGCTCTTTAAATTCCCAATTTCGATACCAGAATTTGCAAAATGCACATGGAAAACATCAATTGCTTTAAATTTTTCATAAAAAGCTAATTTAAATGGTAAAATGAATAATCTTTCATATACATTATTCACGTTTGGATAAGTTAATATGTATTTAAAATACTTAAAAAAATATATCAACGTTAAACAAACTCTTTTTAAAATTGATTTAGGAATATTATTTTGAACTACAATTGTATGGTTTAAAATATTATTTTTTTCCAATATTACTTTTTGGGAACTCGTATCGAAACTTAATAATTTTTGGGTCAATACTTTTACTTGAAATCCTTTTTGCTGTGCACCAATGATTTGATTTACAACAAAAGTTTCAGATAATTGAGGAAATGTGTGTATTATGAAACAAATGGATTTCATAATTTATTTTTTTAAAAATCTTTTATATAAATAATTCATAGCTTTTTTGGGAGACATTAAGAAACATGAAAATATAACTTTTATAAAAAATGAAAAATTTTTCTTTACGCTCAACTTATCAAGTGCTCCATATGATTCTTTCTCCCAGCGTTCTTGGAATATTTTTTTACTAACTTGTGGATAATTTTTCTTTAAAAAGTTATTCCATTCCTGCATTTTTAAGTACCATTTTACTGTTGGTGTTGCAGTAACTCCAGTCTCATGTCTTCTGTAAACTGAAGAAATATTGGGTAATCGGATAATTTTTCCAAAAGTTGACAAATAACACCAAGTAGGTGTATCGCCCTGACACTTTAAAAAATCAAAATTTTCATAACGTCTAAACAAGACAGAACCCGTAGCAAATCTTCTTTGTAAAATTAACTCTTCAATAGTAATATCTTTATTAGGTAAAGAAACTCCAAAAAAATTGCTAAATAAACCCATAGAATTCTCGCTACTATCAACTACTTCTGTTTCTTCAGCTACTAATGCATATTCAAAATTACTTTCCAAAAAATCGACTTGTCGTTGCAATTTATTTGGATCGGTCCAGTAATCGTCGCCTTCGCAAATTGCTATGTACTTTCCTCTTGCTCTAGGATAATTAAACCTTGGATTCATTCCGCCACCAAATTTAGAGCGTTGATTTTCGGTTTGTAATAAAGGTTTAAAAATTTCAGGATATTTTTGAGTATATTCCTCTATAATCTTTGCCGTATTATCGGTTGAAGCATCGTCGTGAATCACGATTTCAAAGGCAAAGTTTGTTTGTTGCATTAAGAAACTATCCAATGCTTGTTTGATATAAGGTTCGTGGTTATAGGTTAAACAACATATACTCACTAAGGGAATATTATTTTCGATTTCTAAACTCATTCACTTTGTATTTCCAAAAGTTTCTTGTACCAAATATTGCGTTTTGTTTTTTCATCTTCTGAAATCAACAAATATTCGGGTTTTTCGTTACGCTCTTCTTGTTGCAAAATTAGCGATAGTCTTTCAAACTCTTTGTTATCGATGATTGAAAATTCTAAATCATAATTTAAAGCTTCCATTTCATTTTTACAAACATATTCAATAAACTGAATTTGTTCTTTTCTTAAAGCTTTTAAATATTTCTTAGAATTATTTTTAATGATAGATTGATTTAAATTTTTCCAATTATCGGTTTGTGCAGCGTTTTCTTGCGAAATTTTCTTTTTGTGATAATCTACCATTCCTTCTTCAAAATCTACATCGAGAAAATCACAAATACGCATTAATTCTTGTTCTTGATTTGAAATCAAATCTTCATATTTAACCCATAATATTTTATCAGGAAATTGTTGGTATAACTTTAACGTTTCACTCTGATTTTTTTGCCAAATATTTGCAGCTCTTACAATGTCGCCCCTATGAACGGGAGATTGACTCCAAGACAAAGCCATATCACGGGGATCTCGAACCAACCAAATAAATTTTGCTTCGCTAAAATCTGCACTTATTTCATTGAAAAAATTATAGGTCGCAACTTCTTTTACAAAGACTCGTTCTTTATTGTGTATTTGAGCTTCTTTTTTGTAAATATAGTTTACTGTAGCGGCTAAACTTCTAGGTTGTATTTTTAACAACTCTTCTTTCGAAAATTGAGCTTGCCAAATTCCAATTTTAGCGTTAAAAAAACCATCAATATCGTTTATAAAATTCGCCCAATTTTCATCCTTATCTAAATCTTTGTATTTCGTTAAAACAGGATAAAAAACCCTTAATAAATGCGGTGGTGTTGGTCCACAATATTGCGAATGATTGTCGAGCAACTTTGTTATTAAATTACTTCCAGAACGTTCTGAACATATTAAAAAGTCAAATTTCATAGATGCAAAAATCTTTCTAATGGTGTATTTTTTAAATCTTGCTTAATTGCATCCACAATTTCAGGATTCAAATTATTTTCCCATTCGTTATCTACTTTTTTGGTTTTAAAAACACTGTAAGCATCTTCATTATGGGTTTCTTTTGCTTTTATTATAAAATCTTTTGTTTCGGAAGTAAAATCGAGCGCACAAAATGCAAACATCTTTTTCACACACAATTCGGTATCTAAAAGCAAATCGTTGTAATCTACTAAAAGAAATTGATTCGGAAATTGTTGTTCTAGTTTTAAAAATAAGTTGGCTACTTCTTTCCATTTTTCAAAACCATTATATTCTTCTGGTTTGTTTTGATTTTTTAAAGATGCAAATTGCCATTCTTGAGTTTCTATCCAGCCTAAATCTTTTCTAAACTCTTTTGGCGCTTTTAACCAAGAAGCAATAACTGATAAAGGATTTCGAACTAATCCAATTATTTTAATCTGACTATCTTTTTGCAATAAATTTTCAATTACATAATGATAGCGCACTTCTTTATAAACAACATGACTAATTTCGTTGTTCTTTTTAAATTGAGGAATGATTCCTTTTTGAATACCTTCGGTTTGATTTACAAAATCATCTTTTGATTGAAGTAATTCGTTAAAAAAATCATGTATTGTTTCTAATGAAGAAGTTTCGTTCAAATAGCCTTTATAAGCAAAAGAGAACAAAGGTTGGTAGGCATATTTTACATTAGGATTACTGTTAAAAATTTGCCCTAACCAAGTGGATCCAGAACGCGGTGCACTATGTATTGCGATTCTTTTCATTATACTAAAGTATATTGTGTAAGCATTTTTTGAACTTCTTCTTTAGTGTTAAACATCATCACATCTATAATGGATAACCACGGAACAAATTCATTTTTATATTGTTTATATTCTATTTTTTGAGTTTGAAGAAAATATAATTGGATGTTATTTTTTAAAAATACTTCTTTATCATACAATGCTACTCCGCCAATTGGGTTTATGTAGCGACTACAAGATTCTACTTTGCAAATATCTAAAATTCTATCTTGTGCTTTTAAATTTTGATTTTGATATGTTTGAGACGATAAAACAAATTCTGTTTCTATTGCTAAGAAATTACTAATGGTTTTAAGTAAATGAAAATTAAATGTTGCCAAATTAAGTTGCTCGCTTGCGATTAAACTTTCAATTACTGGAAAAATCTCTTTAAAAAAAGGCGCTTTAGAATATAAACTTTGAATTGATTTTAAGGTTTTTAATTTCCACTTTTCATCTTTAGCAATTTCAATTTCATTAATTAATTTATTTTGACTGCTTTTATCTAAAGGCAACGTAATTAATAATCGATCTCCGTTTGATAAAATAGAATTACGATTAATCCAACCCTTATTTATAAAATTCACATCGTCATAAACTATAAATCTATCTACTGCATTTATTAGTTGAAAGTATCCAATGTAAGGAAAAAAATAAGGTTGCATAATAGCAATTGTTTTGTCTTTATGCATTTGAAACTATTTTTACAATTTGCTCTATGATATCTTTTTCTAAACCTACATATAATGGCAAGCACAAAACTCGTTTACTAACACTTTCACTTACTTCGCAATGTTTATAGTCTAAATACGGCAAAGTATTTAAACTTGGATAAAAATATCTTCTAGGAAAAATTTGTTGCGCATTCATTAGTTCTTTTGCTACTAATAATTTTTCTTCGTTTTCAAAAACAACTGGGTAATAATGATAATTCCAATTCGTGTCTTCTCTTAGCTTTAATCGTTGTAGCGAGCTATTTTGTAACAACTCATTATAAAGTTGGACTGCTTTTTTTCTGCCTTCAAAAATTTCTTCTAGATGATTAAAAACTGCTAAACCCATTGCTGCTTGCAGTTCGCTAATTTTAGCATTGGTTCCCAATCCTAAAAACTCTTCTTGATTTTTATGTCCAAAATTATGATGGTAGTATAT
>JAIXHM010000183.1 GCA_030145825.1 Flavobacterium sp.
CCCATTTTCATCCAAACTGTGCGTAGCAAAGTGTCCGCCCATTTGGCGCCCAGCACTCATTGGATCAAAATTAATGTCGGTATGACCGTATAAACCAGCAAAAAACTGCTCGATGTTCATAGCGCCAATTGCCATCATAAAAGTTTGGTCACGGTAATAACCCGAACGGAAATCACCATTTTTGAAAGCTTTAGCCATTGCTAATTGCGGAACTTCTTTTCCGTCTCCAAAAATACCGAATTTAGCTTTTCCTGTAAGTACTTCTCTACGTCCAAGTAAACTACATTCTCTACTTACAACCGCAATTTTGTAATCATTGATTACTTCTTTTTTAAAATCTTCAAAAGACAAAACTCCTGTTTCTGTGGCTTTATTCATAAATAAAAGAATTGAATTGTCACAAATATAATAAATTGGAGAGTAAAATACAACCTAAGAAGACTTGATTTTTTAATTATTATCAAAAATTCAAAGAATAAAATACAGATATTTCATTGTGACCTTGTTAAAATATATTTTTATTGAATTATTGTTAGTAATATCATCAAAATTATATTAAAACCATTTTCTAGTAAATAAAGAAATAAGTGTTTTGGGAGTTAGTGTAACAACAAAACGAACTTTTTCGCCATAATTTGGTTCTTTCAACTCAAATCCATTTGAAGAATATACAGGGAAAAAGAGCTCAAAATAATCGGGTACAAGATTTAAATGAAAACCACTGTCATAAACAAATTTTGATCTTGAGTATTCATTTTTAAAAAGACCTATATCTCCATAAACTTGAATCCAATTCCAAATATTAAAAGCGGCATTTGTGGTAACCATCCATTGGTTAGCAAACCTTGTATCAAATTTAGATTTAAAGCCACCTTCGGCATATATGTATTGTTGGCTAAATATGCCTGTTGATTCGCTTCTTCCTAATAAATCGTGCTCGAATAAATAGTCTGTTGGTCTATCTAAACCAAAACTAAAAAAATCAGACTTTGTATCTCTGTATATAAATGTTCCAGCAAAAAAACGAAGTGTAATTTGACGATTATTTTCGAATAACTTGCGATAATGTATTTCACCTGATAATTTTCCAAATGAATTAGCTAACTGTAAATCAGTTAAAAAGCTATAATGTTTTGTTCCTTCCGATTGATGATTTCCGTATTTAGCATCAAAAACCGTATAGTTTTCTGTATTTTGTTCTAAAATATAGGGCGATCTTTCTCGGTTAATGTATAATTGTTTTAGTTGAATGAATTCTGATTTATTAACTCTAAAATTAGGGTCTCTAAAAAAGAATTGTACAACAGGACTAAAATTTGTATAACGAGCATCAGGAGCATAGTGAAATTGACTTCCTTTTGCAATATATCTTACTTTGTAAAGTTTACCTTCTGAACGTACATTATTATCGTATAGGAACGAAAATTTGCCTACTGCACTTTGTGTGTTAGAAGAATAAAATGGTGTAGCGCTAAATGTAAATGGTTTATTTAATAGCGATTTATTGTTAATGTTCATACCAACTGCAAGTCCGTCATAAATATTGAACTCAAATTCGGGAACATAAAAAAGTTGGTTATAATAAGGTTCTTCTAAATCTCTATAAAAGTTAAATTTCAAAGGACGATTATTAGAGAAAAAGCCTTTTAATGATTTCCAGTTGTTGCGTAAATTATACTCGGGAATTTCATTAAAATAGTTTAAAGTTAATTTATCGGCTTCATTTCTTGGGAAAACCAAAGTAGTATCAGTTTTTATATTTTCAATCCACTCTTGATGTACAATACTATCTTTTTTTAGTTGATAAAAAGAGATAGGAACATTCGTTTTTGTTTTGTTAATAATGTTTACTTCAACTGTATCGTCATTCTTTTTTACTTTTCCAAATCGGAAATCAATCAACTCTCTTGAATTAACTAAAGTATCGAAGAACCAATCTATTTTTTTTGGACTGTTTTTAGTTAAAATGTATTTTAATTCATATTGGTTACAAGTGCAATTGCTATTGTTTTCGATAAGTTCTTTTATCGAATTTTCTACAATATTATTTCCTAAATAACTGTCTAAATATTTGAAATTTAAACCAGAACGATATTTATTTGCAATCTTTTCGTTGAACTTTATTAATCTGTTTTTGGGTTCGCCAACAGCTTGATCTAAATTTTTCCGAGCCATTAGCATGTATAAATAATTGTATTGTTGGTTAAAATCAATATTTACAGCATTGTACGATTTTAAAATTTTAAGCTTAGAAATGTTACCCATCATTTTCATATCAGGATAATTTTCTTCGATATATTGCATTAAAACATATACTTGAATTCCGTCGTAAATCCAATTATCTTTTCTTAAATTCAAATGCAAATTTGCTTTTAAATAATTGTCTAGATAGGTTTTTAGAAATTTAATTTCGTATAAAAAATCGTCAGGAAAAGGACTTAAAAAAGCAGGTAATTGATTTAATCCGTAAAAAGGATTTTTATCATAATCTTCTTCGGTAACCAAAATCTTAGAAACGCTTGAATTTCCTAGTTTTTCATGAACAAATCGCGTTAATTTATCTACGGCTAAAACTTTTTGTAAATCGCTTATTCTGTCTGATTTTAAACTACTTGAAACTTCAATTAGTTCATTTTTATATTTTGTGAATTCATTTTCTCTAGATATAACTAAAGTTGCATCTAAAAATTTTTCGCCTTTTAATACAAAATGATTTCCTTCATTTTCAACGATAGGAAGATTCGAATTTAAATAGTAATTATAGGGTAAAGTGATATTAATTTTAAAATCGGAAAGTGCGTTGGTTTGGTCGTCTAAACTTTCGTTAGGATATGCAATAAATCCTTTGTTTTCATAACGCGCTGGAGCAATGAGCCAATCTTTTAAATACAATTTAGAGTCGCCATTAAATCCATAGCGGGTAAACTTTTCATTCGGAATTTTAACTAAATAAGTAATCGTAAATTTTCTAGAAGTAAATGGTAATATAGGATTATCTAATTTTAAATTGATGATTTCAAGGTTTTTTTCATCTCTTTCCCAACTTAGATTAGTAAAACTTTCATCTGTCCAAGCTTTAATATCGGTATAACCTCTATCTTTTTCACTTGCTAAATGGAACGAGCGAATAAATTCATCTGAAAAACGTCTTGCAATAGCTGATTTTTTAGAAGAAAAAGCATTATTCCAATCTTGAAATTTTATAAGACTTAATTCATTAGATGAGTTATTAAAATATACAACTTCTTGCTTGATTTTTACAATATGATTCTCAATATCTACAGTTGCAGTGATATTTTGTTGATGATTTTGACCTAATGAAATTAAGCTGAAAAAATATAATATTTTAAAAAGATGCTTCAAATTTGCTTTTAATTAAAGATTACAAGTTTAGTAAAAAGTTGCTTAAGAAAAACTTAAAACTTGATTAATGTCCTTATTTTTTTACAAATAGAAGTCAATTCGTTAATTATTTGCTAGCAAAGCAACGTTAATGATTTAAATTAATTAAATTTGATTCTAATTATTATTGCAATGACCCAAAAATTACTTAACCTTTTAATTTTATTTACGTGCTCTGTTTCATTTTCTCAAGTTGTTATTAGTGAGCTAGATTCCGATAATCCGGGAGGAGATACATTAGAATTTGTAGAATTACATTCTGATTCTCCCAACTTCAGTTTAGATGGATATGTTTTAGTTTTTTTTAATGGAACTTCTTCAGGAACAGGAACATCAAGCTACTTGGCTATTGATTTAGACGGATATACAACTGATCCTAACGGTAATTTTGTTATTGGAAATGCAGCTGTAAGCCCGTCACCAACAATTGTTGTTCCCGGTAACACGATTCAAAATGGTCCAGATGGTGTTGCTTTATATTTAGGAAATGATACTGATTTTCCTGTTGGAACTCTTGCTACATCAACTAACTTAGTTAACGCTTTAGCCTATACTAATAATTCTACACAAGCAACAGGACTAATGGCAGCTTGGGGCATTTCTATATGTGTTAATGAAAACGTAAACGGAAGCGGAACTACACAGTCTATTCAATTATTAAATGGTAGTTATGTTGTAACCACTCCATCTCCTGGTATGAATAACGACGGAAGTGGAATAGTTTTTAATTATGTAACCGTAACTACTTCTCAACCTTCTTATAATGAAGGCGATAGTTTTAATATCGTTTTTACAACTAGTCAGCCTGTAGAAAATGAAACCTTAATAATGAATTTTTCTTTAACCAATGGAAATTTTTCTGTTGGAGATTTTGCAGGGGGAACAACTGTTTCAATTCCAGTAGGACAAACTACAGGTCAAACAGGAATTACTATATATAACGATGGTTCAGATGAAGGTGATGAAGAAGCTTTATTTCAATTTGCGGCTTTACCCAGTGGTTATTTAGCAAATAACGATAACTTTATTATAAGAATTTACGATGCTAACTTTTCTACTGATCCTTGGGGAA
Source organism: Flavobacterium sp. (assembly GCA_030145825.1). GTDB lineage: Bacteria > Bacteroidota > Bacteroidia > Flavobacteriales > Flavobacteriaceae > Flavobacterium. Next base: position 4,475 of record JAIXHM010000183.1, read on the forward strand.
CTCCATTAAATCCTACCTATGGAGATTGTACACCTCAAATTCCAGCGGGTTATTATGATAACTTAAACGGATTATCTGGTCCAACTCTTAAACAAGCTATTCAAGATATTATTGCAGATCCTGCTGAAGTTCGCTTACAAAGTTATGCTGATATTTGGGATATATTAAAAGAAGCAGATAGAAATCCAGAAAATAATAACCAGGTTTGGACGATTTATCGTGAAGAACCAATGGCTAAACTAGACCAACAAAATACTAGTAGTATTGTGGGTAAATGGAACAGAGAACATATTTTTTGTCAGTCGAGAGGTGGTTTTGAAGTAGCTCTTGGAGATACTGCTGATGGTATTAATGTTTGGAATTCAACTGGACCCAATAGTACGAGCGACGGAGTTTCGGATGCGCACCATATTAGAGCAGTAAACGGACAAGAAAATTCTTCTAGAAATAA
>JAIXHM010000184.1 GCA_030145825.1 Flavobacterium sp.
TAAGATTGTGTCGTAGTTACACCCCAATCAAATTTTCCAGAATCAGGTTTCATTTTATCATTTAAAATTTGATAAAAAGCTGTTGTTGCTCTCGAATCTTTTGAGAAAACAACCACTTTGTCGCCTTTTGCTAAATTTAAATCAACATTTTTGAATAATACTTCACCATCGATTGAAGCACTTAAATCTTGGATATTTAAAATTTGGTCTCCTGCTTCACGCTCTTGTTCAAAAATAATAGCTGGATATCTTCTGCTTGAAGGCTTAATATCATCAACTTTTAATTTTTCTAACATCTTTTTACGAGAAGTAGCTTGTTTTGACTTTGCTACGTTCGCACTAAAACGACGGATAAACTCTTCTAATTCAGCTTTTTTCTCTTCAGCTTTCTTATTTTGTTGTGCTTTTTGACGTGCTGCTAATTGCGAAGATTCGTACCAGAAAGTATAGTTACCCGAGAAATGTGTAATTTTTCCAAAATCAATATCAGAAATGTGCGTACATACTGCATCTAAAAAGTGACGGTCGTGAGATACTACTAATACCGTATTTTCGTAGTTTGCTAAGAAATTTTCTAACCACCCGATTGTTTCAAAATCTAAGTCGTTAGTTGGCTCATCCATAATTAAAACATCTGGATTTCCAAACAAAGCTTGTGCTAATAAAACACGTACCTTCAATTTACCATCCATTTCACCCATCAAAGTATAATGAAACTCCTCACCAATTCCTAAGTTTGATAATAATGTTGCGGCATCACTCTCTGCATTCCAACCGTTCATTTCATCAAACTGAATTTGTAATTCCCCTATTCTATCAGCATTTTCATCAGTATAATCAAGATATAATGCATCCATTTCAGCCTTAATCTTGTGTAATACCTTATTTCCCATCATTACAGTTTCTAAAACTGTGTGTTCATCAAATAAGTTGTGATTCTGATTTAAAACCGACATACGCTTTCCTGGCTCTAGAATTACTTGACCAGAAGTTGCCTCAAAATCTCCAGATAAAATCTTTAAAAATGTAGATTTTCCAGCACCATTTGCACCTATAATTCCATAACAATTGCCTTGAGTAAAAGTAACATTTACTTCATCAAACAAAACTCTCTTTCCAAACTGTACGGATAAATTAGAAACTGTAAGCATTTTAGTTTTTTTTATTAAAATTGTTGCAAAAGTAGAAAAAATAGTGCAGTTTTGAAGCTATTATTTAGAATTATTATAGGTTTATTTTAACTGTCTATTAACAAGCCCTTTAAATATTAACCAATACATTTGTTTTAAGAAATTCAAATCTATTACATGCTTAAAAATTACCTACTTAACTTTTTACCAATTTATGTACTATCGTTTTTTTCATTAACCTCTTGTGAAAAAGTTTTTGAACCTGATAGTTATGAAGCTTATTTTGGTGGAGAAATAATTAATCCTCAAAGCAAAGAAATCTTATTTTTAAAAGATGGTGTTGTAATTGATACCATAAAGCTTGATAATAATAATAGATTTTTACACAAATTTGATTCTCTTGCGCCTGGTCTATATACTTTTCAGCATGCACCAGAATACCAGTATATCTTTTTTGATAAAAATGATAGCTTAATGATTCGTTTAAACACAAATGATTTTGATAATTCACTAGCTTTTTGTGGTCGCGGAGATGAAAAAAATAATTTCTTAATTGATCAGTTTTTAAAGAACGAAAAAGAACGAAATAAATTATTAGAATTATTAGACAAAGATTTTAAAACTTTTAACAATACTATTGAATCTGATTATCGATCTAGAACTGCTGATTATTTAAAAAGAAGAGCTGAAATTGGTTGGAGTGAAGAGTTTGATGCGGTTGCTAAATCTGGTGTTGATTTAAATCATTACTACAAAAAAGAATTATATCCTTTTGTACATCAATACAAAACAGGTGAAGAAGTTTACAAAGAATTACCAAAAGATTTTTACAGCTACAGGACTTCATTAAATTTTAATAATCAAAATTTAGCTAATTTTTCACCTTTCATTAAATATGTTACTTCACTTTTAAATAATAAATCTTTTGTACACAATCATTTTAAAATAGATGATTTATCTTTAGAAAATAGTATTTATAAATTAAATGTAACTGATTCGTTAATTTCTAATCCTATAATTAAAAATGTAGTTTTAAACAATGTTGCGTACATGTATTTACTTGAAGAGCAAAATATGTTTAACAACAAGAAATTTATTGATCGTTATTTAGAATTATCTACAGATAAAGAACAACAAAAAGAGGTTAAGAGTATTTATGACGCCGTACAAAATTTAAAAGTTGGTAATAAACTTCCAGATGTAGATATTGTAGATAAAAATTTTGAAAAAATTAATTTACAAGCTATTACAGATAATAAACTCACTGTTATTTTCTTTTGGAGTTCTCATGCAGAATCTCATTTTGAAGGCGTACACAAAAAAGCAAAATTGTATAAAGAAAAATATCCTAACGTAAATTTTGTAGGTATAAACATTAATGATGCTACTGAAAATTGGACAAAAGCTTTAAAATCTTATAACTTAGGAAATGTGCAAGAATTAAAATCAACAAATTTTACTGATATAAAGCGCAAATGGGTTATTACAAAATTACATAGAACCATTATTTTAAATCCTGATGGAACTATTAAAAATGCTTTTGCAAACTTATTTGATGTAAACTTTGAAAAAGATTTGAAATAACATTTTCATAAAAAAATAAATAAAAGGGATGTTAAAAACATCCCTTTTATTTATGTTGTATTTTAATTATTGATTACCTTTTGCATAATCGGCTAAGAATTGAGCTAAACCACTATCAGTTAAAGGATGTTTTAATAATCCTAAAATTGATGATAAAGGTCCCGTCATTACATCTGCACCAATTTTAGCACAGTTAACTACGTGCATTGTATGACGAACTGAAGCTGCTAAAATTTGAGTATTAAAAGCATAGTTATCATAAATTAAACGAATTTCCTCGATTAAATTTAAACCATCAGTTGAAATATCATCTAATCTTCCTAAGAATGGAGAAACATAAGTTGCTCCAGCTTTAGCAGCCAACAAAGCTTGACCTGAAGAAAAAACTAAAGTTACATTAGTTCTAATTCCTTTATCAGAGAAATATTTACAAGCTTTAATACCTTCTTTAGTCATAGGAATTTTAACCACAATTTGTTCGTGTAATTCTGCTAACTCCTCACCTTCTTTAATCATTCCTTCGTAATCGGTAGCAATAACTTCTGCACTTACATCACCATCAACAATATTACAAATATCTACATAATGTTTTAAGATATTATTTTTACCTGTAATACCTTCTTTAGCCATTAAAGACGGATTTGTTGTTACTCCATCTAATACTCCTAAAGCTTGTGCTTCTTTAATTTGCTCTAAATTAGCTGTGTCAATAAAAAATTTCATACAAATACTAGTTTATTTTTTTGTGTTGTTTTATGAGTGCAAAAATACTATTAAAGTTTTACTCTTTGTTACTTTTTACAAATATTTGATATTCTTTTTCATGCTCATTTTTTAAAAACAATGTATCATTATTTCTATTTAATTTAAAATTTACATAAAAATTCTCTTTAATCGATTCATTTGAAAAATACATTTTATTTTCAATTAATCTCCATAAATATTTTTTAGTTGTTCCCCATTGATCAATCGTTACAGAATCAGATTCGAAATGAAAATTAATCTCATTTGCTGAGCTTTTAGAATTCCAATTTCCTTCAAATTGCTGAGAAGTAAAATTAGTAGAACAACTAATACAAATCAAAGTGAAAAGAAAAAATATATTTTTCATTTTATAACTTATAATGATTCATCAATAGTTTTTCATAAACCGTGTCAGGTAAAATTCTCTTTAAAACAATTGAGAATTTTTGCATAAAAGCTCCAACTTTATAATGTACTTTTGGATTTTGGGATAGAATAACTTTAAAAATAGCCTCAGCCATTTGATTTGGATTACTACCAGCATCAACATGTTCATTCATCATTTCAAGAGTGGTTCCATAAGTTTTTTCATAAGCCGAACCTTTAACTAATGGCGCATGATAACGACCCGCAGCAATATTAGTAGCAAAATCTCCAGGTGCCACATTTACAATATGAATTCCAAATGGTTTTACTTCCATACGAATTCCTTCAGTAATTAATTCTAATGCTCCTTTAGAAGCCGAATAAACACTTCTAAAAGGCAATCCCATATAACCAGCAATTGAAGTTATATTAATTATTAAACCTACTCTTTGTTGGCGCATAGAAGGTAAAACAGCTTTCATAACTTCGATTGGACCAAATAAATTTATCTCAAAATTATTTTTTATTTCTTCCAAAGGAATTTCTTCTAATGGACCTGTAATACCAACACCAGCATTATTAATTAAAATATCTATTTTACCTTCTTTTTCTAGAACTGTTTGAATTGCGCCTTTTATACTTGTAGCATTTCTAACATCTAATGCCACTAGTTCTATACTCGATTGTTTAACATTTTCAGGATTTCTACTTGTTCCGTAAACTTTATAGCCTTTAACTAATAAAAATTCTCCAATAGCTTTTCCAATTCCGGATGAAGCACCTGTTATAAAAACTACTTTACTCATATAAAAGTTTATTTGCGAAGGTAACAAAAAGGCATAAAAAAAGCCCTTACTGGGCTAACAAAAAAATGGCAAGCGACCTACATCGCACCGCTACAACCGCTTACCCTTGCTGCGTTCCCACCCTGGGGGATTCTGCAGGAGCTGGTCGTGTAGGACTTGCCGGTGCAAATATACAATCTTTTTATATTTTTGCAAGGCAATTGCAACTTTAAAAATTCGTTGTATATTGTACTAGTAAATAAAAAACATTATGCTTAACACTAAATTATTAGCTTTCATTACAT
>JAIXHM010000185.1 GCA_030145825.1 Flavobacterium sp.
CAAAAAATCCAATTATGGCAAAACGTATCTTTAGAGTAGTTGAACATTGTTTTAAAACATATCCATCTTCTCCCGAGAAAGTTGTAAGCTTTAATCGTAAATCTTCTATAAAACTATTCTTCATTTTGTATTGGCTTGATGTAATTTTCTAAATTCTCATCAATCTTTTTCATTTCTTGTTCCTTATACTTATTTACAGCATAATCAGTAAGTTCTTTTTGAATTTCAGTAAGTTTTATTTTCTCGTATATCAAACGATGCGCTTCATGATTAATAACTAAATGACGTTCAATACCTTCTTTATCTTTATAAAAATCATATTTAACTTCTATACCCTTTTCAGCCTTTATTAAATCATCTCTATTCTCAGCTAAATAATCATAAGGTGACTTAATTAACATTAGTTTGAAAAACACTGGAGTTAACTCAATTGCCATAAATAGTAAGGTTATGAATAAGGTTATCCATCCACCTGCTACCTCATGTGCTATTTTTATACGTTCTAATAATCCATCAAGTCCATTAGCTATTTTTTCATTGTTATCTCTTTCTTTATCTTTATCTATTCTTAATTTGTCTTTTCTTAAATTTAATTCATCTAGTCTAGATTTATTCTGCTTATCAAAGCTTTCGAGCTGATTTTCTAAATTATTTAATTGAGCTTTTAGCGCTTTAGATAATGGCCCATTTCCTGCAATAACACCATTTGCCTTACCCATTAAATTATCAGTATAAGCTTGTTCTGCTTCTTTTATTCTATCAACTAAAACTTGTCTTTCAGTAGCTAATCCACCAAACTCTTTTTCTAACAAAATTTCCCTTTGTTTATAGGTAGAATCTACTTTTGCCTGATATGCAGATTGCTGTTCTAACTGCTTTTCACGTAGTTTTATATCAATCTCGGTTTTAAACATTCTTATTTCAACGGGTTTAGATATAGTAATAGCAATAATTGCTCCCATTAAAATACGTGGTATTGCTCCTTTAAACTCATCCCATGTAATTGCTTCTGTACCATCTCCTTTTCCTGTACTTGTAACAATGAAACGATCTATGTTAAAAATCATTAAGCCCCAAATTAGACCAAATAGCAAAGCACCTAATAGAGTTCCAGTATGAACGGGATTTTCTATAGCAGAGCCTCTTGGCTCAAAAATTGAATAGAATGCATAACCACCTGCAATACCAGCCATTGCTCCTGTAGCAAATACAATTCCTCCCAAACACATATATTTTATTTGATCAGAATAAGTTGCTCTCTCTAATAAATAGCGGTCACCGCCAGCGCATTTCCACAGAAAACGCATAATTGAACCCGATTTGGGTAATTCATAATAATCTCGTTTCATAAATAGTCGAATTGGTTGAAAGAATTTAATTTTATAGTTGTATTTTTATTTTTGAATTTAACTTTATTGAAAATTAATTCAGTTTGTTTTAAATTAATAGATTGATTTAAATTAACAGTTTTCAAATCAGAATGTGTCTTGTATGCTAATTTTAAATTTTTACTTCTTGTTTTGAAATTTGAAAATTCTCCTTTAAGATTAGGTTTTACTTCTATTGTTTTTTGATATTTATTAAATAGTCCTATAGCTTCAAATTCTATCTTGTAGTTATGGGATCTCAAATAAATTACTTTATTACCTCCATGTAAATACCTTGTTTTATTTATTTTATAAAACAATGCATTTTTAAAAGTAAAATTTAATAACAAGAAATCTTCCTCGAAGTGAGGATTTGAAATATAATCAAGATGAATCTTTTTTAAAATCCTATCTTTCCTAAATAAAACTACTATAGTTTTAAATAAGACCAATGAATAAAATTTAAAAAAAATTAATGATTTTTTAATCATAAAATTCATTCAGTGATTAAATATAAATGTTTATAAGTTATTGTGCAAAAAAAGATTAAGTTGTATGACATTCCTTTGAACAAAAAAAACAGCCATTAGTTTTATAGTAATATTCCTTTGCTTTTGTAACGGCCAACCTACAACTATTGAATTCTCCTAGATAAATTCTATTTTCTATTTTTGGTAAAAATGTACAATTCTCAGAATGAACTTCATGATCTCCATTTGATTGAGCTATTTTATTAACATAATACTTTTTCATAATAAGGAATTTAAAATTTATCAAACCTATAAAAACAAAAAAGGCTTTCCTTACGGAAAACCTCATTTTTATTTTTTTTTTTATTTTTATAAACCTATTATTCTTTTTACAGTATCAACAAATAATGGTTTAAAAAAGTTGAACTTAATTTTTAAACCATTTTATTTATTCAATCTACTAAAATTATTAGTTGAGTAATGGCATCTATATCATAAAGCTGTACTTCAGTCGAGATAATATTCCAACAAAAAGGAAGCTCCTACAAAGTAAGTACACGTTTCACAAAGTGAAACCAACCTTTTTACTTTTCACTTTTTACTTTTTACTTTCCACTTTTCCCCTCACCTCCTATAAAACACCTCAAAATTATTCCCCGTGGTATGCCAATTATCCCCCTCTTTCACATACATCATTTCTAAAGGAAACTCCGTACTAAAACCATTCATACCATCATTCATGGCACTTAAAACCGCTAACCTACTATTATCATTTACTTCATCCAATAGAAAAGCTAAAATCAAAATAGCTTCATCATTTCGAGTCATTCCAAAATGATACACTTCTTTAATACTAGACACTTTTGAAAATGCCGTACACAATTGCTTTTTATGGTCTCCAGAAATAGGTTGCTTTGGGTACCAAATCAAAACTTCTGTATCTTCTTCTATCGTAATCTCATTTGTATTCGAAACATTACGTTCCAACACAAACATAGTCTCTTGGTCACTATCGATAACAACACGACCAAAATTATGCTGTTGTGCAATTTCCATAACCGTTTTAGACGGAAGCCCGATATATCCCATTTCTTCTGTTATCCATTTTGATAACGTGGCTTCAGAAGTAAATACCCCCAAAACCAACAATCCGTCCAAATTATATACCGTTGCAAAATCTATCACATCGCCTCCTTTAGATTTTTTCCATTCATTAGAGTATTCCTGCTTTTTACCAGTAGGAACCACTAAAAATGCACGAGAACCATACAACTCGTCAATTACTTTACTGTAGCTTTCGGAACTCGGATTTTGATGATACGCTTGTATCAATTGCAGTAAAACCGAATTATCAGGTGTAAACTCGGGTTGTTTTTTGCCGAATAGTTTGTTAAAGAGGATCATAATTATTTATTTGTTTTTATACTTAATTCCTTATAGCATTTCATAACTAATTGAACGAACGTAAAAGGACAAACTAAGAAAAACTTTTCTTTAGAGTCAACTGAGCTATTTTTAAATTTTAACTGCAAGTGCTCTAAACAAATCTATCGTTTTAATACAAGTAACATCAAATGGATTTGCAGCATCAGGAAGCATTACTCTTTTTCGACTATTTGGATTACTAGTTTCATGTGTAACAATATGATTACCATAAGTCATAGCAAAAGCTACTAACCAGGCATCTGCCTCGTCTACATCTAAAAACTCAGAAATAGCAGTGGCAGAATATTGTTCAGACTTAGAATATACCCAACCGGTAAGTGTTGCGTAGTTAGGAACTACAGTAGTAGTGTCTTTAAAAAAATCTTCAGTTAAATTATCAATAATCCAATCTGAGAGTTCATCTTTGTTTTGTAGTAATTCCTTTTTCACTTTATCAATTGAAATTATCTTTCCTTGTTCAGCCAACTCTTTGACTTTAATCCAAAAACTTGGAACTACATCAAAAGGATAGCTCACTCTATAAGCTTCAATGAAAAAATTGGTATCTAATAAAAAAGGAATACCCATACGATTAATGTAAATGCTGGGTTACAAATTTCTGATAAGTATCTCCTTTCAAACCTGTTATTTTGTAGGCATCACGATAAAGTAGTTTATTTTGATTAACAGCTTGATTTACATAAGATGCAAAAGTAACGCTTACACGTTTACGAGTAGTAGCATAAAAATCACCGCCTCCTTTTTGGTTTTCTTTTTTCTGTTTAAAGCTTTCGATATAACCATTATAAAAGGTAAAAAAAGTACCTCTAGAAATTAACCCTAAATCTAATGCTCTTCTTGCTATTACAATTGGACTAACTTTAAAATAACGTTTAGCGTAATCTATACTTGGTTTATCTTGCCAAATATCAATTAAAGAGCTTGCTGGCACTAAAAATTCAGCTGCAATAGCATCACATAACTTTTCTGTTGGATCGTCTGCAGGCATTAAATTTTGATTGTCAAAACCTGCACTTTCACCTAACCAAATATGAGCTAACTCATGAATAATGGTGAACAGTTGAGCTGCTTTAGCATCAGCGGCATTTACAAACATAAATGGAGCGTACTGATTTACTAATACAAAACCTCTACATTCATCAACAGGAATTGGACGGTGGGTATTATTTTCTACAATACCATTAAAGTTGATAAAAACACCAATTGCTTCAATTTTATTGGTAATGAAAGCTAATGTTTCTTCCCAAGTTGCAAAATTACAAGCCCAATTAGGTTGTAATTCTAAGGTATTTCGAATGTCTGCAACTACTTCATTCGCTGTTGCGTTTTCATTAAACCTACCCACAAAAGATAAAGGTTCTTGCTCATTATCTTGTAAATATTCTGTTATCCAATCTTGACGTCTTTGTAGTATTTGAATCGTATCAAATACATTTAAACTCACTTTATCGGTTTGTTGATTTCCTGTTCTAAAAAATGGGAAAGGAATCGTTTCTTTTGGAGGTTCTGGTAGAAACAGATAGCCAAAAGGGATGTGCACTTTATGAGCAAAGTGCTCTAATTGTTTAACGGTTGGTTTTTTAAC
>JAIXHM010000186.1 GCA_030145825.1 Flavobacterium sp.
GCTACTGTTGGTTGTTGATTTCCGTTATCATCATCGGACGAACAAGACAAAATCATAAATCCGATTAAAATTCCAATAAATAATTTCAGTTTTTTCATTCTTTTTTTTTAAATTGTTTACAACGGTTCTTGGCTAGCTGATGTTGTGGTTTTTTGTTACTAACCAAACCAAATATACGAATACTTTCGGATTTTCGGAGAAAATTCGGAAGTAGGCGAGCAGCCACAATAACAGCTAACCAATGTTGTGTGTAGTTTTTTTGTAAGCTTCAAATGCTTTAGTAATATTCTTAAAAAGTTCTTCAATATCGCTATTAGTTAATGCACTTGAAATTATTATACTTTTTCTGTAATTCCAATTTCCCATAAATAATAAAAAGTTTTTGAGAATATTTAATTTTTTATTTTTGAAAATAGATTCATTCACAAATATCTCAATGCTACTTTTCTTAATTCTTTTAATCTTAGAAATATTCTGCCATTCAATTTTGCCTAAAGATTCATATCTCGTATTATCAATAATAAATTCTTCGGTTATACGTATTGCATATTTTCTTGAATAAAGTTTTAAAAATGAGATAAATAGTGCTGAAAAATAAACTATTCCTATTATTCCAAGTGTTTGAATATGGAATTTTTTCATAAACACATTTCTTATGAAAATTTCAGGTTTTAGAATGAAAAAGATAGAAAAAGTAAACATTATTAAAAAAAATATAATTCCGAATGTTATTCTTTTTTTTCTAAATTTAATTTCTAAATCCATAAAATCTGTCAACGACGTTTTTATCAAAATTACACACAACGTTCCTTTGCTTGTAGCAGTAGCGAAGAAATCGGAAGATTTCGGAGCGAACACAACAAATACAAAACATACTTTAAATTAAACACTAAATAAGCTATTGCTACAAACAAATGTTATAAGCAGGCTTTAAATATAAGTTTATGAATAGATTATTGATAAATATGAAAAACAAAGTAGAAACTATAAACGGTGCTATTGATATGATTTTTCGACTTAAAAAAGGAGAAACTATAAAATTAAATGGCTTACATAGTTTTGAAGTATCTATTGATAACAATAAAGATTTCGATTATAATAAACGATTATCTGAATTGTATCAAGAGCGTGAAAATTTACAAATTAGAATTATGCGTATGGGCGGGTAAGCTTGCTTATAACGGTTTTGTATAACCGTCAGTTACGGATTTAAAGTTAATGATTTACGGTTAAGAACTGACGTTAGCAATTCTGAGTGGATTCGGACGCAGTCGAAACCGCCGTAATTGCGGTTATACATTGTTGGCAACTGGCTTTTCATTCCTCTATTATTTCATTTTTATATCGATAAAAGAAGTCAGATGTGTCTTTTTTTAATAATTCGGTTATTTCAGAATTTTCATATTGATAAAATCTTTTCAAATTCCAAGCGGAAGAATTAAAAGCTATAATTCTGTTTTCCATCACAAAAAAATGTCCTCCTTCATCTGCTTGATTTTCGATATCGTAATAGTATTTCTTTACGGTTACCAGTTTGTTTTTGTCATAGAATTGTTTTTCCGAAACCAGTTTTGCAGGAATTTTGTCAATCAGAATTTGAGAATTGTCTTTTAGATTGATTTCGAAAGGTAAATCCATAATTATTTCATACTCTCCATCATTTTTTAGTCCAAATAAGTGAAAATTAATACTATCATTTTTTCGGATAGTTAAAGTCGTTGTGTCGGAATGGTGAAATTTGCTTTGAGAATATTCCGCAATTACCACTGGAAATGTTTTTTCGGTCAATTCATTTTTTATTTCGGGCTTGCAAGAGCTCAGAAATCCAATTAAGGACAATATTCCAATTATATGTTTGTTGTTGAGTTTCATTTTTCAGCTTGTTGCCAACGTTCTGTGGCTTGCTCTCAGTGGCGTTGAGCCAACACCAAGCCATTACAAATATAACAAAACATTCCATTCAGCAGCGGATTTTCCGTAGGAAAATCCGGAAGTAGCCATTGAAGCAAACCGCTGTTGTGTACAGTTATTTTCTCCAATAAGTCTCTCCATTAACTATTTTTATTTCAGATATTTTATTTGAATAATAGATTCCACTATCCAATTCGGTTACTTTAATTTCTAATTCGACTTTTTGGTTGGTATTAATTAGTTTATTTCGTTCAAACTTTTTTACCTTTTCATATTCCGATTCTGATAGATAAATCTTTATAATGTCAGATTCTGTTTTTAAATTTATCCAAGGAGATTTTAGTAAGTTATTAGCTTTCAAAATGTCAAAAACTCGGATAACTTCCAAATCTTCTTTTCTAGCTATTTTACTATAACGAATGCTGTCGAAAGTGTGTTCAAATCTCTCAATTATCTTTTCATCAGTTCCATAAAAACTTCCAATATCAATTAATTTGAAATATAGGTCACCCTTAAATTCCTTTTCCTTTTTTGAACAAGACAGTAATAAAAGTCCTGTGATTATTATCAGTGCGATTTTTTTCATAATTGTACACAACGTTTGGCGGCTAAAAGTAGTGGCGTAAACCATTACCAAGTCATAACAAATATAAACTTATTTTAGAAAATTCGGAGAATTTTCGGAATATTACTGAACTAGCCATTACTTGTAACCGCTGTTAGCAGCTGGCATTTTATTTGGGTTTGTGTTCGTATAGCCAAATTGAATCATTTGCTTTTGAAGTGTAATTCCACAAAATTTCATTGTCAATACTTTTCAAAATTAATAATTTCTCGTTTTCAATTTTCCATTCAACACCATAATACTTTAAAACATTTATGACGTTTTCTTGATGTTTTTTCGTTAACATTTTAGGCATTTTAACCACTTCATCTCCATTAAAAACTTGAGGTACATATTCAACATATTTATTGTCATTTTTTTTTTCTTGACAGGAAATTAAAATCAAAATAACGAATGTGAATAATATTCTTTCCAATTTCATTAAAGTATATTTTTACGATGTAGTTTTTATGCTTGCTGCTAACGTTCCGCAACTACACGATGTTGCGTAAAAGCATAAAACTATCTTTCGGTTAAACACGAAGCCGAAAGGTACAAACGAAATTTTAAATTTAAAACTAATCTAGCAATAGCGTGTAATTGATGTTATGTACAGTTATTTATGGAAAAGACATTAAGAGGTAAGTATTTAGTTAAAAAAACTAAATTAGAAAACAAGGAAGAGGTGATTATAATATGCGGTGTGTTTCACCCAACTAATTTTAAGGTAACAGATATAAATGATAATGACGAAATGTGGGTTTCGGATATTATGGTATCAAGTAATGGGATTAGATTTTCAGACCCAATTGGGTTAAGTGAGGTTTCACCAGAAGATTTTCTTAGTGGTGAAAATCAATTACCATCAAATTGGAAAACTAAATGTCGTTTATAATTGTACATAACGTTTTGTGGCTTGCTTTCAGTGGCGTTGAGCCAACACCAAGCCATTACAAATATAACAAAACATTCCATTGAGCAGCGGATTTTCCGTAGGAAAATCCGGAAGTAGCCATTGAAGCAAACCGCTGTTACCAGCAGTATTTATTTCACACTCAATTTTACAATACTATCATTTGCTAATATATTTCCCTCTTCATCATATTCTTTCAGTATAAAATTCAAGTATAAAGTATCACTTTTAATTTTCATTGGTACTCTATCAAAGTTGACATTTTCAAAATTCAATTCTGCGACTTTACGCTCAAAAATTAAAAGCTCTTCTTTTGTAAATTCATAATCACAGCATCTACCTAGTAAACCTCCAAATTTTTTGTATATAGTTATATTTTCAACTTTTTGTAAATTTTCACTCGGCGCAAAAAGGAATAAAAAAATTGACCCTAATATTGCTCCAAAAATTCCATCTACAATCCATCCAATAAAGATTAATATTGGAGAAACTAAATACAAGGAAAAGTAAATTGAAATTTTTTGAAATGGTTTTATAGTTTTAAAAAACAACAATATTCCCGTAGCATAAAATATTAACTTTAATCCAAATAATAATTTTCGATTAAGACTAATATCAAAATTCGTTTGACACAAGAAATTTATAATTAGAAAAATAACTAATGTCAAATGTATTTTTAGTAAAGTATTTTTTTGCAGTTTCATGAGATATTGCTGGTAACGTTCTGCGGCTTGCTCTCAGTGGCGTTGAACCAGCACCAAGCCATTACAAATATAACAAAACATTCCATTCAGCAGCGGATTTTCCGTAGGAAAATCCGGAAGAAGCCATTGAAGCAAACCGTTGTTAGCTGTAGTTATTTTATTGTGTCATTTTTAACTTTAGAGTGTTCAATGTTCTCTAACTTTTCACAATTGTTTTTAAATGAAAATGCGAAATGAGAATACTCTTTTTGGTCATAATCGGTTATTAAGTTATTATTTTTAAGTTTTCCAATTCTAAATTTTGAGTTATGATAAACATTAAAAATTATCATCGGAATCATATAGATTTTTCTTTTTTGTTCAAAATATCCATTATTTAATTTTCCTTTTAATATGTATGATTTAAGAATTTGATTATCAACAAAAATTGTTACCTGAATTTGTTTTTCATTCAATGCTTTAAGATTTATAAAATAAGGCTTTTTTTGCTCATAAACTAATTTGTATACAGATTCATATTCTTTCATTTTATAATTTTTGCCCCAGAAATAATTAATAGGCAATACTTCAACATCGGTATTGTTTAAATAAAGACCATCAATTAAATTAATATTTTCCTTAGTCAGAGATATTTTGTCTTTAGTATCTTCGATTTTCCTAAATGAGGAACAAGAAATGGTAATTCCACAAATCAAAATTATAGTCA
>JAIXHM010000187.1 GCA_030145825.1 Flavobacterium sp.
CTATTTATATTCAAGAGCTTGATCTAAAAATAGTTGTGTTGTTTATTCCTGAGAAATCAGGAAAGGTTTAGTAGTTAGACCAATGAAAAGCTGTTCCGTTTTCACGGGAGGGCTTTTTTGTTTTTATACCACTTTTAACTCAAAAAAAGGTGTCAATTAGGTGTCCTATATTTTCTTCTAGGTGTCCTATTTAAAATCAACAAATCATTTAATATATAAGCCATGAAAAAATTAAGTATTTTATTTATTTTACCTAAGAGTAAAATTAGACAAGACAATAGAGCTGTTTTATTATGTAGGGTCACCTACAATAAAAAAAGAAAAGAATTCTCAACAGGAATTTTTATCAATCCAAATTTATGGGATAGTTCACTTCAAGAGATTAAACCTCCTACAGAACAAAATAATATTATTAATACACAACTGAACCTGATTAAGACAAAAATTAATCAGGTTTTTTTGTACCTACAAGTTAACAATGTTGAATTTTCTGTAGATGATATTTACAAAAAATATAGAGGAGAACCAACAAAAAAGGGATATGGTGTAGTGGAAGTGTATAATGAGTATTTAAAAAGAATTGAAAAATTAATTGGTAAAGAAATTCAATTGGTTACTTATAAGAAATACAAAGAATCATTAGTTCATTTAAAATCATTTATTAAATCAAAGTTTAATGTAAAAGACATTTTAATAATTGATTTAAAATATAGTTTCATTACAGATTATGAGTATTTCTTAAAGACAGAGCAAAACCTTCAATTAAGTACTTTAAATAAAGCTATTCAGAGATTTAGAAAAGTAATTTCATTTGCAATTAGTCAAGATTATTTAGATAAAGATATTTTCTATGGTTATAAAGCTAAAAGGCAAAAGAAGGAAGTATTGTTTTTAAATGCTGAGCAATTAAAGGCATTAGAATTGAAGTGTTTTGAAATTGAAAGATTACAACAAATTAAAGACATGTTTGTATTTTGTTGTTACACTGGATTAGGATTCAAAGAAATGATAAACTTAAGATATTCAGATATAGTTAAAAGGTTTGATGATAATGAATGGTTAAGTATAAATAGAAATAAAACTAGTCGTATTTATTATGTACCATTATTACCTATAGCAAAATCTATTATAGAAAAATATCAGAACTCTACAGAGTTTGTATTTCCAAGAATGTCAAATCCTAAATTCAATGCTTATTTAAAAGAGATTGCAGATATGGTAGGAATTAAGATTAATCTTACCCATCACATAGCTAGAAAAACTTTTGCAACTACATTTTTGTTATATAATGATGTGCCAATGGAAGTTGTTTCTGAACTTCTAGGTCATTCTAAATTATCAACAACCCAAGAGCATTATGCTAAAGTTGTTCAGAAAAAATTAAGTGAGCAGATGGCAAAATTAAGAAATATAATTGAGAGTTAACTTTAACATTTGATACAGATTTTCTGTAAAATTTATTAAAATAACTTCCGTAAACTTGTACGATTTTTATAAATCAATTACTACATATATTAACGACTTATTTTTAGATTATTAACTTTTTTAAGATGGCTAGATTACTACTGTCCATTATTTTTGTTTTGACTTTAAATTCAGAAATAATTTTTTCTCAAGAAGTTTTATGGGAAAGAACCTTTGGAGGAAAACACGATGAAATATTATTTGATGCAATTCCAACACCTGATTATGGGTTTATTCTTGCAGGTAGTTCAATTTCAAATAAGGGAGGAAATAAAAATGAATCCAATAAAGGTGATTTGGATTATTGGGTTTGGAAAATGGATGAAGGAGGAAATCAGGAGTGGCAAAAAAATTTTGGTGGAAACAAAGTTGATTTGTTGAAATCAATTTGTTTAACAAATGATGGGGGATATATTTTAGGAGGTACATCAAATTCTGATAAATCTTTTGATAAAACTGAAAATGCCCTAGGAAAAGAAGATTTTTGGATAGTAAAGTTGGATGCCAAAGGTGGTGAAATGTGGCAGAAAGTAATAGGAGGATATGGAACAGATAGATTGATTAGTATAACACAAGATAGAGACGGAGGATATATTTTAGGAGGTACATCAACTTCTGATAAGACCCTAGAAAATAGAAATGCTGTTATGAAGTTAAATGAAAAATCTGAAAATAGTAGAGGAGGTGTAGATTTTTGGATTGTAAAACTTGATGTAAATGGAAATGTAAAATGGCAAAGAACATTGGGAGGCAAGTTTCTAGATGAATTAAGGAAAGTAGTTCAAACTAAAGACGGAGGTTATATGTTAGGCGGAACTTCTAATTCACCTGAATCTGGTGATAAGACTGAACCAAATTATGGTTTTGGAGATTACTGGATAATTAAATTAAATAAATTGGGTGAAGTTGAATGGCAAAGAACTTATGGAGGTGATAAAGATGATAATTTAAATGATTTGATACAAACAAAAGATGGGGGATTTCTTTTAGGGGGAAATTCAAATTCGGGAACTACCTTTTCAAAATCTAAAAAAAGTAAAAAGGGATCAGATTTTTGGGTAATCAAAATTGATAAAATTGGAAATATTGAATGGCAAGAAGTTTATAATTTTGGTCAATATGACGTTTTAACCTCAATTGTAGAGAATAAAGATGGGACATTTTTATTAGGTGGTCATTCTCTCTCTGAGAAAGGAACAAAAGCAATTGGGGTACAAAATTTTAGAGACAAAGAAGGTATTAACGATTTTATAGCATTAAAAATTAAAGAAGATGGTAAGGAAAAGTGGAGTAAAACTTTTGGAAGTAATGGAGATGAGAAATTAAGAAAAGTATTTGAAACTAGAGATGGGGGATATTTATTCGCTGGCACATCAAATGGTAAAGTATCTAAAGATAAAAATACTGCAAAAGGTGGAAATGATTTTTGGTTGATAAAATTAAAAGATAGAGAAAAAAGGGAAAAGGAAAAAATAGACATTGAAGCAATTCCAAATCCAATTTACTCTTATACAAACATCATAGTAAATTTTGAATATAATAGTGGAACGATAAATGTTTTTGATTTAGGAGGTAGAATGATACTGTCAAAACCTGCAGATGGTTCCTCAACTTTACCTGTAGATTTTTCACTTTATCCAAGTGGGATGTATATCGTAGAGGTTGTAACTAACACCAAAAAAGGAAGCGTTAAAGTAATTAAGAAATAGTTAAAGATGAAATTGTATTATAGAATTTTAGTTTTATTGTTAATAACGTTTCCTGTACTATCACAGGAAATAAGTGAAGAGCTACCTGTTTATGCACCGCAAACACCTACAACCGCCGATTTAGGAAAGTATGGTGAGGTTCAAGTAAATGAATCGACTGGGGTAATTTCTCCATCAATACCTTTGTTTACATATAAAGCAGGAGATTTTGAAATACCAATAACTTTAAATTATAGTGGTAATGGGGTTAGAGTAAATCAAGATCCTACTTGGGCTGGTATAAATTGGAATATTAATCCAGGAGGAGTAATAACTCGTCAAGTCAATGACAGACCAGATGAGATAACACAACAAAGTAAAAGGCTTTATCTTTCGAATTTAGATTTAGAAAATTTAGATGGGGCTCATCAGGTTCATACCAGCTCTGGTATATGTTTTTTCGATACAGATACTGAGTGGTTTCAGACACTAAAATTACTAGATCATTCTGATGTTGATTCACAAGTTGATATTTTTAATTACAATTTTATGGGGTATTCAGGTAGTTTTTACATAGATATAAATAATCAACCTCATATTATAAAAAAAGATAAAGAAATCAATATAACATTTATTAGTGACCCTAATAATATTATTGGAATAGATGCACCGTCAAATAAAAGCCAAATAATAATTAAAACTCCTAACGGGGATACTTATTTTTTTGGTAGCAGTTTTGCATCAGAATCTTCTCGAACTTGGGTAAATAATGGTACAGGTAGTACAACAAATATCCCTTTTGCACAAAATGCTTTTTATTTATATCAAATTGTTTTATATGGTGGTGGTGTAATTACTTTTGAATATGAAGATTACGGAAGTTTAGCCCAATTATATAAAATTGGTATTTCAGAAACAGCTTCAGTTTCATATCCTCCCGGATTATCACCGTGTAATAAAAAAGTAAAACAATATTATGGACAAATTCAAAATGCTGTTTTATTAAAAAAAATTACAAACTCTTTTAATGACCTCGAAGTAGTTTTTAATTCAAATTTTTATGGTAATCAGGATAGATTAATAAAATTAAATTCAGTAGAATTAAATAGTGGAAATAATCAAATAAAAAAAGTTGTTTTAGACTATTTAAATATAAATAATGAAATAGGCACTAATAACCCATATTTGAATGAGAGTAAATATTTTCTTGAAGAAGTAAAGTTTTATGATAATGCAAATAACTTTGTAAATTCATATAAGTTAGAATATTATAATCCAGAATCATTCCCATCAAAAAATTCTTTTGCACAAGATGAACTTGGTTTTTATAATGGGAAAGATAATAATACTACTCTTCTTCCAAAAACTGGATTTTTATTGCTTGATGAGAATTGCCATTTTGGATTGGCAGATCGAGAAGCAAGTTTAGAACATTCAAAGATTGGTTCTTTAAAAAATATAATTTATCCGACAAGAGGTTTTTCTAATTTTGAATATGAATTACCAACAAGAGGACTTACAGATGTTTATGGGGATTTTATTTTAAATGCTTATTATCGAGACGAAAATAGAAATTATACATCATCAACTTATGAAAATATTAATGGTGTTAATACTTTTTTTGATACAGAATTTAAAGA
>JAIXHM010000188.1 GCA_030145825.1 Flavobacterium sp.
AATTTTTCTAATGAGAAATCTATTAACATTAGTTCATTAGCAGCTGGTATTTATGTTTTAAAAGTAAATGCTGATAATTTATCTTATACTCAAAAAGTAATTAAGAAATAATTTTTCTAAATAAGATTAAAAAAAGGGCTTCAAGATGAAGCCCTTTTTTATTTTAATGATCGTAGTGTGTTACTTAAGGTTACTTTAAAAACGCTTTTGTTGTCTTCATGCTTTTTCATAACATAAATATATTTATGTTTGCTAGCGTCTTTTGGTTCTATGACAATTTCTTCTTTAGTAAAATTATCAAAGATTGTTATAAGAGATTGATTGTCAAATGCAAAACTAGCTGCATATTGCCTTTTTAAATTAGTGATAGGATACTGAGAATAAATGGTTTTTGAATTTTGAGTGGCAGTTATTTTTTCACCTTTAAAACCTTGAGTTAAAATAATAACGCTTTTATTTTTTTCAAAAGCATTTTTGCTTTTCAAAAATGAATTGATGTAGTTTTCACTCGCACTTGCAAAATCATCTCTTGTTTGAAAGGTGCTATTACTGGTTGAACTACACATCATAAAAAGCTGGGCAATAGTTACAATAAAGATCTTTTTCATGTTTTCAAATTTTATTCTTTACAAAATTAAACGACCAAAAACTGAAACTATTATATCTTTGTAGGAATGTTTTATAAAATTGCACATAGAGGAGCTTCGGGATATATAGTTGAAAACACACTCGAATCAATTCAAAAAGCTATTGATTTAGATGCTGATGGAATTGAATTAGATGTACATGTTTGTGCTTCTGGAGAACTTGTTGTTTTTCATGACTTCACTTTAGATAGGCTCACAAATGTTTTAGGGCCAATATCTAGTTTTTCTTTAGAAGAATTAAAGCAATTAAGAATTAAAGATAAATACTGCATTCCTACACTTCATGAAGTTTTAGAATTGACTTACAATAAATGTTGGCTGAATATTGAATTAAAGGGAGAAAATACAGCTTTACTAACGTATGAATTATTAGAAGAATTTTGCAGTAAAAGAAATTATGATAAAGCTAATTTTTTAATTTCCAGTTTTCAATTAAAAGAATTAGAAGCATTTTCTAAATTGAGTAAAGATTATAATCTTGCTGTTTTAACACAAGCTAGTTTGGAACAAGCTATTGAAATTGCGTCTAAAATTGACGCAAAAGCAATTCATCCTCATTTCTCTTTATTAACTGAAGAAAGCTGCTTAAATGCTAAAAATAGCGGCTTTAAAATTAATACCTGGACAGTTAATGAAATAGTTGATATAGAACATGTAAAAAGATTTCCAATTGATGGAATAATCTCTGATTTCCCTGATCGAATATGAATTCAAAATACGATATAATAATTATTGGTGGTGGAGCAGCAGGTTTCTTTGCTGCCATTAATATAATGGAAAAAAATCCAAGTTATAAAGTTGGTATCTTAGAAAGAGGGAAGGAAGTTTTAACAAAAGTTAAAGTTTCTGGAGGTGGAAGATGCAATGTTACTCATGCTTGTTTTGTGCCAAATGATTTAGTGAAGTTTTATCCCAGAGGCGAAAGAGAATTAAAAGGTCCATTTAATACATTTTGTTCTGGAGATACTATCGATTGGTTTTCTAATAGAGGGGTAGAATTAAAAATTGAAGATGACGGTAGAATGTTTCCTATAACAGACTCTTCTCAAACCATAATCGATTGTTTTTTAGAAGAAGCAAGAAATAAAAAAATAGACGTATTAACGAACCAAAGTGTTAAATCATTATTTCCTTCAAATAATTTTTGGAAAATTGAAACCACTACTGAAGTATTTGCTTGTAAAAAAATAGTTATTGCTACGGGAAGTAATACTAAAATATGGGAATTGTTGCAAGATTTAGGTCATCAAATTGTAGCGCCTGTTCCATCCTTATTTACATTTAATATTAAAGATACTAGAATTAAAGATTTAATGGGACTTAGTGCAGAAGTATCAGTTAAAGTAAGAGAAGCGAATTTAAAATCTGAAGGTGCTCTTTTAATAACTCATTGGGGATTTAGTGGGCCTGCGATTTTAAAATTATCAGCTTGGGGAGCAAGGGAATTAAATAAATTGAATTACCAATTTTCAATCCAAGTAAATTGGCTTAAAGATTTAAATTTTGAAGAAGTAATGGAAGAATTACTTCAGTTGAAAACTGAAAATGCTAAAAAGCAAGTAGATAAATTTTGTCCGTTCGATTTTCCAAAAAGACTTTGGGAATCTCTACTTTTAGCAAGTGAAATAGAGCTGCAAACAAAATGGGCCGACTTGTCTAAAAAGCAAATGGTTAATTTAAGTAATCAGTTAACAAATGGTGTTTTTAAAGTAAATGGGAAAAGTACTTTTAAAGAAGAGTTTGTTACAGCAGGTGGGATTGATTTGAAAGATGTAAATTTTAAATCGATGGAAAGTAAAGTGTTACCAAATTTATTTTTCGCAGGTGAAATATTAAATATTGATGCTATTACTGGAGGTTTTAATTTTCAAAATGCTTGGACAACAGCATATATTGCTTCTCAAAGTGTATAAAAAATAAAATCGGCATAAAGCCGATTTTACTTCTCTCTCCCTCCTTCAAGACTAGATTGCCAGTCTTTAAGTTCTTGCCATTTCCCTTCGTAGGCTAATTTGGCTTGTCTTGGCCAAGTGCCAGGGTCATGAAATTGATAGCGTTCTCCAGCTTTCATTAATATTTCTTTACATCTATTTACAGACGTTTCCGATAATAATTTCCAAGATTGAATGCCCGATGTTTTAAATAATTCTTCAATTTTTGGACCAATACCTTCTATTATTTTCAAATCATTTTCGTGAATTTTTTTACCAAAAACAGCTTTTGCAAATGATGGATCAAATATAACGGGACCAATATTTTCTCTAGGTTGTGTAATAAATGGATTTATGTTATCATTTGATTTTTGATCATTAATTTGTAATCTAAGTTTTTCTAAATCGCCTCTTAATTGAGAATTCATTCTCTTGTAATTGTTTAAATCGTCTTGTAACGAATTTACTTCTTCAGAGAAATCTTTTTTACCAGATTTACCAATTAAATAACCAAGTAATCCGCATATAATGCCTACAATAGCTGGAATTAAAATACAAGGTATACTCATTGTTTTATGTTAGTTTGGGTTGTTACTTTATTGAAATTTCTGTTCTTCTATTTTTAGCTCTTCCTTCATCTGTTTCATTGGTTGCAATTGGCATTTTTTCGGCTTTTCCTTCTGCTAATATTTTATTTGCGGAAACGCCATTACTGATTAAATAATTTTTAGCGAATTCTGCTCTTTTTAATGAATGGTATTCATTGGAATGATTTGGGCCAGTTGTATTATCTGTATGTCCTGTTATTAATATTTTTGAACCTTCAATATGATTTAGATAGTCGATAATTTGACCAAGTTTAATTTTCTCTTCCTGTGTTAATTCTATAGAAGATTGACCAGTGTTAAAATATAATCTTATTGGATTTTTGTTGATTTCTGTTTTAAGTTGGTTCCAATTATTAACTTCAGAAGCAGTCGTTTTTTCATTAATTAAATTGAAATGGATTGAATTAATTAAAGTATCATTAGAGTTCTCAAGATTGTCATTAACTGTACTCGAAATAGTTATTTTATCTTCTTTAATTCCTTGGTTGATTAAAAAGTTTTTCACCGAAGTTGCACGAGCTAAACCTAAATCCGGAAAAATAGAATTATTTTCCTCTGAAGATTTAAAGATTCCTGTGATATTGAATTTTAAATTAGAACTATTTAATTTTTCTTTTAATTTTTCAATTCCTAATAATATAGAATCTGAAATGGGTTCTAGAATTAAAAAATTAGAGCTCTTAAATTTAAAATTTTCGTTGGTTTTAAAAGTAGAGTTATCGAAAGTAAAATTAAAACCAGATAAATTATTGTTAGTTTGTTGTGCAGGTGTGGTTACTACCTTTTCAACAACTTTAGAGTTTTGAGCAGATGTTGTTCCGCAGTAAAAAATATACTGTAGCCAAGTGCCCAGTAGAATTGTAATAATTATTCCTAAAAAGTAAGGTAATTTTTTTGTCATAATTTTACATTTTCGACTTACTATCAAAAATATAAAAAAATTAAATTTTTTGCAAATAACTATTCTTTAAATGTTAAATTTAATCAACTAAATTGTTAAATATTTAGATAATAAATAAAGAATGTTAAAACAGAAGCAAAGGCAACCCAAGCTAGATATGGTAATAATAAATAAGCCGCTTTGGGTTCTATTTTCTTAAATAAAATAAACGTTTCGTAAATAAGTAACCACAATAAAACAATTTCAATTGAAGCTAATAAAAGATTATTTAGTCCAAAAAATAAAAATGTCCACAAAACATTAAACAATAATTGTACAGTAAAAAATAAAAGGGCTTTTTTTACCGCTTCAGTTTGTTTTTCTAGGTGGTTCCAAATCATACCAGCTGCTACTCCCATCAAAATAAAAAGAGTCGTCCATACAGGAGCAAAAACCCAATTAGGTGGGTTAAAAGAAGGTTTTTTAATTTCTGGATACCAATCGTACAAAGAGCTTTGAGTAATTTTACTAGAAGCAAAACCTAAACCTAAACACACAATAATTGCAATTATGATTCGAACATATTTATTCATGGAACTATTTTTATAGAGCAAAGTAACGAATAATTGTTATTTTTGCCTAAAATTTTCAATATGTATTTAGAAAAGGATTTTGTAGCTTCAACATTTAAT
>JAIXHM010000189.1 GCA_030145825.1 Flavobacterium sp.
GGTGTTTTTGAAAATCGTTTCGAATTGGTTTACAAATCAACATTATCACAAGATGAAGTAATCGCAGAAAACCATGTTTCAATATATTCAAATGAACAAGGCATTCAAGTTTCATCAAGTAAAACCATTCAAGAAGTTGTTATCTACGATGTTTTAGGTAGAGTTTTATATCAAGACTATAACATAAACAAAGAAAACTTTACAATACAATCTATTTTAAAAGCAAACCAAGCTTTAATTGTAAAAGTAAAAGACAATAATGGTGTTGTAAAAACTGAAAAAGTGATTTATTAATAAATTATAACTTTAACATAAAAACAAAAGGCTAGTAAATATTTACTAGCCTTTTGTTTTACTTAATTTGTTCCAAAAATGGAATATCTGGATTTAGGACCTTATTTAAAAGATCAATTAAAGTTATTTTAAACTCATTTAAAACACTTTCGTTTATTTTTGAACTGTCGGTATATAAAAAAGGTAAAAAACCGTTTCCAAGGTTTTTAAAGGATATAATCCCCGCTTCTACTTCATATTCTTTAAAATCATCATTTGAAGATAGCATAAGGGCATAACAAAGCAATTGAATGATTTTATCGTTTTTAATTTCATCCATTATAAAAGAAAAATCTTTTAATTTTAGATTTCTAGCTTCAACTTTACCGGTTTTATAATCTATAATTCGAATTTTGTTATTTCTTTTTTCGATTCTGTCAACTTTTCCAGCAATTTTTATTTCGAATGGTAATTTTTCATCTTTAAGAATATAACTTAAGTCTTTCTCTAGTGCTAAAATTTGAATTTCTTCTCCCTTGAGCACCGCTTCTTTTTCTAATTGCAATAAATTGTAAATATTACGCTTTGCTACTTCAAAAGCAATAAAATTCTTCCCTTTTCTAATATTTCCTTGCTTGTAAACAATTTTAAATTCTTCTTCAACCAATTGATCAATTTTGGAAATCATATAATCAATATCCTTAATGTCAATTACTTTTCCACTTTGTTCTAAAGGCGTGTATAGTTTTTCTAAAGCATTGTGAATAATTGTTCCCAAAGTGTTCAAAGCAATATTTTCTTCTACATCATCAACATCGTTGATACTCAAAACACGTTGCAAATAAAATTGTTTAGGATCGCGAATAAAAATCGTCAAAGATGAAGGAGAAAAACCTTTTTCTATTGCAATACTTTTTAGTCGTTCTAAAAGTAAATTAGATTTTTGAATTTCAAATTTTTCATAGGCGCGTTCTGGCAATACAGCATTAAAAGTTGTTTTCTTTAAATTATGTTGAGATAAAGTTTCAATTTCTAATTGCTGTAAAAATCTACTTTTTTCACCTGCATCTATTCCTTCTGAATCGGTATTGTAGAGTAAATAAACATTTTTGGCTCTAAATAACAAATGATAAAAATGATAACTATAAATAGCATCTTTTTCTTTGCTAGTTGGCAAACCAATTTCTCGTTTTACATCATAAGGAATAAATGACATTTGAGCTTTTCCTGAAGGAAATTTACCTTCATTTACAGATGTTATGATTACGTTTTCAAAATCTAATACTCTAGATTCTAAAACCCCCATAATTTGCAATCCTGTTAAAGGTTCTCCTTCAAAAGAAACTTCTGCTAAATCTTGAATTTGTTTAAAAACAACTTGTAAATCATCAAGATCATTAATATAACTATACTTTTCTTGATAAGAAATTATTTTATTAAGCTCTTTATAAACCGAATGTAAAAACGTGATATTTATCTTTTGGTTTTCAACATCTAAAACAAGATTTTCTCTAACAAAATCTAAAACTAATTTTAAACGATTGAGAATTTGCAAAATAGTGCTGTCTTTCCAAGGTTGGAATAAGACTTTAAAAAAATCACTATCTATGCAATGAGAAAAATCTTTGATAGAAATAAAACTCTCGTAATTAAAAAATGTAAAATTATTTTGTTTTATGAATTTAACTCCATCATGTGCATTTAAAATAGGTTCAACAAAAACATTATTTAAAACGGATAAAATATCTCTATAATAAAAAGTATAAGAAGAATTATTTCTATTTAAAGCTGTGATATGTAACTTTAAAATATTGTTTAACAGAAGTTGAATAGGATTACTTTTAGCAGAAAATCCCATGGTAATATTTAATCCACTTTGAATATTTGGTAAGTTATTAAGAACCGGCAATAATAAATTTTCATCACCTAAAACTATTGCTGTTTTCTCAATACTACTTCCATTTTTAATTAAATCTTCTATAATTTTACCTGCAATCTTAGCTTGACCAATAGATTTATGTGTACCAATTATTTCAATATTTTTTTCATTTTGAAACTCTTTGTTGCTATAATCAAAAGGATGTGATTTATAAAACTTCCATTCCTTCAAATATCTTCTTAAAAACAAACCTACATCATGGTGATCATTCAACAGAAAATATTCATCGATATCCCAAATTATTTTAGCTTTGTCTGTTTCTAAAAACTTCTGAACAATAATTTCTTCAGCTTTGTTTAAAGCATTAAAACCAGCAAAAACATAATAATTATTAGTTTCTTGAATAAAATTTTCTAATGCTGAAACGGATTCTCTATAAATAAGTCCCTGATAACCAATTTTTTTTAATCTTAAATGTTTGTAAAAATTATGATAATACGTAGGTAATTTTTTCCAAAAAATAAAGTTATCTTCAATTAATTTTGTCTTACTTTCAATATCTAAACTCCATCTTTCTAAAGCTTTAATTTCAGACAAATATGAAAAAATATAATCTGGCTCAATTAAGTATCGATCAATTTCATTAAAGTCCTGAATTAAAGTTTTACCCCATATTGCAAACTCGTTAAAAGACTGATTAGTTTCGTCTAATTTTGAAGACAAATAAATGTGATACAATTCAAACAACAACTCAATAGAATCTATTGTTCTTATTTGAGCTATTTCTTGAATTAATTCTTCAATACTGATTACAGTTGGAGCAAAAATTGTTTTTGATGCATTATTTTTTATTTTGTCTAACAAGAAAACTTTAGCTCTTTTATTTGGCAAAACGATAGTTAAATGATTTTTATGATTATAAAAGTCATTTAAAAAATTAGCTGTTACGTAATCTAAAAAAGTATTTGTGTGATTCATTTTATAAAAATAAAAAAACGCCCCTAATTGGGGCGTTTTCTTTAAATATATTTTAATTAAATTATTTTACTAATTTAACTTCAACTCTACGGTTGTTAGCTCTACCTTTTGCAGTTTTGTTTGTGTCAATTGGTTTAGACTCACCAAAACCTACAGAAGTTAATCTTGCAGCAGAGATTCCGTGCTCAACTAAATAATCTTTAACAGCTGCAGCTCTAGATTCAGATAACTTTTGATTTAAAGCATCAGCACCTTGGCTATCTGTATGCCCTTCAATTGAGAAGTTAGCATTTGGATATTCTTTTAAGATAGCTGTAATAGCTTCTAAAACTGGGAAAGTTTGTTTTTGGAAAGATGATTTACCTGAATCAAATAATATTGTTTTAGCATAATCATTTAATTTTTTCATAGTTTCTTCAGAAACTTCAGGACAACCATTGTTAGCTACAGTACCAGCAACAGTAGGACATTTATCATCTTTATCGTTTACACCATCTCCATCAGTATCAGGCCAAGGACAACCAGCGTTTTCTTTTGGACCTTTAACTTGAGGACAGTTGTCATCTTTATCAGCAACACCGTCACCGTCAGCATCTGGACAACCATTCATGATTTTAGTACCAGCTACTTCAGGACAAGCATCTTCTGAATCAATGATTCCGTCACCATCAGTATCAGGACAACCATTAAATTCTTTTAAACCAGCTACATCTGGACAAGAATCATCTTTATCAGCGATTCCGTCAGCATCAGTATCTGGACATCCCATAAACTCAACTAAACCAGGAGTTTCAGGACATGCATCATCTTTATCATAAATACCATCACCGTCCGTATCTTTACCACCAAATTTGAAAGTAAGACCTAACATGTGTTGGAAATGAGTAGGAACGTCTAAGTTTGGCATTCTATTGTCATCAAAAGAATGTTTGTAAGTTGTAGTAAAATTAAGACCTACTTGCTCAGTAAACCATAATGTTAAACCAGCACCACCATTTACAGTACCAGCTGAAGCATCTCCAACAAATTGGTAACCACCACCTAAATGTAATGAAGGATCTAACCATTTAGTTCCAATCATTTCTAAGAAGCTATACTTAACAGCAGCATCTACACCGTAGTAAGCTAAATCTCCAGGGTTGTAAACCATATCAGTAGATTCAGTTCCTGGAACTCTATCAATCCATCTGTTGATTTTGTTAACTGATCCTGTTAAACCAAAAGAGAATCCGTCACCAACGTATCTTGATACAGTTAAATAAGATACAGATGGTAAAATGTTCCAATTTTCATTAGCGTTAGCTAATTGAATAAAATTTGGTTTATCATTACCTTCAGCACTAATTTTTGTGTCAACACCGTTTACACCAAACGATACTGCCCATGGGTTGTTGCTATCTTGAGCTTGCGCAGTAAAACCAGCAAACATTAAAGCAGCAGCAAAAAATTTAAGTTGTTTCATACTTTACTAAATTTAATTACAATGCGTTATAATTAGCACAAATGTAGTATTTTTTTTTAAATCAAAAAAGTTTTGTTAAAAATTATACAACAAGAGTGAATTTAATTTATGACTTTTAACATTTTACCAACTTCAGTAAATGCACTTATAGCTTTATCCAAGTG
>JAIXHM010000190.1 GCA_030145825.1 Flavobacterium sp.
ACTGTTTTTAATTAAGCCATTGAAAAAATTTAATATTTATCTTTCAAAAACATAGTTCTTAATAATATTAAAGATTTCTTTTTTTATAATACATTTCTATTTTTTATCTTTCCAAATATTTTCATCAACAATGTTTTCAATATTTGCCATAAAAACAGCATGTGAATACAACAATCCTTCTTTTATGTAAGGAAGAATTTTTGAAATTGCAGCTAAACTTAAACTAGCAAAGTCTTTTTTCAATTTAATTTTACTAAAAGCTTTAGCACTTTTATCATCAAAACCTAGTTTATCTTTTGCATATTCATATAAATAAACATCGGAAGTTGCAACTGATAACAAATGCCACAAATCTTTATAATCAACTGATTTTGACACTGCTTCTTTTTTAGCATTTAAAGTTTTATAGTTGAATGTTTTTGTTTTCCAATCTTCTCCAATTACATTTTTTAAAGATGCAGAAACTTGGCAAGCCGAAACCGAATCAGTTGGTTTGTAATTAAACCAATAAAAATAATCGTTCTTTTTTGAAGATTTATAAAATCCGAAACTTGCCCCTTTTTCAACTAGTTCTTTTGCTAAAACTTCAAAATTAAAATCATTTTTTCTATAGAATTTTGGAACTAATTTCAACTTCTCTTCTTGAGTTAAAAAACGTAAACTCTTTTCACTTTGAGTTCCAATTTTAATGGTATTCAAATAGGTCCACATTCGGTATTCTTCAAAATCTGGATGGGAAATAGCACAACGTGATTTACTAGTTTCAAATGAACATTTTCCAATCAGTCCTTTTTGAGACTTTAAAGGCCTTTGAAAGAAGATAGCTTTGTATAAATCTTTGGCTAAACCATCAAACTTTTTTTCAGATAATTTCTCATTTTCATTTATAGAATCAATTCCTTGTACTTTACAAATAATTATAAATTCTTCGAGATAATGTTCTTCTCTAGAAGTATATTGATTTCTAATTTTCCCTTTATTATATAAACTAAAAAAATACTGCCCTAAAGTTTTAAAACCTCCATCTGTCATAGCTTGGGAAATATCTTTTATTTTTCCTTTTACTTTTCCTAAAACATCTTTTTTGTTTAATCGTTCAGTAATTTCTGCCTTTCCTTTTTCAAAATCAGTATCATTCTTCTTAATAATTGCCTGAATTGATTTATATAATGAAACTAACTTTTTATCACCTTCATCTAAATCTTTTACATAACCACTTTTTTCATTATCATCAAGAATTCCTGTTTCAAAAAAATATTCTCTCAAATTTTCAAGAATTTCGTTATAAGAATTTAAATCCTCAACAATTGCTTCAATTTTTGGACAATGTTCTTCTAAAATTCCTTCTGCAGATTGATCTAATCTATTACTTAAAAAACCATGTCGTTGAGCAATATGATAAAAAGCTCTTCCTAATTCATATAATGAAACTTTTTGTCTACTTGCTTTATCTCTAAAAAAATAAGGATTAACATTTTCATCTTCACTAGTTCTCAACCATTTTAAGAACTCTGGATTCATTGGATAATTCTTAAAACCAGATTTTTTCCAATCTTCAACTTCTTGAATTGATAATGGACACATACCGTTTTCAGAAAGAACTTTTAGAGTTTCATATTTTCTTAATTTTCTTCGATATTTTATTTTTCTAGCACTTCTATAAGCCGTTCGTTCAGCAGCTCGTGAACTTTCTATACCTTTTTCAGATTTCACTCCTTCAGAAAATATTCTAACACCTTTATCTAAAATCTGATTTCCATCGATTTCAGTATCTCTAATCGCCCATCCAATACTATTTGTTCCTAAATCTAATCCTAAAATTTTTGCCATCTTCTAAAATAAATTATTGAAAAAATAAAGGTAAGTAAAAGAAAGTTATTAATTTTGAGGAAAACCATAAAATAGATTAAAAAATAAATTTTATATTTGTTACAGATTAAACTTTCTAATCTTTAATCTTATCACAATAAGGCTATATGCCGTAGATGAAAATCTTTAGTCCTGCTTCGGTGGGACTTTTTTATTTTATAAAAATACAAAATCAACGTGAAACAAACGTGCCCTTTAAGAAAACATCAAATAAATTAAAGTTTCCAAAAAAATAGAGCAACGTAAAATCAACGTAAAAGAATCAAGCACCAACGTAAATCAACGTGGAACCAACGTTCTTTTTTAAGAAAACATCACATATCTTAAAGTTTTTATGAAAAATAAGGAACGTTAGACCAACGTGAAATCAACGTGAAATCAACGTAAAAAAACGTGAACCAACGTGGAATCAACGTGAACCAACGTGGAAGTTATAAATTATCTAAATTGATACCATTTCCTTTATCATCAATTAAATCAAAAGTTTTAATCAATGTTTTTAATAATGGAAATTCATTAGAAATTCTTTTTATTTCTGTTTCATAAGGTGTCAAACTAACTTGATGAAAATTACTTTGTATTTCTTCATCACTTAATTTAAAATAAACGTCTGCTAAATCGGTTCCTTTAGTGTAATTTTTATCTTCAAGTATTTTACTGCAAGTTATATTAAAGCCTAATAATTTTAATTCATTTGCTTTTTTTGTCCAATCTTCATATTCGCCAAAATCAGGAAATAAAACAATTCTAAACTTTTTAATTGATAATAAAAGTTCATATTTTAAATTTTGTTTACTTCCAGTAGCAATCCATGTGTAATTCTTCAAAAACAGACTCATTGTAATAGCTGTTTTTTCTGATTCAACTAATGCTATGGTTTTATCTTCAGAAGTTTCATTTATTAGATGCTCCCCAAATAAACATTGTTTTAAATTAAAGTCAACTATATTTAAAACTTTATGGACCCAATTAATATGTGGAAATGGCTTTTTTACTCTTTTTCCTGTTTGCCTATTTAGCAACATTATCTTTCCAGTTCTAACTTTAATAAATTTATCTATTTGCCAAAATACAGTTGCTCCATTCCAATGTTTTGATGTCCCTACTCTATATTTAGTAAAACTTGTTTGTATTTCTTCATCTGAAAAATGATTCAATAAATAATCATAAAAATTATTCTCAGCATATTTCCTATTAGAGTTTTGAACAATCGAATTTTCAATATAAGATGGTTTAATAATTTCATATTCAGTTTTTGAAGTAGTTATGACTGCATTAGAATTTGGAGGTTTATGATAACCGCAACTTGATTGTCTGTCACATCTACCAAATTCATTAGAAAGATAGTTTTTAGATTCATTATCAACATATCTTACAAACTTTTTCTTATTACAGTTTGGACAAATAAATTTTTTACTTGAAGTATCTAAAGAATATTTGTAAGTCATATTATTTACTTTATTCGTAAAATTCGTAAAAAAAAATGTTTACGATTCTTACGATTTTTTACGATTAAACAATTTTATCTTAATGATTTTGAAAAAACATTTTTTAATAAATAATCTCTTGCTTCTTGATTTGAAATTGGAGCTTTAGATTTTTTATTCCCCTTTTTATTTATAATTTTTGGTTTCAAAATTTCTTCATGTTGCAACATAGCTATAAAGCTCCCTTTTTCTTCTGGAGAAAGAGCTTTATAAACTTCATATACAACATTAGCCGTCATCTAAAAAATTAATTATTATTTTTAATGACGTAACGAACAGTACCTTCTGATACACCTACTTCTTTAGCTATATCAACATTGCTTACACCTTCATTATGCAATTTTACAATAGTATCATTTCTATCGTTTCTATCCTGAATGTCAAGTGTTTTTAAATGTTCTATTTCGGTACTAAATCCAATGAAACTAAACTGTAAAAAACTATTATATTTCTCTATTTGAAAAAGTATAATATTATCAGAACCATATTTTTGCTCTGTATTTCTTTGCTTTATTTGTTTGAGATATTTTACTCCGTTATCTGAACTGCTTTCTCCAATTGCAAAACAGCTATCACAAAAATTAATAAGCATTTTACTGCCCGAAAGGTCATTTTTAGTGAGTGGTTTTGAAGCGTCTCTTTTAGGAGTATGAGCAAGAATTAAAATTGAAAGATTATGTTTATTTTTTAAAACCTTTAACTCTTTCATTAATGATAAAGCATCTTTAGCTTTTTCAGTTTCATTTTTTAAATAAGTAAGATTATCAATAAATATTATTTTAATATTATTGTATAAAACCTGATGTTCTATTGAATTAAGGAATTGCTTTTCAAAATCAACTAAATTATCGGTCAAACATTCGTCATTAATTTCTGCTCTAATAAAATTTGAAGGAAAATTATAATGATTACTATAATCGTTTGAATAACGATTTTCAAATTGTTTATCAGACAATTCGAAATCAAAATAAAGGATTTTCTGTGCTAAAACTTCTTTATCTAATCCACAAGTACTTCTTCCTGAAGCAATACTTTCCCCTATTTGAGTAGCAAGTATTGATTTTCCTTGATTTGTATCCGCAAAAAGAATACAAACTTCATTTTCAAACCAAAAATCACCAAATAACCTATTAGGCTTAGGTCTAGATTTTGATTCTTCAATCCATTTGTTAGCCGATTTTACAATAAATTGATTCGGGTATTTTTTTGAATCTAATTCATTAATTATATTACTTTTTAAAGAGTCAAGAGATTCCATAATTCTTAGTTTTTATGGAAACAAAATTATCTAGGTAAAAAATAATGTTTTAACGATTTTGGTAGGATTCCGTAGGATTTTGGTAGGATTTTGGT
>JAIXHM010000191.1 GCA_030145825.1 Flavobacterium sp.
AAGCCGAAGAAGATATCAGTACATCAATCGAGCTTAGAACATATAATTTTGATAACGAATATTTTTACCTTGGTTTCTTTTACCAACAACTAGAAGAATATGAAAAAGCGATGACTTATTACAAAAAAGGCTTAAATATAAATGGCAATCATGCTGAAGCCGCATATCAAATTATTGCTATAAAAGATTATCTCGGACAATCTTCATCCATTCTTATAAAAGAATACCAAGAATACTTAGAAAAATTTCAAAATATTTCGAACCAGAGAAAGCAACTTATAACAAACCGAATAACCCAATTACAAGAAAAATAGAGTTAAATAAAAAACTTTAGTATTTTTACAGCAAATCAAAGAATTTTGAAAAAAGTAGTTGTCATATTATTTATCATTCTTTTTAACTCTTGCCAATATTTCGACAAAAAGGCTCCCGATGAAAATGCCTTATTACAAGAAGAATTACAAAAAGTAAATTGGAAACAAGTAGACCAATATCCAAGCGTTGCTTCTTGCGATACTATAATTGATATAGAAGCTCAAAAACAATGCTTTTTTCAATTTTTAACCGAAACTATTCAAGCTAGAATAGGAATTGACACTATTCATATTTTATATCCCGAGTTAGATACGATTGCTGTAAAAGTAACAATAAATCCAGATGCTTCATTATTGTTTGAGACACAAAAACCTACAGATTCTATTGGTTACGATATCAAAGTAATTGATAGTATTATACAAAATCGTTTAGCCGATTTTCCTGCTGTAGAACCTGCAATTAAACAAGGTATTAAAGTGAAATCACAATTTGTATTACCAGTTATTTTAAAAGTTACCGATTAATTTTTTAAAGCTAATCCTGCTGTCCGCTTTATCTTTTTTGTCTGTCATATTGAATATGTCGAAATATCTAAACAAAAAAGGATGTCACTTCCATCAGGGCTATTTCCTAAACACTCTTCCTTTCCAAGTAAATTTTCCAAACAAACTGTAAACTGCAACTGCACTACTAAAAAAAGGATACAATAAAGAAGCTAAAAACAACCATTGTAATTTGGCCTTAAAAAAAGCAGCAGTTTTGTGAAGTAATAATAAATCAATGGCAAATTTTAAAGCTACAAAAAGCGCAAACCAATTCTGATTTATGGCATCTAACAACCACAAAACAAAAACTGTAATCCAAGTTAAATTTGTTCCAAATACAATTAAAGCTACAAGTTTTCCAAATGTAGAAGAATAGCCTGTGCTTTTTGCAGCCCACCTCACACGCTGTTGAAATAAAGCATCCCAAGAATTTTCACTTTTTGTAGCTACAACACTATGATTGTGTTTGCAAAATCCAACCTTATTTTTATCTTTCAAGACTGCTTTTTGCAACAAAAAAACATCATCACCGCTCGCCGTATTTTCATTCCCTTTAAAACCTTCTAATTCGTAAAAAAAAGATTTTTCATAGGCAAAATTAGCGCCGTTACACATAAAAGGTTGGTTTAATCCAAAACTTCCAATTGTCGCTCCTTGTAAACTTAAAAAATCTAAATTTTGAAACGCATGTAAAAATCCCGATTGCGGCAAATAACAAACTCCAGCCGCAACCATCATTTTTTTATTTTCTTGAATATAAATATTTAAAATCTTTAACCAATTCGAGTTTACAATTAAACAATCTGCATCTGTTGTAATTATCCAATTATGTTTAGCTATTTGAATCGCCGTTTCAATTGCATCTTTTTTAGGTGAATTTGATTTTCTTATATTTTGGATTACCGAAATTGAAAATTCGTAATTCGTAATTGTATAATTGTCTTCCGATTCATCATCTACTAAAATCACTTCAAACAAATCACAAGGATAATCTAATAAAGAAATCGTATGTAAAAGTTTCGGTAAATTTTCTGCTTCATTACGAAATGGAACAATTATAGAAAAGCTTGTTTTAGGTTCAATTGAAAAATCAAATAATGGCTTTATCTTTTGAAATCCGTAAAACAACGAACCAATCAAAACAATATACATTCCTAATATGACAAAGGCTATAATCATTCAGTAGTTTTGGGTTTAAATCGCATCACAAAATAACTTCCTAAAATAACTGGCAAAACCAAATTAAAGAACCACATTAACGAAGTTATAGTTAAAATTTTCCAATCTTCAACGCCTAATTTCGAAAACAAAAATAAAGCGACACTCCCTTTTATCGCAACATCCATTAAGTGAATACTTGGTAAAATAGATGCTAAAAAATACATTGTAAAAATGGTTGATAAGGCAGCTACATTATTAATTTCAATATTAAAAAAATTGATTAATAGTAAAAACTGAGTCGAAAAAACTAAGTATCGCATCAAAGAGAAATATAAATTTCGTTCGTGAGTTTTAAAACTTAATTGACTTATTTTTGAGATTAGTTTTTGAATAGAAAACCCATAAATTTCAATTTTTCTAAAGAAAAATACAATCAAAATGATAATTACAAATCCTATAAAAACAAAAATGTTGAATGTTGAATGTTGAATGTTGAATGTTGAAAAAAACATCCCGATTACACCAAACAAAATCGTCATAAACATTTGACTACTATTATGCACAAAGTTTAATAACACAATTCGTTTCGCATTTTCTTTTTTAAAATAAAGCATTTTGGCTCCATATTCCCCTATTCTATTCGGTGTAAAAATTGAAGCTGTTAGCGAACCAAATGTTTGTTGTGAAGCTTCAAAAAAGCTAATCTTCTTGAAACTATTGACCAAATTTTGCCACTTTAAAACTTCAAAAAACCAATTTGCTGAAGTAAATAATAATAGAATTAAAACTTCTTTGATCGATAAATACTGAATAATACTTTCTATAGAAATCGCCTTATCGCCTTGTAAATGGTGATAGATATAGAAAAATGCGAATCCTACAATCAAAACTTTGACGAGAACTAATAAGAATTGTTTAGCTTTGTGAGGAATTGCAATCATTAACGCAAAATAACAAATTTCCTGCAAGGTTTACACAACCTTGTAGGTATAAAATAAAAATAACTGAAACCCACAAGGTTTCAAAAACCTTGCAGGTTTAAATGGCAAACGAACGCATCATATTAGGAATTGACCCCGGAACCACTATTATGGGTTTCGGATTGATAAAAGTCGTGAATAAAAAAATGGAGTTTCTTCAGTTGAATGAGTTAATTCTGAATAAATATGACGATCATTATACCAAATTGAAAGTAATTTTTGAACGAACAATAGAGTTAATTGAAACACATCATCCTGATGAAATTGCTATTGAAGCGCCTTTCTTTGGTAAAAATGTCCAATCGATGCTAAAATTAGGCCGTGCACAAGGCGTTGCTATGGCGGCAGGTTTATCGCGTCAAATTCCAATTACGGAATACGAACCTAAGAAAATAAAAATGGCCATTACTGGTAACGGTAATGCGAGTAAAGAGCAAGTTGCCAAAATGCTCCAACAATTGTTAGGTTTAAAAACTTTACCAAAAAACCTCGATTCAACCGATGGTTTAGCAGCAGCAGTTTGTCATTTCTTTAACTCCGGAAGAGTAGAAATTGGAAAAAGTTATTCGGGTTGGGATGCTTTTGTGAAACAAAATGAAAATCGTGTTAAGAAATAAAAACAACGTTTATGTCTGAAAACAAATATCTTTTAGGTTATGAACCAATTAATAATTCTACGCAAGATTTATTCAATTTTAAACATTATGCTGAAAAAGTTAAAAGAATAATACAGTTAAACTCTAGTAATAAAGAACCTTTGACTATCGGTATTTATGGTAAATGGGGTGAAGGAAAAACTTCTTTTTTAAATTTACTTAAGGATAAAATCGAGCATTTTGACAAAGATAAAAATGGAAAAGAATATTTAATTTTTGAATTTAATCCTTGGCGCTATTCAAACGAAGATGAAATGTTGTTTGACTTTTTTGATGGTATTTCAAAAAGATTTTATGTAGATCATCAAACAAAAATTCAAAAAGTTGGAACTTTAATTACTCGATATAGTAAATATTTAAAAGCTATTAAAATTTCAAGTTCAATTGGAATTCCAAAAAGGCTTGGAACATCAATATCTTTTGAACCTAGTAAAATATTTGAAGCATTGGGCGAAGATTTATCCGGAGAACAAATAACACTCGACAAATTAAAAGATAAAGTTAATGAAGCAGTAAATAACGCAAATTTTAAAGTGTTAGTATTTATTGATGATTTAGACAGATTAGACAAGGATGAAATTTATACTATTCTAAAGTTAATTAAATTAAATGCAAATTTTGATAACTTTATTTTTATTACAACTTTAGACTCAGAACATGTTGTAAAAGCAATAAAAGACAGATATGGTGAAGAAAATGAAGACGGAATATTATTCTTAGAAAAAATAATAAATATCCCAATACATTTGCCAAAAATCGAAACTGAAGATTTACAACTTTTTTTTGAAAAAAAACTTGATGAAATTTCAAAAAACCTCAACATTAATGAATCTAAAAATGATGAAATTAAAAGTATTGTTTATGATTTCAATGATAATTATTTCAAATCACCAAGAGAAATTATTAAGGTTCTAAATAGTTTCTATATTAATGCCTTCTCTTTTGAATATGAAATTAATCTGAGAGATCTTTTCTGGATTGAATATTTAAAAATAAAAAATGAATCATTATATAAC
>JAIXHM010000192.1 GCA_030145825.1 Flavobacterium sp.
ACTTGAAGGTGCTATAAAAATTCTTCGTGAAGACGATAACGGAGACGAACTTTTACTATACTTTTTAGAACGAGGTGATACTTGTGCCATGACCTTAACGTGTTGTATGGGACAATCGAAAAGTAAAATTAGAGCCATAGCAGAAACCGATGGATCTTTATTGATGATTCCTGTAGAAAAAATGGAAGAATGGCTCACTAAATATAAAACTTGGAGAAACTTTGTTTTCGACAGCTACAATGTCCGTTTAAAAGAAATGTTAGAAGCTATTGACACTTTAGCATTTATGAATTTAGACGAACGCTTGTATAAATATTTAACAGATAAAGCTAAAGTTTTAGGAGATACAGAAATAAACAATACACACCAACAAATTGCTTATGAATTGCATACTTCGCGTGTTGTAATATCTCGTTTACTTAAGAGTTTAGAATTACAAGGTAAAATAAAATTGCATAGAAATAAAATTGAAGTTTTAGAATTTTAAATGGAAATATTAGGCTATATAGGCGCTTTATTAATAGGATTAGTATTAGGACTAACCGGTGGCGGTGGTTCTATGTTAACAGTACCAATTTTAGTGTATGTAATGTTTATAAACCCCGTAGTAGCTACTGGCTATTCTTTATTTATAGTGGGTACCACATCTATTTTTGGAGCCTTACAAAATTTTAGAAAAGGATTAGTAGATGTTCAAAAAGGTTTTTTATTTGCCATTCCCTCTTTTATAGGTGTTTATTTAACAAGAAGCTTTTTGGTACCAATAATTCCAGAAGAAATACTGACAACTGAAAAATTTACACTTTCAAAGGGAACTTTTTTAATGCTTTTTTTTGCAGTTATTATGTTTCTAGCTGCAATGTCTATGCTTAAAAAGAAAAAAGTTGAAATAGCAGAAATAGCAGAAAAAGAATCTTCAACTTTTGTATTAACAATACAAACATTTTTTATTGGTATAATCATAGGATTAGTTGGTGCAGGTGGTGGATTTTTAATCATTCCTTCATTAGTTTTATTTGCAAAACTACCCATGAAAAAAGCAATTGGAACTTCTCTATTTATTATTGCAATGAATTCATTGATAGGATTTATAGGAGATGTACAAAATCTTGAAATAAATTGGTTATTTTTGTTAAGCTTTACAGCTATTTCTATTATTGGAATTTTTATTGGAACCTATTTAAATAAGTTTATCAATGAAAATTTATTAAAAAAAGGGTTTGCCTATTTTGTGTTAATTATGGCATTTCTTATTTTATACAAAGAATTAATGTAACTTTAGTTACCGATAATCAATTAATTACAAATTAAATTTGAAAAAATAAAATATCATATGAAAGTAGAACAAATATATACAGGATGTATTGCTCATGCAGCATACTATATCGAAAATAATGGTGAAGCAGCAATTTTTGATCCACTTCGCGAAGTACAACCCTATATTGATAGAGCAACAAAAGATAATGCTAAAATTAAATACATTTTCGAAACTCATTTCCATGCAGATTTCGTTTCGGGACATTTAGATTTAGCTAAAAAAACTGGTGCTCAAATTGTTTACGGTCCAACAGCAAAACCTAATTTTGAAGCTATTATTGCAGAAGACGGACAAGAGTTTAAAATTGGTAATTACACTATTAAAGCTTTACATACACCCGGACACACATTAGAGAGTACAACTTATTTACTAATTGATGAAAACGGAAAACAACACGGTATCATAACTGGGGATACTCTATTTATTGGAGATGTTGGTCGTCCCGATTTAGCTCAAAAATTAGTAGAAGATTTAACTCAAGATGTTTTAGCTGAAAAATTATATTACTCTTTACGCAATAAGATCATGCCTTTATCAGATGATTTAATTGTGTATCCAAATCACGGAGCAGGAAGTGCTTGTGGTAAGAACATGAGTAAAGAAACTACCGATACTTTAGGAAACCAAAAGAAAACTAATTATGCTCTTCGTGCTGATATGTCACTTGAAGAATTCAAAAAAGAATTATTAGATGGTTTAACACCACCTCCAGCCTATTTCCCTCAAAATGTTTTGATGAATATTAAAGGATATGATAGTTTAGAGGATGTAATGGCAAAAGGAAATAAACCATTAACTCCTAAAGAATTTGAAACAGTTGCGAACCAAACCGAAGCATTAATTGTTGATGTTCGTCATGAAAATGATTTTGTTAAAGAACATATTCCAGGTTCTATTTTTATTGGTCTTCACGGACAATTTGCCCCTTGGGTTGGTGCCTTAATAAGAGATGTAAAACAACCAATCCTTTTAGTAATTCCTGAAGGAAAAGAAGAAGAAACAATAACGCGTTTATCTCGTGTTGGATTTGACAATACACTTGGATATTTAAATGGTGGAATTCATGCTTGGAAAGAAGCAGGTTTTGAAACTGATTCGATTAATTCTGTTTCACCAGAAGAATTCGCAAATGACTACAAAAATGCAATTGTAATTGATGCTAGAAGACCAGGCGAATTTACCGCAGAAAGAGTTGAAAATGCTGTGAATATTCCTTTAGATTACATTAACGATCATATTGCCGAAATACCAAAAGAAGAGACTTTTTATGTTCATTGTGCTGGTGGTTACCGTTCTGTAATTTGGGCTTCAATTATGAAAGCAAGAGGTTATCATAATATGATTAATGTTGAAAAAGGAATGAGCGGTATTAGAGAAACTTCAGTTCCATTAACAAATTATGTTTGCCCTTCAACCTTAAAATAAAAATTTAAACCATATTATAAATCAAAATCAGGCAATTGCCTGATTTTTTTATGAAAAAATTAATATCAAATCTTTAATAAATAAAGGCAATATTGAATACATTTGCGTAAATTTTAAAAAACAATGAGAAAATTAACAATTTTATTTAGTGCCTTAATTACACTTGTTTCTTGTAACAAGAATTCAGATGGTTTTACAATATCTGGAGAAGCAAATGGTGTAGGAAACGGTACAAAAGTATTTTTACAAGTACAAGGAGAAAATGAACTTATTGCTAAAGATACTGTAACTGTAGAAAATGGTAAATTCACTTTTAATGGTAATGCCGATTTACCTGAATTAGGTTTCCTAACTATTGAAGGAAATAACGGAATTCCTTTCATTTTAGAAAATGGAGAAATTGTAATTAAATTCAATAAAGACTCA
Source organism: Flavobacterium sp. (assembly GCA_030145825.1). Classification (GTDB taxonomy): domain Bacteria; phylum Bacteroidota; class Bacteroidia; order Flavobacteriales; family Flavobacteriaceae; genus Flavobacterium. The sequence continues at coordinate 3,170 of JAIXHM010000192.1, forward strand.
ATCCAAAATACAAGCGTTGGTGGTACTCCAGAAAATGAACTTTTTGAAAGTTTTTCTAAGAAAAACAAAGAAGTTTATGAGCGCATCAATAATTTCAAAAATGAGAACGGTGAAAAGTACATGGCAGCTCAAACTAGCAACGATACAGCTACTATGAGCGGTTTAATGAAACAATTGAATGTAATTCAAGACGAACTTAAAAACATTCCATTAGGCATCATTAAAAATAATCCAAAAACATATTTGAGCATTATTTTAACTCAAAATGCTTTAATGCAACAATTCATTACTTCACAAGAAGCACAAGAATTCTTTAATAATTTTGATAAAAAATTCGCTGAAACAAAAGCTTACAAATCATTAAATGATATTTTAAAAGCTGCTAATGCTGTAGAAGTTGGTAAAAAAGCACCTGATTTTTCTGCTCCATCACCAGAAGGCAAAACATTATCTTTAAAAGAATCATTAGGAAAAGTAACAATTATAGATTTTTGGGCTTCTTGGTGTGGACCATGTCGTATGGAAAATCCAAATGTTGTAGCTTTATACAATGAATTACATGCTAAAGGATTAAATATCATTGGTGTTTCTTTAGATAAAGACGAAGCAAAATGGAAAGAAGCTATTGCTAAAGATGGTTTAACTTGGAATCATGTATCTAATTTAAAGTTTTGGCAAGATCCAATTGCTGAAATGTATAATGTAAAAGCAATTCCAGCTACTTTTATTCTAGATGCAAATGGCGTTATTGTTGCCAAAGATTTAAGAGGTGAAGAACTAAGAAATAAAGTTGAAGAACTACTAAATAAATAGATTTTCTCTTAAAAATAAAAAAAGCTCCGTAATGGAGCTTTTTTTATTTTTTTCATTACCAATTACTTATAAAATTTATTGAAAATTTATTGATTTTTCGTTTGCAACTAACAAAAACAATTCTATATTTGCAACCGCTTACAAGATAAGCACAGGCTGGGGAGATACTCAAGCGGCCAACGAGGGCAGACTGTAAATCTGCTGGTTTTCACCTTCGCAGGTTCGAATCCTGCTCTCCCCACAAAGAAAAAATCTCAGAATATGTTAAAAGTTTACTTTTATAAATATTTTGGGATTTTTTATTTGAGTAAGATTCATCTTACTCGGGATGAACGTAGTTAATCCTGCTCTCCCCACAAGATATAAATTAAAAAAAAAGCTCAAGTTAAACTTGAGCTTTTTTATTTTTATAAACTTATGACTTTCTATAGTAATTCAAAAACAATGCTTACTGAAGTCGTAATCTCAATTTCTCCAATAGCTAATGTTTCTCTATTCATTCCTGCATCAGCAGATTCTGCTGCCATTGCATATGTTTTGTACATTGGTCTAGGATAATTCGCCTGCGTATTATCTGAAATTGTAATTGCCTTACCAACTTTTTGATTTAAAACTGATACACAATCTTCTGCTTTCTTTTTAGCGACTAAAATAGCTTCCTTTCTAGATTGTGTCTCTAAATCTT
>JAIXHM010000193.1 GCA_030145825.1 Flavobacterium sp.
CTTTCAAGTAGTTCTTTTTTCTTTGCTTTAAATTCTTCTTCAGTTAATACACCTTCTTTATAGAATTTATTCAATTCTCTTAATTTCTCAAAATCATTTCCAGATGCATCCTTATCTATTTTATTTTTTGATGAATCTTTATCAATCGTATTTTCAACTTCAGCAGTTTCTTCCTTGGGTAAGATATTATTTGCTACTTCAGTGATTTCATAACCAAATCGTTCTATTTGTTTTTTTGCAAATTCATCATTTACTGGAATCATTTTAACTTTGTCAGATGAATCCATAAAAAGGGCCCCGAAAAGACCAAATAGCCCAACAAGCGCATAATCTTTTCCCGAGTAACTACCTATTGCAATATCAATAAAGTAAGTTTTCCCTTTATCAACAGTTAGGGAAAGCTGGGATTTGCCAAAAGTTGAACGGTCTAAGAAATTTATTGCTTTTAAATCAATATTCTGAATGCCCGGCGACACATCAACTATTGTCGCTTTACATACTAGGGCGTCATATGTATCCGTTTTATTTATAGTTATCTTATTTACCCTGTTTTATTCTACTTAAGAAATTAACTACTTATATTCTGAAGAAAATATTATTAATTTCCTTTTTACTCATTTAGAACAGTATGGAGACGAAAAAAAAGATATTAAAAAATGTATCGATTATGTTGTAAATCCAAACAAAGGAGGGAAAATTATCATTGGAACAGAAAATGATAAAATTGTCGGAATTGTAATCCTTAACAAAACTGGAATGGATGGCTATATTCCAGAAAACATCTTAGTTTACATTGCAGTTGATAATTCCCAACGAGGAAAAGGGTTTGGTAAAAAATTAATGCAAAAAGCAATTACAAGTGTAGACGGTAACATTGCTTTACACGTAGAGCCCGATAATCCTGCTAAAAAACTATATGAAAGTCTTGGGTTTACAAACAAATATTTAGAAATGCGTTTAACTAAATAAGATGGCATTTATAACTTTAAATAGAGAAAAACTTCGCGATAATTTCAACTTTTTAAATTCACTTTTTAGAGATCGTAATATTCATTGGGGAATTGTATCCAAATTACTTTGCGGAAACACTATTTATTTAAAAGAAATTATGGAACTCGGAATTATGGAAATTCATGATTCTAGAATTAGTAATTTAAAAAAAGTAAAAAAGATAAATCCCGAAGTACAAACCGTTTATATTAAACCACCATCTAAGCGAAATATTTCAAAAATAATAGCTTTTGCGGACGTAAGTTTCAATACCGAAATTTACACAATTAAAATGCTTTCTGAAGAAGCAAAAAAGCAAAATAAAACACACAAAATCGTTATTATGATTGAAATGGGCGATTTACGTGAAGGTGTGTTAGGCGAAGAATTAATCAATTTTTACAAAGAAGTGTTTAGTTTACCAAATATTGAAATTAGTGGCATTGGCACCAATTTGAATTGTTTAAGTGGTGTAATGCCTACACAAGATAAATTAATTCAATTGAGTTTATACAAACAGTTAATTGAAGCTAAATTTAATGTTGAAATTCCATTTGTTTCTGGAGGAACTTCTGTAGCAATTCCTTTACTATTAAAAAATGCACGTCCTATGGCGGTAAATCATTTTAGAATTGGTGAAGCTTTGTTTTTTGGTAAAGATTTATTTACTGGAGAAACCATTGAAGGAATGCATAACGATGTTTTTAAGCTTTATGCTGAAATTATTGAAATTACTGAAAAACCTAACAATCCAACAGGCGAATTAGGTGAAAATGTTGCAGGAAATACTTATGAAATAAATGATGACACCGATTTAAGCGAAACTTCTTTACGTGCTATTTTAGATTTCGGTTTACTCGATATGCAACCTCAATATTTATCATCAACCGATGATTCTATTAATATTATAGATTCGAGTTCCGATATGACTGTTATTGATATTAGTAACTCAAAAAGTAATTATAAAGTGGGAGACTTAGTTTCTTTTAACTTACAATATATGGGTGCTTTATATCTTTTAAATTCAGATTATATTGAAAAGGTTTTTGAGTAAATTATTTTACATTTTGTAAATTTTATTTGTCAATATGTAAAATAAACTTTACATTTGAATTGTATTTTAATTCAATTCTTATGAAAACACATTTTCTTTTTCCAAATCAATTTAAAGTAATTGGTTGGTTATTATTTGTTCCTAGTATTATTCTTGTAATAAGTTTATCGCTTTCAGGAATATCAATTGACGATTATTTACAAGTAAAAGTATTTGCTATTTATGCAGATGAGTTTATGGGAAAACAAACATTTTTAAAAGTAATAACTAATGGAATATTAGATGAAATATTAACTATTACAACAATTGTTGGTGGTTTATTTGTAGGATTTTCAAAAATGAAAACGGAAGATGAAATGATATCGAAAATTAGATATGAAAGTTTAGTTTGGTCAACTTATTTAAATTACGGACTTATACTATTCTTTACCATTTTCATTTACGGAATTTCCTATATGAATGTTTTAATTCATAATCTATTTACGTTACTGTTATTTTTTATAATACGTTTTCATTATATGATTTACAAACTTAATAAAGCTAGCATCAATGAAGAATAATCTCAAAGTTTTGCGAGCTATTAAGAATATTTCGCAAGAAGAATTAGCAAATCAAATTGAAGTGAGCAGGCAAACCATAAATGCCATGGAAAAAGGAAAATATGTTCCTTCTACGCTATTAGCTTTAAAATTAGCGAGATATTTTGAAAAATCGGTTGAAGAAATTTTTGAACTTGAAGAAAATGAATAAAAAAATCCCAATCTTGCGATTGGGATTTTAAGATTCTGAAAAAATTCAGAATGACAATACTTACTTTTTAAACTTGTTTATTCCACTCTCTAACCAAGCTTTGTATTCTTCTGCATCTGGTGTATAACCCACAGGCGCATTTAAATCTTTCCCTTCAGTATCTTGAATAATATATAAAGGTTGCGCATTACTTTTATAACGTGTAATTTGAAAATCACTCCATTTATTACCAAGAGTTTTGATTTCTTTTCCTGTTTCTTTTGAAACATATTGTTCTTCTTTTGGTAACTCAATTCTTCTATCGCAAACTAGCGAAATTAAAACCACTTCATTTTTAAGGATATTCAAAATTTCTGGTTTAGACCAAACGTTTTCTTCCATTTTACGACAGTTTACACAAGCATCTCCTGTAAAATCTACTAAAGCAGGTTTGTTTACTTTTTTAGCATAAGCTAAACCTTCTTCATAATCTTCAAAAGCAATAATTCCTTGCGGACCTAAATGTGCATGTTCTGGCAATTCTACATTTGTTTGAACAGATGAACCATTACCTCCTATTCCATAAGGACTTTCGCTATAAGTCATTGGCGGTGGAAACCCAGAAATTAATTTTAATGGTGCTCCCCATAAACCTGGAATTAAATAAACCGTAAAAATAGAAACTAAAATTGCCATGTAAAGTCTACCAACTGATAAATGTGTAAGTGGACTATCGTGTGGTAACGTTAATTTTCCGAATAAATAAACTGCCCAAGCTCCGAAAATTGCAATCCAAATTGCTAAAAATAATTCTCTTTCTAACCAATGAGATTGCGAAACTAAATCGGCATTTGATAAAAATTTAAATGCTAACGCTAATTCTAAAAATCCTAATGAAACTTTAACTGTATTTAACCATCCACCAGATTTTGGTAACGAATTCATCCAACCAGGGAACATAGCAAACAACATAAAAGGTAAAGCTAGTGCTGATGAAAAACCTAACATCCCAATTATTGGAGCAATTCCTCCTTTAGAAGCTGCTTCTACTAATAAAGTTCCTACAATTGGTCCAGTACAAGAAAATGAAACAATAGCTAAAGCTAAAGCCATAAATAAAATTCCAATTATTCCACCTCTATCCGCTTGACGATCAACTTTATTTGCCCAAGAATTTGGTAACACAATTTCAAATGCTCCTAAAAAAGAAGAAGCAAAAACTACTAAAATGATAAAGAAAATAATATTGAACCAAACATTTGTCGATAAAGCATTTAGCGAATCGGCTCCAAATATACCTGTTACCAATGAACCTAATAAAACGTAAATTAAAATAATAGAAACTCCGTAAATAATTGCGTTTTTCTTTCCTTCTGCTTTAGTTTTACTTTGTTTTGTAAAAAAGCTCACTGTCATTGGAATCATTGGAAAAACACATGGTGTTAATAAAGCTGCAAAACCACCCAGAAATGCAAAAATAAAAATTGATAAGAAGCTTCTTTCTTCTGCTTTTTGCTCTACATGTTCTGCTGTTACAACCTCATCTTTAGTTATTTCTTTTTCAGTAATAGTATCAGTTCCTAAAACAATTTTCTCTTCAGAAACTGTGTCCATAACTGAAGTTACAACTTCAGCAACATTTTCAGTTGAAGCTACTTCATTTACAGCTTCTGGCTTAATTACTGGAAGTTTAAATGTGAACGATTTATCTTGAGTAATACATTGCTCTTTACAAACTTGGTAAAACAAATCAACTTTAATTTCTTTTAAACTCGTATTCGTAACTTTTACTTTCTGAGTAAATGTTGCGTTATGAGCAAAGAAATATTCGTCGACTTCAAAAATATCATTAAATACTTTTTTGTAGGGACTTTCAACTGTCTTTCCCAC
>JAIXHM010000194.1 GCA_030145825.1 Flavobacterium sp.
GCCATTATAAAAGAAGATTTAAAAAGCAATTCCGAAGAAACTTCTAATAAAAATATTAAGACTGTTGTTGCCAAAATTTCAAAGAATATAAACGATGATGCAACGTGGGAAACTTTTAAAGAAGCATTCGATAATGCAGATAAAGATTTTTTGAAAAATGTAAAAGCAGCACATCCTAATTTAACACCAAATGATTTAAGACTTTGCGCTTTTTTAAGATTAAATTTAACTTCAAAAGAAATTGCTCCTTTATTAAATATTTCGTTTAGAAGTGTGGAAATTAAAAGATATCGTTTACGTAAAAAAATGGGCTTAGAGCACGAACAAGTGTTAGTTGAGTATATTTTATCGTTCTAATTATACAACATTTTGCATTTTTACACTTAACATTGCCACAACAATAACGTTTTCAAAGTGTTTTTTCTGACATTTTATTAATTTTTTAATGATTGTGAAATTGCTTAAAACACTAGTGATAAATTATCATATCCATAAAAATATACACTTTTTTTTATGATGTATATTTCATGTTGTATATGTTAAAAATTTGTGAATTAAACATTTTTTTAATTTTAGACTAGTTAAAATACTAATCTATGAGAACACATTTATTACAACTAACCTTATTATTATTCTCTGCAATTGGATTTTCTCAATCCATTACAATAAAGGGAGTAATTAATGATGCTAAAACTGGCCAACCTTTACCCGGTGCTAGTGTAACTTTACAAAATACTTTAAAAGGAACTACTTCAGATTTTGATGGTAATTTTGAAATATCCGAATTAAAATTGGGAGATGTTTTAGTATTTAGTTATATAGGCTTTGAAAATAAAACTTATGTGGCAAATACTTCAGAAACAATAAATATCCAACTTAACGAGGCTCTTAATAATTTACAAGAGGTGGTTATGGTGGGTTATACAGCAAAAAAAAACAAAGATATTACTGGTGCAGTTAGCGTTGTTAGTTCTAAAACTATTGAAGAATTAAAACCTATAAAAGTAGAACAAGCGCTTCAAAGTACAACTCCTGGTGTAACCGTTACAAGTGGTTCTGGAGCACCTGGTTCTGGATTTAATATCAGAATTAGAGGTATATCTTCAAATGGAGAAAATGGCCCATTAATATTAATAGATGGATATCAAGGAGATATTGATTTATTAAATCCAAATGATGTAGAATCAATTACTGTTTTAAAAGATGCACAAGCTGCTGTATATGGTGCTAAAGGAGCAAATGGTGTTATTTTGGTTACCACAAAAAAAGGTATAAAAAATTCAAAAACTAGAGTATCTTTTAATTCTTATACTGGTTTTCAAGAAACCTCTAAAAAAATCAATGTTCTTAATGCTCAAGAATATGCTTTGTTATTAAATGAAAGTTATGCAAACGCTGGTCTTGCTTTACCTTATCCATCGGTTGTAGGAATTGGAAAAGGAACAGATTGGCAAGATGAAGTTTTTGAAAAAGCACCAATTACTAATAATGATTTTACTATTTCTGGTGGATCAGAAAGTATTACTTATGCATTAAGTGCTTCTAAAATTAAGCAAGATGGTATTGTAGGCTTAGAAAAATCTGGTTTCGATAGAAGTACCGCTCGTATTGCAATGGGTGTAGATTTAACAAAAAAATTAAAGTTTAATACTAATATTATCTACACAGATTTCAACCGAAAAGGATTGAATGAAAACGGATTAGGATCCGTATTGTTTAATGCTATAAACACTCCTCCTACTCAAGCTGTTTATGATTCAAATGGAAATTATACATTAGTACCTTCAACACCTGGCCATGGTAACGAAGTAATTAATCCATTAGCACAAATAGCGAATACCTATAACAGTTACAATCAAGAACGCATAAATGGGAACTTTACTTTAGAGTATACACCTGTTAAAGATTTAAAATTTACATCTCGTTATGGTTTCAGTACTGCAAACGATGTTTCTAAATCTTTTAGTATGTTAGTTGATTATGGTTCTGGTAAAGTATTTAATAATGTAAGTAGAAGTACGGTTTCCCAAAATACTCAAAAATACAGCAATTTTACTTTTGATTTATTTGCAGAATACAAGAAAACAATTCAAGAAAATCATAATTTCAAAATAACTTTAGGTGGTACTTTATATCAAGCCAAAGCTCAAGGATTATATGCAACTGGTTTTGATGTACCTTATAATTCATGGGAATATGCTGATATTGATTTAGCTAATGGACCAGTTCCAGATGGTGTTGTTCCAACAGGTTCTTATAAAGCACCTACTTACAGAAGACCTTCTTTGTTTGCTACTTTAGACTATGATTTTAAAGGAAAATATTTATTATCTTATATAGCAAGAAGAGATCAATCTTCAAATTTTGGACCAACATATAGTGTCGCGTATTTTAATTCAATTTTAGGTGGTTGGATTATTTCAGACGAAGCATTTTTTGAAAACGTTAAAACAATAAACTTCTTAAAATTAAGAGCAAGTTATGGTACTCTTGGTAATGATAACACTGGTGGCGGAAGTATTTATCGTTCTCTTTTAAATGGTGAAGCAGAATATGTTTTGAATGGAACTTTAATAACAGGAACAGCACCTGGTGTTATTGCAAATCCTGAGGCAAAATGGGAATCAGATACTAAATTCGATTTAGGATTAGATGCTAAACTTTTTGATAGTAAATTAGAATTCATTTTTGACTATTACAATAACACTAGAAAAGATCTTTTAATTGTTGGTATCCCTGTATCAGGTATTGGCGGTGGAGCTGCTCCAGGTTCAGGAAATCCAACTGTTAATGCAGGTTCAGTTAAAAATAACGGTTTAGAATTCACGGTTAATTATAAAAATGAAATTAAAGATTTTAAATATAATTTAGGTTTCAACATTACTACGATTAATAATAAAGTAGTAAGTGTAAATAATGGTGTTGGTTATATTGAATCAGGTTCATTTGGTGTTGGACAACTTCCTCCTACTCGAATGCAAGAAGGACAAACAATGGGTGCTTTTTATGGATATGTTACTGATGGAATATTTCAAAATCAAGCCGAGGTAGATGCACATCCATCACAAGTAGCTTTAGGTGCTGAAGCTTCACCTGGAGATATTCGCTATAAAGATTTAAACAACGATGGTGTCATCGATAATAAAGACAGAGCTTTTATTGGTAAACCTATTGCTGATTATACACTAGGTTTTAACTTAGGCATGAATTATAAAAACTTTGATTTTGTAGCTTATTCTTTTGCTTCTGTTGGTAACGATATGGTTCGAAACTATGAAAGAACTGAAAACAAACTGAATAAATTAAATTACACTTTAGATAGATGGACAGGAGAAGGAACTTCAAATGAAGTACCAAGAGTTACAGCAGGAGCAACATCGAACAATGTATTTTCAGATTATTTTGTTGAAGATGCATCATTCTTAAGAATTCAAAATATTCAATTAGGATATTCATTACCAGAAAACTTCATTAAAAAAGCAAAACTTGAAAGAGTAAGACTTTATGCTTCTATAAACAATGTATATACATTTACAAAATATAGAGGTTTTGATCCTGCAGCAAATAGCGGCAATCCAATCTCAGGAGGAATTGATTATGGATACTATCCTACTCCTAGAATTTATATGTTAGGTTTAAATGTTAATTTCTAAAAATTAAACTATGAAAAAATATACCGTAAAAATTGGTTTGGTCTTAGTAATAATGTTAACAATTATTACTGCATGTTCAGATGAATTTGTAAACCAAGACCCACCCTATACAATAGACTCTGAAAATTATTTTAATGCGCCAGAGGATTATGAAAAAGCTTTAGTGGGAGCTTATGATTTATTACAAGCTTCTTATCTTAATGCTATGTTAGGCGAAATTGCTTCTGATAATACTTTATCTGGCGGAGAAAGCGCAACTGATGTTGTGGGAATTCAACAAATAGATGATATGATTCATACACCAGTTAACGCTCAATTAAAAAACATTTGGGATTGGATGTTTGCTGGAGTTTATAGAGCAAGTTACATTTTAGAATTTAAGGATAAGATAGATTTTGATGGCAAAGATCAAATTATTGCTGAAGCCCGTTTCTTAAAAGCTTATTATAACTTCGAATTAGTAAAATGGTTCGGACCTATTCCTTTAAAAGAAGACGCAAGATTTGTAATTAGCGATGTTACTTCAATTCCAAGATCTCCTGTAGAAGATGTTTATGCCTCTATTGAAAGCGATTTAATATATGCAATAGCTCATTTAAATGTCACAGCTCCTCAAGTTGGTAGAGCTACAAAAGGTGCTGCACAAGCTCTATTAGGCAAAGTTTATTTATATCAAAATAAATTTTTAAATGCAGCTAATGTTTTAGACGATGTTATTCTAGATGGAAATTATGATTTAGTAACTAATTATAATGCAATTTTCGAAAACAATACAGAAAACAATATCGAATCGGTTTTTGAAATTCAATATACTGATGCTCAAGGTGCAGGATTCGAATGTTTACAATGCAGTGAAGGAAATGTAGCAGTAGGATTTAATGGAATTAGAAACTATGATGGTCCTCTCTTTGATTCAGGTTATAGCTTTAATGTACCTACAGA
>JAIXHM010000195.1 GCA_030145825.1 Flavobacterium sp.
TCGTTAGCCGCTAATTCGCCAACAGATTTTTTTGCTTTACACGATGATAATAAAGTAATTACAATTAATAAGGATATTTTTTTAAGCATGTTTTATTTTTTTAATAGCGCTTCAGCTCTTTTTCTATACTCTTCGGTTTTCTTAGAGTTACTAGTTTCAGCATAAGCTTCTGCCAATTGGATACAAAAATATTTTTCAAGATTTGTATCATCTACAACAAACTCTAGACCAGTTTCTAAGAAATCTATTGCTTGTTTGTAATTTTGGGCTTTATTTTTAGCATACCCAGCATAATAGTAAAGTTTTGGTTGCGCTGGAAATAAGTCAATAAATATTTCAGCTCTATTTCCTAATTCTTCATATTTTTTTGCATTTGATAAATTATCTAATAACAACTCAATTGCTTCCCAATCTTCAGGCTGATTTGTAAGTGCTTTCTCTAAAAAAAATGATGTTTTCTCGTAATTTTTTTTGTTGTAATAAAATTTAGCGACTTCTTTTGCTACGTTAATGCTTTTATCGGAAGATAAAATATCGACAGCCTGACTTAATTCTTTGTCAAATTGAGTCGAATTGGATGAAAAAATCAAAAACTCATTTAGAAATTTGTGCTTAATCGATTTATCTACTTTTTTGTTTTGAAGCACTTTTAACATAGCTTGCGCAGCACCAACTCCATTTCCTTGATTTAAGTAAAGTTTAAATAAACTTATTGCTGCCCATTCAGAATCTGGAATTTCTTTAGTTAATTTTTTTGCAACTTCTATAGATTTTTCTTCTTGGTTTTGTTGCGAATAAAATATCATTAAGTCTACATATGCTTGCTCACTTTTTGGATTAAGTTTTATAGCATCAATTAAGTCTTCTTCGGTATTACTATTTGTTCTAACTAGAGTTAAATGTTTTTTATAATTTTTAAGTGTTTCGCTAATAACAGCGTTTTTTTCGATATCTTGAATTAGAGCTAAAGCTTTATCATTTTGATTTGTATACACATAGAGTGAAACTAAATCTTCTTTCATGTTAGGATCGAACTCGGTTAATTTCTGTACGATAGGAATCGATTTTTGAAAATCTTTTGTAATGTAATAAACATCATACAATCCGTTCCAGTACCAGCGCTCTTTTGGGTTTAAATCTATAGCTTTTTGAAAAGACTGTTCTGCTTCGGCATATTTTTTTAAATCCAAGAAGTTTTTGCCTAATTCATAATGTTTTGCGGCATCATCTGGTTTTTTAGAAACACATTTTTCAAGTGCAATAATGGCTTTGTCATAATTTTCAATGGCTCTTTCTCTTATTGCATCGTAAAAATTATTTTCCACTTCATTATCAACAAAAGCATCATCTTCTGGATTTTCTTGTGCATATATTATGGTTTGGATTCCAATGGAAAACAAAAAAATAAAATATAATATACGTTTAAAAAAAATCATTTATTAATTCATTAACAGACACTTCGACTCCGCTCAGTGAGACAGATTAAAATTTATTCTAAAACCGTGTAATCGCCAATACTTATACTTTTAAAATCACCATCAAAAGTAGCATGGTTGCCTATCATGGCATTGTCTAAATTTGCATTTCTAATGTGTGCATGCGTTTGAACTAAACTATTTTTAATAGTTGTGTTGCTTACATGTGTTGCTTTACCTAATGAAACATTAGGTCCTATAGTTGCATTTATTAAAATTACATCATCTGCAATATAACATGGTGGAATAATGGTAGAATTTTCAATTTTTACATTTTCAGAAATCATGTTTTCTTCACCATCTTTATGAATAAAACCTAACATTCTAGAGTTTGTTTCAACAGTAACATCTTTGTTGCCGCAATCCATCCATTCGTCTACTTGTCCAGGAACAAATTTCATGCCTTTTGCCATCATTTGTTTTATACCATCATTAATTTGGTATTCGCCACCATGAATTATGTTATTGTCTAAAACTAATTGTAGCTCATTTTTTAAAACGCCAACATCTTTAAAATAGTATATTCCTATTACAGCTAAATCAGATACAAAGGTTTGAGGTTTTTCAACTAATTCTACAATTTCATTAGCTTCATTCATTTGAACTACTCCAAAAGCTTCCGGTCTATCAACTTGTTTTACCCAAATAACACTATCTGCATTTGTGTCTAAATCAAAATCGGCGCGAATTAAAGTATCGGCGTATGCAATAACTGCAGGACCACTTAAAGAATCTTTAGCACACATAATAGCGTGTCCAGTTCCTAAGGGCTCGTTTTGATAGTAAATAGTTCCTTTTGCACCTAATTTTGCTGCAATTGCAACTAAATCTTTTTCTACTTGCTTACCAAAACTTTCATGAATGACAAAAGCAACTTCCTCGATAGGTTGGTTTAATACCTTTGCAATATCTTCAACTAATCGATGAACGATTGGCTTTCCAGCCACTGGAATTAAAGGTTTTGGAACGGTTAATGTATGTGGACGAAGGCGAGAACCACGGCCCGCCATTGGAACTATTATTTTCATAAATTTATTTTAAAACTTCAAAATTCGTTTTTCAAAATTGAATATTCAACATTCTTAACATGGAACACTCAACATTGAATTTTGAATTATTATTTACTTATTTTTTACTTCTTGATGTTTCTATACTTTTTACAAAAATTGATATCAACTCATCATTTTCTCTTATTGTTGAAACAATATCAATTTCCTGTCCTAAATATAATTTTGCTCTTGAAATGATTTTTAAATTAGAATGAGTTTCTCTTAATTCTTTTAAAACTACCGACATCTTATGAATAAAATCATTTCTTGATTCTGCACTTTGAGCTTCACTATAATTTAGAGAAGGCGCAGTTCCTGAACTAACAATTTGTCCTGATAAATGATTTCCAGCTTTTGATGTTTTAATATTATCTGTAATGCTAATAATCTGAACTGCAAAATCAATTAATCTTTCGTGTAAATCAAATTTTTTCATGGCTTATATAAATATTCTATGTTACTGTATAATATGTTTCAACATTCAAAATTGAACATTCAATGCTTTTTTGAACTTGGAACGCTCAACTTGGAATTTTGAATATTGAAGTTTTACTTAACTCCCGTACTTCCAAAACCGCCTGCACCACGAGAAGTTTCTGTTAATTCTTCCACTTCAAACCATTCTGCACGTTCGTGTTTTGCAATCACGAGTTGCGCAATTCTTTCGCCATTTTCAATTGTAAAATCTTCATTGGATAAATTAACAAGAATTACACCTATTTCACCTCTATAATCTGCATCTATTGTTCCTGGAGAATTTAATACAGTAATTCCTTTTTTAGCCGCTAAACCACTTCTAGGTCTAACTTGAGCCTCATACCCAATGGGTAATTCAATGAAAAGGCCAGTTTTTACTATAGTTCTATCTAAAGGTTTTAAAATAATAGATTCTGATATGTTCGCGCGCAAATCCATACCAGCAGAAGCTAAAGTTTCGTAGGTAGGAAGTTCGTGATTAGATTTATTGATAATTTTTATTTGCATTAGTTTCGTTTTAAAATTTTGGCAAACAATTCTTTTTCATTTTTATATACAAAGTAAGCAAAAAATAACAAACTTAGAATACCAAAGATAAATGTGTTTCTCAAAATTGGTATATAAAAAGACAGAAAAGAAAGTGCTATAGAAAGTATTAGATAAACGGTAATCTTTTTCTTCTCATATGGTATGGGATATTTTTTTTGACCCAGTTTATAAGAAATAAACATCATAGTTCCATAAGCTATTATTGTTGCAATTGCCGACCCTAAATAACTCATCGTAGGAATAAGAATAAAGTTCAATACTAAAGTAGCAATGGCTCCTATAATTGAAATGTAAGCTCCAATTTTTGTTTTATCTATTAATTTGTACCAAACCGATAGATTTGTATAAATACCCAAAAAGAAATTTGCGATAACAATTAGCGGAACAATATTCATAGCTTCCCAATATTCTTTTCTTGGTACTAAGAATATTTTTAATACATCAGCAAAAACAATTATTGCAAGTGACATAAAAGATCCGAAAATGACAAAGTATTTTGTGATTTCAGCGTATGTTTTTTGAGCATTTTCGTTTTTTGCGTGACTAAAAAAGAAAGGTTCAATTCCTAAAGTATAGGCTGTTCTAAATAAAACCATAAACATTCCTATTTTATAACATGCTGAATAGGCACCAATTTGTGCAAGTGGAACATGTAACCAATCTAATAAAATTTTATCGAAATGCTCATTTATTGCAAAAGCTACTCCAGCTATTAATATTGGAAAACCATAATTAATCATTTTTTTCCAAAGTTCTGTATTAAAACTCCATTTAAGTTTTATATAATCTGGTAGTAATATTATTAATGTAAATAAACTAGCAATTACATTTGAAATGAAAATATAGCCAATTTGAAAATCTTCATGATAGATTGTTGCGAGAACATTGTTATTGGGAGCCCATTTTGGCAAAAAAACTAGGAAAAAGATGTTTAAAAATAAATTAATGCCAACATTAGAAATTTTTATAACAGCATATTTTATTGGTCTACTTTAGGCTCTTAATTTTGAAAAAGGTATAATTACTAATG
>JAIXHM010000196.1 GCA_030145825.1 Flavobacterium sp.
ATTTCACTTTATATCTCAATATATTCTATAACTATTTTATTTCTTTATTTTTTAGATGGTTTTTAATTTCGTTAAATACAGATTCAATCGAGTTATTTCCATCAATTTTGTAAAGTATTTTTTTTTCATTGTAAAAATCGATTAAAGGATTGGTTTCTTTTTCGTATATAGATATTCTGTTTTTTATAGTATTAAGATTGTCATCTTCTCTGTTTTCTATAGTTTGTCGGTTTAGTAATCTTTTTATTAATAATTCAGTATTTACATTGATTAACAATACAGTGTCAATATTGGTACTCATTGAATATAAAATCTTATTTAATGACTCTGCTTGATTTATATTTCTAGGAAATCCATCTAAAAGCCATCCATTGTCAGTTTGGTTTAACATCCACTCTTTTACCATATCCGTTGGAATTTTATCAGGAACTAAATCTCCTTTTACATAGTAGTCTTTTGCAATTTTACCAAGCTCGGTATTTTCTTTAATATGAGATCTGAATAAATCGCCTGTAGAAATTTTTTTAATATTGAAATTGTTTGATATATTTTCTGCTTGTGTTCCTTTGCCTGCCCCTGGAGGCCCTAATAGTATTATCCGCACTAATTACTCCATGAATCCTTGATAATTTCTCATTAACAATTGAGATTCAAGTTGTCTCATAGTATCTAAAGCTACACCTACCATAATTAATAGGCTTGTACTACTTAAAGTTAAAGACCTTATTCCAGTTAATCCTGTTATAAAGAAGGGAGCAATAGCTACTCCTCCTAAAAATAAAGCTCCTGCCCATGTAATTCTAACAATGACTTTATTTAAGTATTCTTGTGTAGGTAATCCTGGTCTTATTCCAGGTATAAATCCGCTTTGTTTTTGAAGATTGTCAGATAAGTTTTGTTGTTGGAAAGTTACCAAAGTATAGAAAAACGTAAATATTACTACTAATATAAATACTAAGATCCAATAAGGTAAATTTGTTGGGTCAAAGAAGTTTGAAATAGATTTCGCTAAATTTGAACCGAAATTAGTACTTAAAGGGTTAACAAAAAATCCTGCTATTGTTGCAGGCAAAATAACTATAGAAAAAGCAAATATTAGAGGTATCATTCCTGCAGAATTTACTTTGATAGGCAAAATACTTGATCCCGTTTGCTTTTGTACTTGTCCTCCTCTCATAATGGTTTTTCCATATTGAACAGGAATTCTTCTTACTGCTTCTGAAAATAATACAATTGTGAAAATTATAATTGCTGTAAATCCAATTAAAATTATTATACTTCCGCTAGAATTTTGCATATATAGTCCTTGTCCTAATATATTTGGAAGATTTGAGACTATACCTCCGAAGATTATTAATGACACTCCATTTCCCAGACCTCTTTCTGAAATAAGTTCTCCTATCCATACTAGAAATACTGTTCCTGCTACCATAGAAACCATGATTGTTAAAGTTGTGAAATTTAATCCGAAATCAAAGGCATTAAAAACTCCAGCCTGATTAAGGAGTGTTAATTGTCCCCATCCTTGCAATAGTGCAATGGGGATCATTATATAATGAGTAATTTGGTTTATTCTTTGTCTTCCAAGTTCGCCCTCTTGTGATAGTTCTTTTAGTTGAGGAATAGCTGGAGTTAAAATTTGTATTACAATAGATGCAGTGATATATGGATATACACCAAGAGCAGCTATACTCATGTTTTTTAAGGCACCACCACTAAATAGATCTAAAAAGCCCAATAATGCATTCTGTTGGAATGCTTGGCTTAAAGCTTGAGTATCAACTCCGGGAACAGGGACGTGTGCTACAAATCTAAATACTATAAGCATTAATAAAGTAAATATTATTTTATTTCTTAAATCTGGTATCTGAATAGCAGCAATTAAAGAAAGTAATAATTTTGGCATATTACTTTTGTTTCTATTTCTTGCTCTGTTGCTATTCATAATGAATTTATTCTGATTGAATTGTAGAACCGGATTCTATAATACTTTTTTTTGCGGTTTCAGATATATTTTTAATGTTTATATGTTTTTTAGAATTTAATTTCCCTACATTTAAGATTTTTACGGGAGTTTTAATGTTTTTTATAAGTCCATGTTTTAACAGATTTTTTTCATTTATTTCTATATTTGATGGAAGAAGATTTAATTGTTCAAGAGTGATAGGTTGGTTAACAATTTTATTATGATTCTTAAATCCTTTAAGTTTGGCAAGTTTTTTAATTAATCTTAATTGGCCTCCTTCGAAGCCAGGTATGAGACTAAACCCAGATCTTGATTTTTGTCCCTTTAATCCTTTACCAGAATATGTACCATACCCACTGCCATTTCCTCTTCCTACTCTTTTTTTAGATTTTTTTTGAAGATTTTTTAAATTATTAAGTTGCATTTTATTTATTCTTGAATTATTTTTACTAAATGTTTTACTTTATTTATCATTCCTAGTATTTCAGGTTTATTATTATGTGTAATAATTTGATTTATTTTTTTCAAACCTAAACTACCAAGAATTTTTTTTTGTTTCTTAGAACTTCCTATTGGGCTTTTAAATAATTTTATTTCAATTTTATTTTTATTCATCAGAAACAGGTTCCTTAGTAGAATGAATATTGTTGTTTATAGTAGTGGTACGAAGTTCCAATTCGTTTTTAATATCAACCATAGAATTTAATCCTTTAAATGCAGCTTTTACAACATTGGAAGGATTGGTACTTCGCCATACTTTTGTAGTAATATTTTTAATTCCTAATACTTCAGATATGGCTCTCAGAGTTCCTCCAGCTTTTATCCCAGTGCCTTCTGGAGCGGGTTTTAATAATACAACGCTGCCACAAAATTTAGCTCTTATTTCATAAGGCAGAGTTCCATTAATTAAGGGGATTATTATCATATTCTTTTTAGCTTGTGATACAGCCTTTTTTACAGCGTCAGGGACATTAGCTGCTTTTCCATTTCCAATTCCTAATTCTCCATTCCCGTTTCCAACTACGACAGTTGCTGTAAATCTTAAAGTTCTTCCACCTTTTATAACTTTTGCTACTCTTGATATTTTAACAGTTCTTTCAAGTATTGGATTGGCTTTAGTTTTATTAAAATTTTGTGTATTTACCATTAGAATTTCACCCCTTCTTTACGGGCAGAATTTGCTAAAGCTTTAATCCTGCCATGGTATTTATAACCATTTTTGTCAAATACTACTTTTTTTACTTTTTTTTCTTTAGCACGTTGCCCCAATAATTTCCCGACTTCTTCGGCAATGTTCGTTTTGGTTTGTGTTTTTGTGGTTTTTAATTCTAAGCTATTAGCTTGTAATAAAGTGTTTCCATTATCATCATTTATTATTTGGGCGTATATATGGTTCAAACTTCTAAACACTGAAAGTCTAGGTTTATCTTTTGTTCCATTGATTTTTTTTCTAGTTCTTTTGTGCCTTATTAAGCGCATTCTGTAATTGTTCAAATTAATTTCCTTATTATAATTGTAATTATTAAGTTTCAGCCCGAGCACTTTTTCCAGGTTTTAATGACACTTGTTCCCCAAGATATCTTACTCCTTTACCTGTATATGGATTAGGAGGGCGAGATGACCTTATTAAGGCTGCAATATGCCCAACTTGTTGCTTGTCTATTCCTGAAACAGTAATTTTTGTATTGTCTTCAACTTTTATTGTAATTCCTTCAGGAGCTTCAATGACATCAATGTGACTCTTCATAACGCTTAGATTAATCGCCGAAGTTTTTTGTTCAGCTCTATAACCAACTCCTACCATTTCTAAAGATTTGCTATAACCTTCAGATACACCAATTATCATATTATTTAATAAGCTTCTTGTTAATCCATGAAGAGATTTTGATTCTTTTTCATCATCATTTCTTGTAACAATGATTGCATTGCTTTCAATCGTAATATTTATTTCATTACTAAAAGTGTTCTTTAAATCACCTTTAGGTCCTTTTACGGACACATTATTATTTTTGTCGACATTAATTTCGACATTTTCAGGTATATTTATTGGCTTCATTCCTATTCTAGACATTATTTATTCTCCATTACCATATAACGCAAATGACTTCTCCGCCCAAACTTTCTTTCCAAGCTTGTTTGTGTGTCATTATTCCCTTTGAGGTTGAAACAATTGTTATGCCTAAATCCCCATAATACCTAGGTATTTCACCTTTTCTTGAATATATTCTCAGGCCAGGTTTACTTATGCGTTTTAATCCATTAATCTGCGGAGTTCCCTCTGGTTTATAAGAAAGATTAAGATTTAAATTTTTAATCGTATCCTCAGATTCAACTTGATAGTTTGTGATAAATCCTTCTTCTTTTAAGATATTAGCTATATTGGATTTTATATTTGAGTAGGGAATTTTTACATTAGTTTTCCCAACTAAGTTAGCATTTCGTATTCTAGTTAAAAAATCTGATATTGGATCTGTGTTCATTTTATAACTCCTATTACCAGCTAGCTTTTTTAACACCAGGCAAAAGGCCTTTATGTGCCATTTCTCTGAATGTAATTCTAGATAAACCAAAATAATTAATGTAACCTCTTGATCTTCCTGAAATAA